>CAXBDR010000145.1:0-11064 GCA_963974265.1 uncultured Rhodoferax sp.
GTTCAGGCCCCCAATCGGCCTCCCGGCTACAGGGTAACTGCCGGATTTAGGATGACTGGCGTGGTCAGAACCCGCGATACGGAAGATGCGGTCGGACGCCGCCGGATCGAACCCGTGCTGCGGCTCCAGCAAGGTCGCGATGTCGGCCAGCACCTGGTCGATCATGGGCGCGAGCGCCAGCGCGCGTGCGGTCGGCTCCATGCCATGGGCCGTGCGGGTGAACAGCGGGTCGCCGAAGGTGTCGCGCAAGCGGTTCAGCGACGCGCTCACCGCGGGTTGGCTCAGGAACAGGCGCGCCGCCGCGCGGGACACACTGCGCTCCTGCGCCAGCGCCTCGAAGGTCCGCAACATGCCGACGTCCAGGCTGCGGATATCACGATTGGCCATAACTCATATCCATAATTTCGACTTGTCTCCCGGCAACGGTCTGCCGCATCATTTCCTTGCCTTGCATCAATACCCGGAGACAACATGACGATCAACAAACGCCATTTCATCATGGGCCTGGCTGCCACGGCCGCGACGCCGTTGCTGGCGCAGACAGCCTACTATCCCACCCGCACCATTCGCATCGTGCCATTCGGCACCGGCGGCGGGCCGATCGCCATCGTGGCGCGCGCCTACGAGTCCGCGCTGACCCAGCGCTGGGGGCAGGCGGTGATCGTCGACGCCAAGCCCGGTGCGGCGGGCATCCTGTCCACCGACTTCGTCGCCAAGGCCCCGCCGGATGGCTACACCATCCTGCTGACGCTGTCGCTGACGCACACCACGGTGCCCTTGCTGCAGAAGGTGCCGTACGACCCGATCGCCGATTTCCAGCCGCTGACCCAGATCGCCACCGGCGGCCCGATGCTGGTCGTCCCGGCCAGCAACCCCGCCAACAACCTCAAGGAATTCGTGGCCTGGGCCAAGGCCAAGGGACGCGTGACCTACGGCACCTGGGGCACCGGGTCGTCGGCGCACCTGTCGGGCGAATTGTTCAAGCGCCAGACCGGCGCACCGCTGGACCATGTGGCCTACAAGGGCGAAGCCGCCGCCCATCTGGACATGTACGGCGGTGTACTGGACGTGGCCTGGGCGAACCCGGCCACGGCCAAGGCCAGCCTCGAAGGCGGCAAGATCAAGATCCTGGGCATCACCGGTTCGCGCAGGGTCAGCGTATTGCCCCAGGTGCCGACCTTCACGGAACAAGGCTTCGACGGCTTCGCGCTCGACAGCTGGCTCGGGTTCATGGGACCGGCCCGGATGCCGCGACCGGTCGTCGACAAGCTGGTGGCGGCCCTGCGCGAGATCACGCAGACCGCGGTCGTGCGCGAGCGCCTGCAGGCCCTCGGCTTCGAGCCCCTGGGCAACACACCCGAGGAGTTCGCCGCGGTGCAGAAGTCGGAGCTCCCGCAATGGGCCGCTTTGGTCAAGGCGGCCGGCGTGAGCATCAACTGAACCCACGGCACATGCAACTGAATCCGCACCCCACCGAGCGCCGCACCATCGCCATCGTGCCCGACAGTGGCACCGCCTACGGGCGGCCTGCCCGCACCCACCGGCCCGAACTGACCGAAGTCGGCGCCGGCACACCGATGGGCGAACTGCTGCGCCGCTACTGGCACCCGGTCGCCCTGGCCACGGACGCCACCGACACCCCGCGCAAGCTGCGGGTGCTCGGCGAAGACCTGATCCTGTTCCGCGACAAGCGTGGACGGCCCGGCCTGGTCTACCCCCACTGCGCACACCGCGGCACCTCGCTGTATTACGGCAAGGTCGAAGAACAGGGCATCCGCTGCTGCTACCACGGCTGGATGTTCGACGTGCAGGGCCGCTGCGTCGACCAACCGTGCGAGCCCGAGCGCGGGCGCGCGCGCGACAAGGTGCGCCAGCCCTGGTACCCGGTGCAGGAGCACTACGGCCTGATCTGGGCCTACATGGGCCCGCCCGACAAGAAGCCGGTGCTGCCGCGGTACGAATGCCTCGAGACGCTGGACGACGGCGAGTTCCTGGAGACCAATGCCAACAGCCTGGGCGGCGGCGGCCCGGTCATCATCCCGTGCAACTGGTTGCAGCACTACGAGAACCTGGTCGACCCGTTCCACGTGGTGATCCTGCATTCGTCGTTCAGCGGCACCCAGTTCGTCGAACAGATGGCGATCAAGCCGGACGTGCACTGGGAATATGGTGACCATGGCGTGCGCACGATTTCGCTGCGCCCCTTGCCCGATGGCAAGACCTTGCGCCGCATCAGCGAGGCCGGCCTGCCGACCCTGCGCGTCATCCCCGACCCCCGCGTGCACCAGTACGGTCGCGTCGAATCCCTGGGTTGGATATTGCCGATCGACGACCACCATTTCCGCATCTACGTGGTCGGCCGCGTGCGCACGCAGGGCGCCTTGTCCGATATGCGCACCCGCATGAACGGCAAGTTGTGGGAAGACATGACGGAAGAGGAACACCAGCGCTACCCCAACGATGTCGAGGCCATGGTCAGCCAGGGCGCGATTGCCGGCCATTCGGAAGAACACCTGGCCACCACGGACCGCGGCATCGTGATGCTGCGGCGTCTGCTGCAGCAGCAACTCGACGCCCTGCGCGAAGGCCGCGATCCGCTGGGCGTGAGCTTCGATGCGGACGCGCCGCCGGTGCGCTTCGCCGCCGGCAACTACCGGGAGGGTTGAGGCGCATGGAACCGGAGTTCTCTGTCCGGCTGGCCCGCTCGGGCCGCACGATACCGGTCTACCGACACCAGTCCGTGCTCGAGGCGCTGGAGGGTGGCGGCGTGCAGATCGCCACCTCCTGCCACCAGGGTGTCTGCGGGACCTGCCTGACCACGGTTCTCGAGGGCGAACCCGAGCACTGGGACATGTTTCTGACGCCGCAGGAGCAGGAGGCCAACGACCGGTTCCTGCCCTGCTGCTCGCGCTCGAGGAGTGCCGTGCTGGTACTCGACCTGTAGCACACACACACACCGCATTGCATTTTCGTTCAGCCTGCATTCATGCAGGCCGGCGCACCATCGGCTCCATTCCAACCTCGGGAGCCCATCTTGAACCGCTTCATCCTTCTTGTGCCCTTGCTGTCCACCGCCGCGCTGACAGCCCATGCCGAGAGCTACATCGACACGGCGCGTGTGCGCAGCGTCCAGCCGCAATACGAGACCGTGTCCGTGCCGCGCCAGCAGTGCACCAGCCAGTGGATCAACGAGACCCACCGCGTGGAGTCCCGCCACGGCTACGGCGGTGCCGTGGTCGGCGGCATCGCCGGCGCCGTGCTGGGCAACCAGGTCGGCAAGGGGCACGGCCGCGAAGCCGCCACCGCGCTGGGCGCCGTGGTCGGCGCGTTCGCCGGCGATCGCGTCGCCCAGGGCGGACACCGGGGTGAGCGCTACGAACAGGTGCCGCGCGAGGTGCAGACCTGCCAGACCGTCGACGAGCTGCAACAACGCCTGGTGGGTTACCAGGTGCAGTACGAATACCGCGGACAGTCCTTCACCACCGTGATGCCGCAGGATCCGGGCCCCCGGATCCAGGTCCGGGTGTCCGTCGCACCGCTGGCCCATCAGGGCCGGTAGTACGATGCCGGCATGAGCACCATCGCCTCGCGCTTGCGGATACGCCACACCTGCCGTGTACTCGCCGGCTGCGCCATGGTGCTGGCCTTGGCGATGCCGGCCTGGGCCGAGGTCAGCCGCGACCAGGCCGCGGCCGCCGCCCAGCGCCAGACCGGCGGACGAGTCCTGTCGGTCGAGAAGACCGGGTCCGGTCGCCGTGCGGTGTGGCGCGTCAAGGTGGTGACGCCCAGGGGCGAGGTGCGGGTGGTGTTCATCGACGCCGGCAACGACCGCGGCCGCCAGCCGTAACCCGGACACCGATGCGACTGTTGCTGATCGAGGACGAGGCTGCGTTGCGGCTGACACTGGCGCGCCGGCTCGAGGCCGACGGTTACCGCGTCGACCAGGCGGCCGACGGCGAGGACGGCCTGTTCCAGGCGCGCGAATACCCGGTCGACCTGGCCATCGTCGACCTGGGACTGCCCAAGGTCAACGGCCTGAGCATCGTGCAGCACCTGCGCGCCGACGGCCGTACGCTGCCCATCCTGATCCTGACCGCGCGGGGCGGCTGGCAGGACAAGGTCACCGGCCTGGAGGCCGGCGCCGACGACTACCTGGTCAAACCCTTCGAATACCCGGAGCTCGCGGCCCGCGTCAAGGCGCTGCTGCGCCGCGCGGCCCAGGCCGCGTCGGACGTGTTGACGCTGGGACCGCTGGCAATCGACCTGCCGGCGCAGCAGGTCCGGCGGGACGGCACGCTGGTGGAGCTGACGACCTTCGAATACCGCGTGCTCGAATACCTGGTGCGCGCGCGCCCGCGTATTGTCGGCAAGCAGGAACTCTCCGACTATCTCTATCCGCACGACGACGACCGCGACAGCAACGTGCTCGAGGTCTTGATCGGCCGGCTGCGTCGCAAGCTCGATCCCGCCGGCGACATGCTGCCGATCGAGACCGTGCGCGGACGCGGCTATCGGTTCACGCTGCGATGAACCTGCGGCGTCCGGCGCCCATCGAAGGCGTGCGCCGCACGGACCGCGCATGACGGGCCGCCTGCTGCAACACCTGTCGGGCCGGTCGATCCGCGCCCGCCTGATCCTGGGCGCGACGCTGGTGCTGCTCGCCTTCGTCGCCGCCGCCGGCTGGGCCGTGCAGCGCGCCCATACCGACAGCGTGCGCGCAGCGCATTTTGCCCAGTTGCAAGGCACGGTCTACCTGTTGCTGGCCGGGGCGGAGGTCGATGCCGACGGCACGCTGGTGATGCCGGCGTCGTTCCCCGAGCCCCGCCTGTCGCTGCCCGGGTCGGGCCTGTATGCCAGCGTGCGCAACCTGGCGCGCGACACGGCCTGGCGCTCGGCCTCCACAGTCAACGTCGAACCACCATTCCAGCAGGATGCCGCGGTCGGTCAATGGCGACTCGCGTCGCCCGCGGCCAACGGCCGTGACTACCTGGCCGTCGCCTACGGCGTGCGCTGGATCGTCGGCACCCAGGCCACGGTGCTGCAGATCTCGGTGCTCGAGGACGCCGCCGCATACCAGCGCGAGGTGGCGGCCTTCGCCCGCACCTTGTGGACCTGGCTCGGCGGCGCCGGCGTGTTGCTGCTGCTGTCGCAGGCCGCGCTGCTGCAATGGGGCCTGTCGCCGCTGCGCCGCGTCGCGCTCGAGATCCGGCGCATCGAACGCGGCGAACAGACCGAGGTGCGGCAGCACTACCCGAGCGAGATCGCCGCGCTCACCGACAACCTCAACACCCTGATCCGCCAGGAACGGGTGCGCCAGACCCGCTTCAAGGAGGCCTTGAGTTACCTGGCCCACAGCCTGAAGACACCGTTGTCGGTGCTGCGCAATGCGGCCGACGAACCCGAGCCGCACCTGCGCACGACCGTGGCGCAGCAGGTGCGGCGCATGGACGACATCGTGCAACACCAGCTCGGCCGCGCCGGCGCCGGCGGCGCGGCGCGGTTCGCCCCCTACCTGCGGCTGGCGCCGATCGTGCAGCGCGTGCGTGATGCGCTGTCCAAGGTCCATGCCGGCAAGGCCCTGGTGTTCACGCTGGACTGCCCGGACGCGCTGGAATGGCGCATCGATGAAGGCGACGCTTTCGAGTTGCTGGGCAACCTGATGGACAACGCGGCCAAATGGGCCGTGCGGCAGGTCGGCGTGCAACTGTCACGTGACGCACAGGGACTGAGCATCCGCGTCGACGACGACGGACCGGGTTTCCCCGAAGACACGGCGGCGGTGCTGCGACTGCACGTGCGCGGTGACGAGCAGGTCCCCGGCCATGGCGTGGGCCTGGCCGTGGTCGATGACCTCGTGGCCAGCCACCGGGGGACCCTGGTGCTGGGCCGCTCCGGCTGGGGTGGCGCGCGGGTCGAGATCGTGTTGCCGGCAGCCTAGCGACCACGGCAGCCGCGCCTGCCGGCGGCGCGGCACAACGCAAAGAATCGTTTTCGTTCAGCCCGGGTTCAGTGAGCCGGCAGCACCATCGAGGCACCACAAACCCAGGAGCCTCAGCCATGTTGTCCACCCGACTGTCCCGCCACTTTGCCTTCGCCACCGCACTGGCCTTCGCCGCGTGGGGCACCGCAACCGGTGCGCATGCACGCACCAACGTTGTCGTCTCCATCGGCGTCCATGTACCCGGCGTGCATGTGCAGACCGTACCGGTCCATGTGCCTCCACGCCACGTCCATGTCCGGCCACGCCCCGTGTTCGTGCAACCGGCGCCGATCTACGTCCAGCCGCGCCCGGTCTACGTTCAACCGCACCCGGTCTTCATCCGGCCGCCGGCCCATGGTCATCACCACGGCAAGCTGCGGCACGGCTGGCGCCAGACCCAATGGCAACCTGCCCATCCGCACGGCCACCGCGGCCCCAAGGGCCATGGCGGGAAACACGGCGGGCACCGGAACTGAGCCTCGATCCGGCGGCGCTGCGGTGTTCGACACCGGGCTCGACTTGATCTGCATCGTCGATCCGCACCAGCCCGTCGTCGAGCCAAGTGTCCTGGCCGGCTTTACCGCCATATCCGTCCTGAACACGGCCAGCGTCACGATGGCCCGCGTGGGCTGCTCCCGCAGCAGCGTGAAGCTTCGGGGCCGACCAGCTCGTTCTGAGCGGCCGCCACAGAATCCAGCTGGCGGTGCACAACAGGTCAGCTGCGCCGTACCATGGAGGTGAGGATCGACGGTTCGAGGCCCGTCACCAGCATCGTCGCATGGCACTTGGACTCAGTTCCAGTTGTCGATCTTCAGGTCATGGGGCGACGGCCGGCCCTTGCCGGTCTCGACGAAGTCCTTCAGGCTCAGCATGAAGGTCGCCCACTTGGTGCTGCAGTGCGCGGTGAACTCGACCTGCTCGCGCCAGTTCTCGTGGCGAAACAACACGATGGTGTAGTCGCCATCACGCGACAGGCTGAACACCGCGTCGGTGCCGATCCATTCGTCCGGGCCCGCGTCGAAGCGCCAGCGCACCAGGCGCTCGGGCTCCATCGCAGTCACCGTCATGCCCATGGCCCCCAGCACCTCGCCATTGGGCTTGCTGAAACCCACCTTCAGACTGCCGCCGGGTTCGCTGGCCCCGCTCGTCTCCTGCGACCACCAACCCGCCACGCCGTCGGTCATCGCGACCGCGGCATAGACCTGCGCCAGCGGCGCCTTGATTCCGACCTTGTGAACGATGTCGACCATGATGTTGACCTCCGTTGTGTTGTGTTGCGTTGCGTTCAGTTGTTGTCCGTCGCGGGTCGGCGCACGGCGCGCACCGTGCCGCTGTCACCCCCGCCGGCATAAAAAAGTCCCGCGCCGTCGGATTCGAGCCCGCTCACGCCGGTGCCCTTGGGCATCGCCAAGCGCTCGCGCACCGCGCCGCTGGCCGGGTCGATGCGCCGGATCTCGCTGTCCTCGCCCTCCCAGGTGCCGTGCCACAACGCGCCGTCGACCCAGGTCACGCCGGTGACGAAACGGTTGGACTCGATGGTGCGCAGCACCGCACCGGTTGCCGGGTCGACCTGGTGGATCTTGCGTTCGCGGTACTGGCCCACCCACAGGCTGCCTTCGGCCCAGGTCAGGCCCGAGTCGCCGCCGTTGCCGGGCGCCGGAATCGACCGCAGCACGGCCCCGCTGGCGGGGTCGATGGTGTCGATGCGCGACTCGGTGATCTGGTAGAGGTGGGTGCCGTCGAACGCCGTACCGGCGTCGCAGGCGCAGTCCAGGCTACGCACCGGCGTGGCGCCGGCGGGATCGAAGGCGAGCAGCCGCTCGCCGGTGGCCACCCAGACCTGCCGGCCGTCGCAGGTCACGCCATGCACCGTCGTGACGCCGGGGAACGGGCCGTATTCGCGCACGACCTCGGCCGTGCGAACCGGAACCCCGGCCGGGTCCGCCATCGCCTTGCTGTTGTTCATCGTTGACTCCTTTTGCGGGCGCCAGGAATGGGCGCCGTGGGAGAACTCTAGGCGAACGGGAGCGCGGCGGGGAGTAACAAGATTGTCGTGAAACCGGCCAGGGGCGGCGACAACCAGCGGCGCGCCCGGGTCTGCCCGATGGCGCGCACCCGTCCCTCGGCCTGCAGTTCGACCAATGCACGTTGCACGGTGCGTTGGCTGGCACCGAGCGCCAAGGCCAGCGCCGAGGTCGACCACGGCATTCCGTCGGACAACAAGGCCATCAGCGCCGCCTGTTCGCCATCGATCGGAGGTGCCAGCACGACGACGTTCCGATCGCCGTGCGGCGTGAGGGCGAAGCCACGCGCCGTCGCGTCGACGCGCGTCCAGGGTCGGACGACGGCCCGCAGTCGACCGATCTCCACCCGCAGGCGTGCGCGATGGGTTTCATCGCCCTCGCGGGTCCGGAACACCTGCGCAATCAATGCCTCGCGATCGACATCACCCGGCCAGGCCTCGGCCAGCATGCGGACCAAGGCGAACAGCACCGGCCGGCGCGCCAGCGCGTGTTGCGGGCCGCGCACGGAACCCGGTGCCGCATCGACCGGCGCATCGGTCCGGCCGTCGGCCGATGCGGCAACGAGCATGCGCCGGCACGCATCGACCACCAGCGCACCCGACGCCAGCACCGCCGCCACCTCCCGCAGCCGCAGCGTGGTGGTCACGCCGGCATCCACGCGCCGGGCCGCCGGCCGTTCCAGCAGGGCCTGCATGTCGGCGACTTCCGCCTGCAGTGCCGGCACACCCGCTCGTCGCGCCGCGCGCTGCGCACGGTCCAGGGCCCGCTGCGCCGTCCCGATGTGCAAGGCACGCAGCGCCAGCTCGGCCAAGGTCAGCGCGGCAACCGCGACCAGCGTCGGCGGCATGCCGTCGGTGTCGATGCCCGCCAGCGTGCGGGCGGCCATGTCCAGCCGGCCGAGCAACACGCAGCGGCGGGCCGCGACCACGCGCGCCTGCGCGGCATTGCCATGATCGCCATGCGCCTGCAGCGTGTCGGCCGCCGCCAGCAAGGCGCGCGGCGAACCCTGGATCTCGCGCATCGCCAGCGCCACCTCGGCATCGGCCACGACACACCGCGCGCGCGACACGGTTTCGCGGCTGCCGAACCCACGCGCGGCGCGTTGCAGCAGGGCCCGGGCGCGCGGATGTTCGCCCAGCTGGGCCATGGCGATGCCGCGCAAGGCCAGCGCCGGTGGATCTTCGCGCAAGGCGACCCGATCGAGGGCGCCCAGCGCATCACCCGCGGCGAGTGCGCGTGCGGCGGCGGCGATCATGGAATCCATGGCGCGATGCTAGCCCCAGGCGCGGGTCGCGGACCCGGCATGTGGCTGGACCATCACCGTTGGGTACCGGTCGGTGCCGCCGAACCGTGCCGGCGTGCCGGCCCCGCCACACGCCGATCCGATCTCGGCGACACTCGGGCTCTGACGAGGAGGTGCGTGATGGCGAATCGGCCAACCGGCAAACCCAGTCAAATGGCATGTGTTCTGGCCTGCGCCGCACTCGTGCTGGCACCCGTCGGATCCGTCCACGCGGACACGGCTCGCCCCGACATGTCCGATCCCGGAGCGTTCCGGTGCCAGGGCCGCAACCCGTTCTCCGGCGCGCTCGACGGGCCCGTCGAAAAGCAGGACGAGAGCGGGTACTGGCCCTACGCGGCCTTCTTCGTCGACCCGGTGCTGGGCACACCCACCATCGTCTACGGCCCGCGTTTTCGCACGCTCGACCCCTTGATGCAGGCCTTCATCCGCCGCCACGAATGCCAGCATGCCAAGGGCGTGCGCGACGAGATCACCGCCAACTGCATGGCGCTGGTGCACATGCGTGCACAAGGCCTGACGACACGGCAGGAGGCCCGCCTGCAACGCTGGCACCAGGCCGAAGGTCGATTGGATCCGCAATACGGCGGCAGCGGAGCCGTGTTCTGGGAACGCACGCTGCGCTGCGCGGCTGGCCTGCGTTGACGTCCGCCACACGCATCCGGCCTGCGGGGGGCGTCGGGCCGCCCACGGCCTCCCTGATGCGCGCCGCCGGCCTGCACGACCCGCCCCGGCACCGCGGTTCATCGGCCCGCATCCATGCCCGCCTCCGCGACCAGCCAGTCGCGCAGAAACACCGCCTCCGCCCGCAATTTCCCCCGCCGTGACGCGACGATGTAGATGGGCTGCTCCGTCGTCACGGACTGCGGCACCGGCCGCACCAGCAGGCCTTGCCCGATCAGCGGCTCGACCAGATGCCGCCAGCCCAGCGCCACGCCTTGTCCTTCGATGGCCGCCTGCAGCACGACCGAATAGTCGTTGAAGCGGAACAGCCGGGTATTGCGCCCGAGCGTGACGCCGAAACGCGCCAGCCAGCCGGACCAGCCCAGGCGCGGACGGTACCGTTCCTCCAGGTGCAGCAGGCTGGCGCGCGTCAGCGACTGCACGTCGGCCATGGCGCCGTGCTCGCGCAGGTAGGCCAGGCTGCAGACCGGAAAGATCTCCTCGTCGACGAAATGCCAGCGCTGGTGCTGCGGAAAATCGCCGGTGCCCAGCGTGATCGCCAGGTCGATGCGTTCGCGGCCCAGGTCGAGGTCGGTGTCGGTGGTGATGCAGCGCAGTTCGATGTCCGGGTGCTGCTGCTTGAAGCGGGCGATACGCGGCAGCAGCCACCAGGTGGCGGTGGCGGTGGACACGGCCAGCGTCACCTGCGGGCCGCCGGCCATGGCCCGCACCTCGCTCAGGGCCTGATCGATCAGCGTCAGCCCGAGTTGCGCCTGCTCCATCAGGTGGCGACCGGCCTCGGTGGTCTCGACACCCTTGTGGCGGCGCGCGAACAAGGCCACGCCCAGTTCGCCCTCGAGTTCGCGCATCGCGTGGCTGATGGCCGGCTGGCTGATGGCCAGCTCCTCCGCCGCGCGGGTGAAGCTGCCCGTGCGCGCGGCGGCCTCGAACGTGATCAGGTTCGCCATCGCCGGCAGCTGGAATCGTCTGGCCATGAGCAGATCTTATGGCAAAGATGAAAACGCGTGCCGATCACAAAACCCTGGATTCTTTTTACGATGGGCGCCATCCGGCAGATCCGCTGCTGACCACCAAGC
>CAXBDR010000146.1:0-11021 GCA_963974265.1 uncultured Rhodoferax sp.
ACCATGCGCTGGTGTTCGGCGTGGTCATGGTGGCCGTGGTGTTGTTCCAGCCCAAGGGCCTGATCGGCATCTGGGATGGCTGGATGGCGCGCCGGAGGGCATCGTCATGAGCGCCACCGGACGCGACGGCGCCGCCGGCTCGGCCGCTGCCCGCCCACTGCTGGTTGTCCAGGGCCTGGCCAAGCAGTTCGGCGGCCTGCAGGCCGTGGCCGACCTCGACCTGGACGTGCGCGAAGGCGAGATCCTTGGCGTGATCGGCCCCAACGGCGCCGGCAAGAGCACGACCTTCAACATGATCGCCGGCGCGCTCGAGCCCAGCCGCGGTTCGCTGGTGTTCGACGGCGAAGACCTGACCGGCCTGCCGGCCCATGCCATGGCCGGGCGCGGCATCATGCGTACCTTCCAGCACAACAAGCCGTTCGCCAGCATGACGGTGCGCGAGAACGTCATGGTCGGCATGCACCGGCGCCTGAAAGGTTCGTTGTGGCGGGTGCTGCTGGCCGGAGCCGGTGTGGTGCGCGCCGAACGCGAAGCCGTGCGGCGGGCCGACGAACTGGTTGCCTTCGTCGGGCTGGGCGAGTGGCGCGACGCCGACGTCGACACCTTGTCGTTTGGCCAGGGCCGGCTGCTCGAGATCGCACGGGCCCTGGCCTCCGAGCCGCGGCTGATCCTGTTCGACGAGCCGGCGGCCGGACTGACGCCGTCCGAGTGCGAGCGCCTGTCGGACATCATCCGGCAGATTGCGCGCCAAGGCATCGCCGTGTTGCTGATCGAGCACGACATGCGGTTCCTGATGGGCTTGGCCGACCGCATGGTGGTGCTCAACTTCGGACGCAAGATCGCGCAGGGCACGCCGACGCAGATCCGTTCCGACCCCGCCGTCGTCGAGGCCTATCTGGGTGACCTGGGAGCCATGGCCGATGCTTGAGATCCGCAACCTGATCGGTGGTTATGGCCATGGTGCGGTGGTGCAGGGCGTGGACCTGCAGGTCGAGCGTGGCGAGACGGTGGCCTTGCTGGGACCGAATGGCGCGGGCAAGTCCACTCTGCTCTCGGCACTGTCGGGCACCTTGCCCCAGCGCAGCGGCAGCATCCGGATCGACGGCGACGAGCTGGTCGCGATGCCTAGCCACGACATCGTCGGCCGTGGCGTGGTGCAGGTACCCGAGGGGCGGCGCATGTTCGCGCCGCTGTCGGTGCGCGACAACCTGCGCCTGGGCACGGTACGCCTGTCCGGGCGTTCGGCGCGCGCCGAACGCGAACGTTTCGATTTCGTCTACCAGCTGTTCCCGCGCCTGGCCGAGCGCCGCAACCAGCTGGCCGGAACCTTGTCGGGTGGCGAGCAGCAGATGGTGGCCATTGGCCGCGCGCTGATGTCGATGCCGCGGGTGCTGCTGCTCGACGAGCCCTTCCTGGGGCTGGCGCCGCTGGTCGTGGAGGAAATCCGCCATGCGCTCGACGCCTTGCGCAGTTCCGGGTTGACGATGGTGCTGGTCGAGCAGAAGCTCGACATTGCGTTGCCGTTCACCAGCCGCGCCTATGTGCTGATCAAGGGGCGCGTGGCATTGACCGAGGCCAGTGCCCGGCTTGCCGCGCGCCCGCGGCTGTCGCAGCTGTATTTCGACCTTGCCAAGGAGCCCACGCCATGACCTCCACCACGGCCGCGCACGGCGCCAGCGTCCAGACCCGCGGCGTGCATCATCTCGCGCTCAACACCGATGACATGAAGATGACGATCGCGTTCTATGCCGGGGTGCTCGGCATGCCGCTGGTCCATGCGCTCAAGGTTCCGCCCGGGCTGGGAACCGGCGCGGGCAACCGGGGCAACCCGCCGTTCGAGAACCTGCGGCACTATTTCTTCGATGCCGGCGGCGACTGCCTGCTGGCTTTCTTCGAGATACCCAAGGGTGCCAAGGGCAAGGCCGATCGCGATGCGATCGCCGCCATGCAGCATTGCTCGTTCGCCGTCACCGAAGAACGTTTCGAAGCGCTGTGTACCCGCCTGCGCGACGCCGGCGTTGCACTGATCGGGCCGATACCCGTGGGCGCACGGACCTGGTCGGTTTATTTCTTCGACCCCAATGGCATCCGGCTCGAACTGTCCTATCAGGAGGGTGACGGCGAGTCCATTGGCGTCGTGGCACGCTGGACCCAGTCGCGCGAGGAAGCCCTTGCCGAGTTGCGCACCCTGTCCGATGACACCCAGTGGCTCGAACAGATCACCCACCACCTGCCCGCCTGAACCGGCCTGCCGAAGGCGGCAGGCCCCGCCACCGAGGAGAACACCATGCCCGATCCCGTAGCTGTCCATGGCCTGCACCATGTGGCCTACCGTTGCCGCGATGCCGAGGAGACGCGGCATTTCTATGAAGACCTGCTCGGCCTGCCGCTGGTGCATGTGGTGCGTGCCGACGCGGTCGAGAGCACTGGCGAGGCCTGTCCGTTCATCCACCTGTTCTTCGAGATGACCGACGGCAGTTGCGTCGCGTTCTTCGACCTGGGCGACAACACCGCGGCCGAGCCGTCGCCAAACACGCCGCGCTGGGTCAACCACCTCGCCTTGCGCGTGGGCTCCCAGGCCGAGGTGGACCAGGCCCGGCAACGCCTCGTGGATGCCGGCGTCGACGTGATCGGGCCGGTGTCGCATGATGGTTTCGTGCATTCCATCTATTTCTTCGACCCGAACGGCATCCGGCTCGAACTGACGCTGACCATGTCCGACGCGCAGGAACTGCAGGCCTTCAAGGACGAAGCCCATGCCGCCTGCGCCGCCTGGACCGCCGAGAAGAACCGTCGCCTGGCGACCCACTGACGCATCGCAACGACAACCACCGACAGGAGCCCCGCTGATGGCAGACACACCGATCCGATACGAGGTGCAACCCGAATGGGTACACGTGAAATACGCCGAGACCAGCGCGTTCAAGGAGGTCTACGGCTTCGCCGGCAACCAGGGCGTCGTCAACCTGGAAGGGCTGCGTTACCTGCCCAAGGGCCGGCCGTCGGACACCTTGCTGATCTACATGCACCCGGCCTCCACGCTGCAGCTGTTGCCGATGCCGCGCGCCATGGCCGAACGCGGCGTGCATGTGTTGTGCGCCGGCAGCCGGTATGCGCGCAACGACACGGCGCTGATCATGGAGAACGTGGTCGTGGACCTGGGCGCCTACGTGCGCCATGCGCGCGAGGTCTGGCGCTACAAGACCATTGTCATCGCCGGCTGGTCCGGGGGCGGATCGCTGTCGTTGTTCTACCAGTCGCAGGCCGAGAAGCCTTCCGTCACGCACACGCCGGCGGGCGACCCCTGCAACATCGTGCACGCCGGGCTGCAGCCGGCCGATGCCTTCATCTTCCAGGCCGCCCATGTGTCACGCGCCGTGGTGTTGTCCGACTGGATCGATCCCAGCGTGCTCGACGAAAACGATCCGGACCGCCGCGATCCGGAGCTGGACCTGTATCACCCGGACAACAAGCCGCCGTATTCGGCCGAGTTCCTGCAGCGGTTTCGCGCCGCCCAGCTGGCACGCATCCGCCGGCGCACGGCGTGGGTGCGCGAGGTGCTGGAGCGGTTGCGCAAGCAAGGCGGGCTGGAGATGGAGCGCGGCTTCGTGACCCATCGCACGATGGCCGAGCCGCGTTTCCTCGACGCCAGCATCGATCCCAACGACCGGCCCATCGGCACCTGCTTCATGGGCAACCCGGAGACGGTCAACACCGGCCCGGTCGGTTCGGCCCGCTTCTCGACGCTGCGCTCGTGGTTGTCGCAGTGGTCGCCGGACGACACCCATGCCCATGGCGAAAAATGCGCCGCCCAGATCACGGTGCCGATGCTGGCCATCGAACACAGCGCCGACGACGCGGTGCCGCAGCCCCATACCCGGCGCATCTTCGAGGCCTGCGCCAGCGCCGACAAGACCATGGAATGCATCCAGGGCGCGACGCACTATTTCTCCGGCCAACCCGAACTGCTCGATCAGGCGGCCCGGATGTGCATCGACTGGATGCAACAGCGCCGCCTGCTCGATTGACGGCGTCGCGGGTGTCAGGCCGCGGGGTCGGCGCCGCGGCGGCTGGTCGTCGTCGGCTCGGTCTTCGTGCGCCGGGGCTTGCGGGTCCGGGGCTCGGGTTCCGGCAACTGGCCGATTTCATCCTGCGCCAGATTGGCGATCATGGCCAGCAAGACCTTGCGCGTGGTGGCCAGGTCCCTTGGCGACACGCCGGCCGTGCTGATCAGGTTGGTGTCTTCGGCCAGCGGCACGAGATGCTGCTTGAGTTCGCGGCCGGCATCGGTCAGGAACACGTAGACGTTCTTCTTGTTGGTCGGCAACTGGCGCCGGCTGACGTAACCCAGGCTCTCCATCGCCTTCATCGCGGCGAAAGTGGTCGGCTCCATCACGCCGGCGCGCTCGCTCAGTTCGCGCTGCGTCAGCCCGTCGGACTCCCACAGGATGCGCAGAAAGGCCCAATGCCCGAATGGCACGCCATGCGGCGCCAGGCGGATCTGCAAGGCGCGCCGGAACGCGCGCTCCGTGTCGCGGATCAGGTGGGCCAGCCGGTCGTTCGGTACGGCCTCGCGCCAATGGCGAAGAATGTTCTGGGTCTGGTGATGGGGCATCGTCAGGAGTCGGGTGAGGGCGGCTTCAGCGTCCGGGCAGACCGGTCTGCCATCGCAGGGTCTGCGGTGTCCGGCTGGCGGCAGAGGCCAATAATGCCAGACAGACCTCGGTCGTGGCCCGGGCCCAGGCGCCGCTGTGCAGTGCCGGCCGGTCGTGCACCAGCACGTCGACGAGTTCGTCGATGACTTCGCTGCGCGGTACCACGGGCCCGGGCAAGGGCTCGAAGCGGCGCTGCGTGTCGGCGCTGATCTCGATGCCGGTCGGCGTGGCGCGCAGATCCGCCTTCTCGCAGCTCACGATGATGGGGCCGAAATGCTGGTGCCGGAGCAGGTGTGCGGGCTGCGGCGGCCGATAAAGATCGCCGCCGTAGTTGCGCCGGGCCTTGAGAGCGCTTTCCTGTCCATCGCTGGCGAGGTCGACGAGTCGTTGGCGCGCCGCCCCATAGTCCGGCTCGGCCTTGGCTTGTCCGAGCTCACCGATCTGCTCCATCCAGGTATCGCTGTCGAAATGGCCGTATCCGCTGTAGCTGGCGCTGGCAATGGCCCCGCCCTCGAAATCGAGCAAGGCCTGGTAGGCGCCTTCGGTGGGGCGGGTCGGATCCCACGCGCCAGTGTGGGCGGATACGCTGCGCACCCGGCCCCCGCCGAGCAGGCGCAGGATGTCGATCTGGTGCGTCGCCTGGCTGTGGATGACGCCGCCACCGGCCGAGGTGTCGAGCTCCTCGGGGCGTCGGGGCCGGTACAGGAAGTCGGTGAAGTTCAGCGCCGTCAACATGCGCACGGCGCCAAATGCGCCGCTGTCGATCAGCGCGCGGGTGCGCAACACGGGCGCATTGAAGCTGTGGCTGTGTCCGACGATCATCGCCACGCCCGCAGCTTCGGTGGCCGCGATCATCGCATGACATTGCGCCAGCGAGATCGCCATCGGCTTTTCCACCAGCACGTGCTTTCCGTGTGCCGCGGCGAGCCCGACGTGTTCGGCATGGAACTGGTGGGGGGTCGCGACATAGACCACCTGCACCGCCGGGTCGGCGCACAAGGCCTCGACAGTGTCATGTGTCGGCGCCCCGAAGTCGCGTTCGAACTGGGCGCGGGCCAGCGGCAGCGGATCCGCGGCGGCGACCAGCCGGATACGTGGGTCCTGGGTGAACGTGGGCAGCATCAGCGTGAAGGCCCGGCCGAGTCCGGCCACGCCGATGCGCAGGGGTGCGTGCGCCATCACAGGTCCAGCACCAGTTCGCCACCGCAGCCGCGCGAGACGCAGACCATGATCTGCGAGGATTTCTCGTCGTCGAGCAGCACCATGTCGCGGTGCTCGACGTCGCCGGAGATCAGCCCGGTGCGGCACGAGCCGCAGGTGCCGCTTTCGCAGGAGCTCGGCACCGTGTGGCCGCAGGCGCGCAGTGCCTCCAGGATGCTCTGGTCGGCCGACACCGGCACCGTGGTGCCGCTGCGCGCGAGGCGCACGGTGAACGGCACGTTGGCCGCGAACGCGTTGGCGTCGACGCCGAAACTCTCGAAGTGAATGGCTTCGGTGGGCCAGTGGCCCGACATGTCGGCTACCGCCTCCATCAGGCCGCGCGGGCCGCAGCAATAGACCTGGGCCCGGCCGGGGGTTTCGAATTCCGGCCACAGGTCGATCGCCTGGTCGAGGTCGCCGTGGTCGTGGTGCAGCTGGACCAGGCCATCGAATTCGGTCTGCAGCAACTCGCGGAACGCGGTGCAGGCGTCGTCGCGCGTGCAGTAGATGAGTCGGAACCGGGCGCGGCCGCTGCGGCGCAGTTCGCGCATCATCGACAGGATGGGCGTGATGCCGATGCCGCCGGCGATGAACAGGAATTCATCGGCGCGCGGGTGCAGCGCGAAGTTGTTGCGTGGAACGCTGACGGCGAGCAGGTCGCCGACGTTCACGTCATCGGCCATGCTGATCGAGCCGCCACGGCCATGGGCGTCGCGCTTGACCGCGATCTGGTAGTTGTCGGTCTCGGCCGGGTCCGAACACAAGGAGTAGTTGCGCCGCGCGCCGGCGGGCGTTTGCACCGTCAGGTGCGAGCCCGCGGTGAACGGTGGCAGCTCCCGGCCTTGCGGATGGCGCAGCTCGAAGCACCAGATGTCGGTGGCGACCTGCGTCTTGCCGACGACGTTCAGGTCCATGAAGGGCGGCTCGGGCGATCCGGGCGGCGGCGTGGCGGTGAGGTTCAAGCGGTGTCCCCTGGGTTGACCGGCATCAAAAAAGGCTTGACAAGCCGGTGTGTGGGAAATAATCTTAGCCATCTAAGCAAAAATGTGCAAGTTCGTTGATCCGGATCAGATGCGAGGGGACACAGCATGATGACAAGTGAAGAGAACGACCTGCTGTGCCGGGTCGAGGGCCAGGCGCCCATGGGGCAGTTGATGCGCCGGCACTGGACGCCGGTGTGCCTGATCGAGGAGGTGTCGGAGCCCGACGGCAAGCCGATCCGTGCCAGGCTGTTCGGCGAAGACCTGGTCGTGTTCCGCGACACCGAAGGCCGGGTGGGGGTGATGGACGAATATTGCCCGCACCGGCGTGCATCGCTGGTGCTCGGGCGCAACGAAAACTGCGGCCTGCGCTGCCTCTACCACGGCTGGAAAATGGACGTGCAGGGCAATGTGCTGGAAATGGTGTCCGAACCCGTGGCCAGCGGCATGGCGCAGAAGGTCAAGCACAAGGCCTATCCGACCCACGAGTGGGGCGGTTTCGTCTGGACCTACATGGGTCCGGCCGACACCCTGCCGGAGTTCCGGCCGCCGGCCTGGGCGCCGAACGCCGACGTGCGGGTGACCATCGCCAAGGCCATCATTCCGTGCAACTGGGCCCAGATTCTCGAAGGGGCGATCGACTCGGCCCACAGTTCCAGCCTGCATTCCTCCGACATGGTGCCGGCCCGCGTGGACAGCGCCAAGGCCACCGACTCGATGTGGCTGCGTCCGTCCACCGACAAGGCGCCGCGCATGCAGGTCGAACGCACGCCTTATGGTTTCCGTTACGCGGCGATCCGCCGGCCGATCAAGGATGCGGCGAAGACCGACTATGTGCGCACGACGGTATTCGTCGCGCCGGCCGCCGCGCTGATTCCGCCCAACAACCTGTACAACGTGGCCAACATCAACGTGCCGATGGACGACACGCATACCGCGTTCTATTTCATGGCCTGGGGCCACCCGGAGCAGACACCGGATACCGACGCCTGGCGCAAGTTCCTGGGCCAGCAGGTCGGTGCCGACCTCGACGAGACCTACCGGCCGCTGCGCAACCGCGACAACATGTTCTGGCAGGACCGTGCGGCGATGAAGGCGGGCAATTTCACCGGCATCACCGGTTTTCCGAACCAGGACATTGCCATGTGGGTCACGATGGGCGCCATCGCCGACCGCACCCACGACCGGCTCGGCGCCAGCGACCTGGCCATCGTCGAGTTCCGCAAGCAGATGCTCGAAGCGGTGCGGGCGTTCCAGGATGGCGCACCGGCAATCGGCACCGGCGACGCCGCCATCCCGCTGTCCGTGTGTTCGTTCCAGGCCATCGTCCCGAAGACGACCGACTGGCGTTCGTTCGATGCGACACATGTCTGGGACGGCGCCGGGCCCGCGCTCGAGCCCTCGTATTCGACGTCCGCCACCAACAGCTGATCCCGTGTTGCCGGTTCGACGGGCCGGCCCTGCGTTTGCCCCGTCGCATTCACCCACCTTTCCAGGAGACAAAGATGTTCGCTCGCCGTCGTACCGTTCTCGCGACCGCCATGGTCGCCGCCTGTCTGGCCTTGCCGATGTTCGCGCAGGCGCAGGCCGCGTATCCCACCCGGGCCATCAAGTTCGTCGTGCCGTATTCGGCGGGCGGCCTGCCCGACACGGTGGCGCGCATCTTTGCGCAGCGGCTGCAGGACAGGCTCGGCCAGTCCGTCGTCGTGGACAACAAGCCGGGTGCCAATGGCGTTGTCGCCGCCAGCGCGCTGGCGTCGTCGCCCGCCGACGGCTACACCTTCCTGGTCACCGACGGCTCGATGTTCTCGATCAATCCGGCCATCTACAAGAACCTGAGCTACGAATACAAGCGTGATTTCGTGCCGGTTTCGCTGGCCGCGCGCGCGCCCCTGTACCTGGCCGTGCATCCGAAGACCGGCGTCAACACGTTGCAGGAATTCGTCGCACTGGCCAAGGCCAAGCCCGGGACGCTGAACTACGGCTCGTCGGGCATCGGCAGCTCACATCACCTGACGATGGAGGCGATGAAAGCGTCGCTGGGCATCGACGTCACGCACGTGCCGTTCAAGGGCTCGAGCCAGTCGGTGCCGGCCCTCATCGGCGGGCAGGTGGATGTTGCGTTCTCGGCACTGCCGTCCTTGTCGGGATTCGTCAAGGGGGGCAAGGTCAAGCTGCTGGCCACCAATGGCGCCAAACGCTCGGTGCACGAGCCCGACGTGCCCGCCATCGCCGAGATGGTTCCGGGCTTCGACTTTGCCGTCATCGTCGGCGTGCTGGCCGCCACCGGGACGCCGCAGGCCGCGATCGATCGCATCGCGGCCGAGATGGAAGCGGTGGCGAAGATGCCCGACACGATACAGGTGCTGGCCAATGCCGGCGTGGAATCCGTCGGCAGCAAGCCGGCCGACTACGGCCGCGCCATCCTCGACGAGAACGAACGACTGGTCAAGGCCATCAAGGCCGCAGGCATCAAGCAACAGGAATGACCATACATGTCCCGACTCAAGCTTACCTTCGGCTGCTGGAACTACGACCGCACGCGCGCGCTGATGGACGGCAGCGTCGTGCCCGACGGCATCGACCTCAACTACCTCGACATGCCGGTGGAGGAGACCTTCTTCCGCATGTTGCGGCACCAGGAGTTCGATGTCGCCGAGTTGTCGCTGTCCTCGTATTCGGTGTCGGTGTCCAGGCCCGAACGTCCGTTCGTCGCGATTCCGGTGTTTCCGTCGCGCTTCTTCCGCCACTCCTGCATCTATGTCAATGCCGACTCCGGCATCCGCACGGCCAAGGACCTGATCGGCAAGCGCGTGGGCAATCCGGAATACCAGATGACGGCGCCAGTGTGGATCCGCGGCATCCTGTCGGACCACTATGGCGTTCCGGTGGACAGCGTGACCTATTTCACCGGGGGTGAAGAAGAGCCGGGGCGTTCCGAGAAGGTTGCACTTGACCTGCCACCCAACATCAAGGTCCAGCCCATCGGGCCGACCCAGACCTTGTCGCAGATGCTGCGCGATGGCGAGATCGACGCCTTGTACACCGCCCGCATGCCGTCAAGTTTTCTTGCCGGCGGAGGCAAGGTCAGGCGCCTGTTCGAGGACTACGAGCAGGTCGAGCGCAATTATTTCAAGGAGACCGGCCTGTTCCCGATCATGCACACCGTGGCCATGCGCCGCGACGTGTACGAGGCCAACCGCTGGATTGCGCAGTCGCTGATGAAGGCCTTCAACGAGGCGCAGCGTCGCGCGTATGCCGACCTGTACGAGACCGCCGCGCTCAAGACCATGCTGCCGTGGCTGACGTCGCACGTCGAGCAGGTTCGTCGCGAGATGGGCGACGACTACTGGCCCTATGGTTTCGAGAAGAACGAGGCGGTGCTGCGCACCTTTTTGCGCTACCACCATGAGCAGGGCTTGTCCAAGCGCCTGCTCGAGCCGCGCGAACTGTTCGCCCCCGAGGCGCTGGAGGCGTTCAAGATCTGATCCGGGCCGCACGCGCCGAGGGACGTGACGGCGCTCAGCCGATGACCGTGAAGCTGCCGATCGGCATCGGCTGGCCATTGACGAGCGCCTCGACCCGGTGCACGCCGGGATAGTGGCGGCGCGTGGTCAGGTCGGCCAGCGAGATCTTCTTCTGCAGTCGCACGGCATCGCCGCTGGCCAGTTGCAGCGACTTGAGCTTGAACACCTTGGCGCTGGTCGCGCCGCCGGCCTTGACGTAGTGCACCGCCAGGTCGATCAGCAGGTCCTGGCGCCGGCGTGCGGTGCTGTACAGCACGAAGGCCAACTGCACGGTGCCACCGACCGGGATCGCGTCGGGCCGGATGCAGATCTCGTCAACGCGCACCTGGGCCCGGGAGCCGAACCCCAGCACATCCAGAGCCTGGGCATCGCCTTGCTTGATGGCCCAGCGCAAGGCATGGCGCACGATCCATTCGCGTTCGGGCGAGGCCGCCACCAGCCAGCGGCGCGCGGTCTCCACCAGCACCTGCGGATGGTCCTTGCCGATGTCGTTGAGGTTGTTCGCCACGGATCGGCGCACGTAAAGCGACGGGTCGTCCTTGAGGTGTTCGAGCAGCCGCAACACCGGTTGCGGATCGCGCTGGAACTGCGGCAGTCGCGGGGCCCAGGGCAGGCGCGGCCGCGTGCCTTCGGACACCAGGCGGCGCACGTGTTCGCTG
>CAXBDR010000147.1:0-10981 GCA_963974265.1 uncultured Rhodoferax sp.
CAGGTGCGTGACCTGGTGCTGGGCATCGACCATACAACCGCGGCGGCCGACCTCCAGCGCGGTCTGGCCGCGCGTGGCTGATCGGATTCACCCGAACGCACCATGAACAATGACGCAGGTCAGGAGAGCCTGATACTCGACGCCGTCGATCGGTTCCTGAAAGCCGAGGTGCGCCCGCATGTCAAACGCCTCGAGCAGGCAGACGAGTACCCGACCGAGATCGTCGAGCATATGAAGCGGCTCGGCCTGTTCGGCTGCACCATATCCGAAGAGTACGGCGGATTAGGCCTGTCCACCGCGACCTACGCCAGCATCGTGGCGCGCATCGCGGCAGTGTGGATGTCTATCTCGGGCATCATCAACTCACACCTCATCATGGCTTCGGCGGTGCAGCGCCACGGCACCGAGGCGCAAAAGCGCGACCTGCTGCCGCGTTTTGCCAGCGGCGAGTTGCGTGGTGGGGTCGGCCTGACGGAACCCGATGCCGGCACCGACCTGCAGGCGATCCGAACCCATGCGGTGCGCGACGGCGACCATTACGTCATCAACGGCAGCAAGACCTGGATCACCAACAGCCTGCACGGCGGCTGCCTGGCCCTGCTCGTCAAGACCGACCTTGCCGCCAGCCCCCGCCACAAGGGCATGAGCCTGTTCATTGCCGAAAAAGGTCCCGGGTTTGTCGTCAGCCGCAAGTTGAAGAAGCTGGGTTACCGTGGCATCGACACCTGCGAACTGGCGTTCGACAATTACCGCGTACCGGTCGATCGGCTGATCGGCGGTGCCGAAGGCCGCGGCCTGCAACAGGTGCTGTCGGGTCTGGAGCTCGGTCGCATCAACGTTGCCGCGCGCGGTTTGGGGGTGGCGCGCGCCGCCATGGATGACGCAGTGACCTATGCACAGCAGCGCAAGACATTCGGCAAGCCGATCTGCGAACACCAGGCGATCCAGCTCAAGCTCGGCGACATGGCCACCCGGGTCCAGGCCGCGCAGTTGCTGGTCGAATCGGCGGCGCGTGCATTCGACCGCGGCGAACGCTGCGACATGGAGGCCGGCATGGCCAAGTACTTTGCCACCGAGGCGGCGATGGAGAATGCGCTCGAATGCATGCGGATTCACGGTGCCTATGGCTACTCGCCGGAGTTCGATGTCGAGCGCTACTACCGCGATGCGCCGTTGCTGCTGATCGGCGAAGGTACCAATGAAATGCAGCGCATGATCATCGCGCGCCATTTGATCCAGCGCCACCCGGCATGAGAGGTGCCTCGGCGCCGGTGCGACATCCCGGTATTCGTGGTGCGCTGATCCCGGTTGGCGCGACATTGGCGACGCAGGCGCTGTTATCCATGGCAACCGTCACGCTGCCCGTGCTCGCCCCGGTGGCGGCGCGCGAGATCGGCGCTCCGGTGGCCTGGATTGGGCTCTTTGTTTCACTGGTCTACGGCGCGAGCATGGCCTGCAGCCTGGCCAGCGGAGCGTTGGTGCGCCGACTGGGCGCATTGCGCGTGAGCCAGCTCTGCCTACTCCTCGCCGCCACCGGTATCGCCTTGATTGCCACCGGTCAACTCGTCTGGGTCATATGCGGCGCCTTGCTGCTGGGTTGTGGAAACGGCCCGATAACACCCGCAAGCTCACACTTGCTGATTCGCGCATCACCCCCCAAACACGTTTCAATCATTTTTTCGGTGAAGCAGACCGGCGTTCCGCTCGGCTCCCTGCTCGCTGGCAGCCTGCTCCCGCTGATCGTGTTGTGGGGAGGCTGGCGTGCGGCGGCGGTGTTCGTTGCGATCGCCAGCGCGGCGCTGGCCTTTGCCTTGCAACCACTGCGCCGGGCACTAGACGCTGATCGCATGCCGGACACGCGTATCAGCGTCTCCAGCGTCGCCGAACCCCTGCGCCTGGCAGTCGCCGATCGCGCTGGCTGGCCACTGGTCACGAGCTCATTTTTCTTCGCATCCCTGCAACTCTGCCTTGGCACCTACCTGGTCACCTACCTGACGCGGGACCATGGATTCGACCTGGTTCAAGCCGGACTGGCACTGGCCATGGCACAAGGCGGGGGTCTGGTTGCTCGGCTGATTTCGGGCGTACTTGCCGATCGAACCGGACAGCCAGGACGGGTCATGGGCCTGCTCGGCTGCACGATGGGCGTGTGCGCAATGATCACGCCTTTCACCGGCCATTGGCCAACCTATGCACTGCTGATGATCTTTGCCGCATTCGGCGCTGGCGCGATCGGCTGGAATGGTGTCTTTCTTGCCGAAGTCGCGCGCCGGGCGCCCGCCGGCGCCGTCAGCGGAGCCACCGCCGCGGCGACGTTTATCACGTTTGCCGGCATCTTGACGGGCCCGACGGTGTTTGCCGTCCTGATCCAGTCTGGCGTCGGTATTGCGAATGCTTTCGCCTTGCTGGCAGTACCGGCGTTGTTGTGCGGTCTTTACTTGGCATTGGCGCCAAGAAGACCACCATTTTGAAAGAGATGGACCCAGATTTTCTGCGCCATCCTGCCCTGATTGTGCGAATCCGAAGTGGCGCAGTGGACATCAGCTGGCATGCCGTGATCAGCGCACGCCCGTTGGCTCGGTAGTACCGGATCCGACCTGGACGGCGGCTCCGTCTGCTGACACCCTGTTGCATACACCTACCAAACAACCGATAGGGAAATCCCCATGGCTGTTCTGGCATCAGCCGCCTATAGTGCATCGTGGCCTGGTGCATTTCGACCGGCGCCCGCATGCGACCGATCTCTCCATCCAAACCAAAGGCTTACCATGCGACTCAAACTCCGCTTTTTCGGCCTTCTTGCCGGTTTCCTGTGTCTGGGCGGCGCAATGGCGCAAACGGCGCAGGGTTATCCCAGCAAGCCGATTCGCTTCATCGTCCCCTACGCGCCCGGCGGCAGCACTACCCTGGTCGCGCGCGTGATCGGCGCCAAGTTGACCGAAAGCTGGGGTCAACAGGTGCTGGTCGACAACCGGCCCGGCGCCAACACGGCTATCGGCTCCGAAGCGCTGGTACGTTCCGCGCCTGACGGCTATACCATCTCGTTGGCCGCCACCACGCATACGACGGTTCCGCACCTGGTCCCGAATCTGCCATACGACGCCCTGAAAGACTTCGCGCCGGTGGCTAGTCTTGTCACGACCCAACTGGTTCTGGTATTGAACCCCGCGGTACCTGCGAACAATCTCAAGGAGTTCATTGCGCTGGCCAAGGCCAAACCCGGAGAGCTCAATTTTGCCGCCGTGGGGACCGGCAGTTCGACCCATCTTGCCGGGGAAGTGTTCAAGAGCGTGGCCAGCGTGAAATTGCAGCATGTTCCCTATAAAGGCACGGGGCCGGCGCTGACCGACCTGATCGGTGGACAGGTGCAACTCAATTTCGATACGCCGGTGACATCGATCCCGCACATCCGATCCGGCAAGCTCAAGGCGATTGCCATCACCGGTAAAAATCGTCTGGCCAGCCTGTCCGAGGTGCCGACATTCGCCGAGGCGGGCCTGCCGGAATATGACTTCCAGTTGTGGTTCGGCGTGCTCGCACCAGCGGGAACGCCCAAAGACGTTCTGAACAAGCTCTCGACCGAAATCGGCAGAATTCTGGCATTGCCCGATGTCAAGGAATCTCTGGCCGCGCAAGGGCTGGACACCGCATACCTGCCACCCGAGCAGTTTGGCATGCTGATCAAGGCGGATTTCGAGCGCTATGGCAAGGTCATCAAGGCCGCTGGAATCAAGATCGAGTGACGCGATTCGGTACTGTGCCGGTTTGCCTTGCGCGGTTCCCGTGCATTTCAGCCGACGGCCTTGCAGGCCCGGAGTGCAGCGATCTCCGCAGCCGAATAGCCGGCCCAATCCAGGACGGCGTCGGTGTCGGCGGCAAGCCGTGGCGGCGCACTGCGCAGACTGGCCTTTTCCCCGTCGATGCTGACCGGCAAATCGACGGTTCGAAAATCCGGCAGGTGCGGCGCCGGCAGCGCGCGGATCATGCCCATCGCGGCCACTTGTTCATTCGCATGAACTCCGTCCACGGTGTTGATGGCCGAACAGGGTGCACCTGCTTCACGCATCAATGCCACGCACTCGGTCGAACTCAGCCGCGAGGTCCGCGCCTCAAGCAGCGCGTGCAGTTGCGGCCGGTTCTCAACCCGCTCGGTATTGCCCACGAAGCGCGGGTCGACGACCAGCCCGGGCAATTCGAGCGCGCGGCACACGGCGGCGAACAGCTTGTCGTTGCCCGCAGTGATCAGCACCGCACTGTCCCGGGTCTTGAACGATTCGTAGGGCGAGGTCATCAGCGTCACATCACCGGAACGGCCTGCTATGACGCCGGCGCCCATGTAGTTGCCGAGGAAGATCGACATCCAGTTGACGCCGGTTTCCATCAAGCTTGCCGAAACCCTGGCGCCCTTGCCCGTCTGCTGGCGCTGGTACAGCGCCGCCAGCGTGCCGATAAAGGCCCACAGACCGGTGCCCATGTCGATGATCGACACCCCAGCGCGTGCCGGCGGGCGGTCAGGATGCCCGGTGACGCTCATGATGCCAGTGAAGGCCTGGATCAACGGGTCATAGCCGGGATCGCGGGCCAGCGGACCGGTTTCGCCAAAAGCGCTGATGGCGCAATAGATCAGGCGCGCATTCAACGCCTTCAGGTCGTCATACCCAAGCCCGCGCGCTTCCAAGCTCCCCGGACGCACCGAGTGCACCAGCACATCCACCTTACCTGCCAGACGGCGGACCACATCGCGCCCCTCGGGCAGCGCGATATCGACGCCGACACTGCGCTTGTTCCTGTTCATGGACAAGAAGATCGTGCCGATGCCGTGGGTGGCGGGAGGCACCCATTTGCGCGCATCGTCGCCCCCGTCAGGCCGCTCGACCTTGAAGACTTCCGCACCAAAGTCACCCAGCAACTGGGTGCAAAAAGGGCCCGCGACGTTCTGCGTTAGGTCGAGGACGGTAACGCCTTTCAAGATGTCAGTCATAGGCGAGGATTTTCTATTCCTGTGTGGGCTGGGGGCGGCCGGCCTGCTTCACTCGGGCTTGATTCCCGCTTCCTTGATGATCCTGGCCCACTTCGGAATATCGCCTCGCATCAGCGCGCCGAGTTGATTCGGCGATCCGATCGCCGGGTCCAGCCCTTGCTGAAGCAAGCGCTCGCGAACATCAGGCAGGGCGAGGATGCGGTTGATTTCTTGGTTCAGTTTGGAAATCACTGCCTCCGGCGTTCCGGCAGGGGCAAACACCCCTAACCACCCGGTCAATTCGTAGCCCGGCACGCCTGCTTCCGCGACCGTCGGAAGGTCGGGCAAAACGGCCGAGCGCTTGCCGCCGCCGATGCCCAAAACAATCAGTTTGCCGGCCTTGACATGCGGCAAGGCGGTGACGGTGTCGGTAAACATCAACTGGACGTGACCGGCCAGCAGGTCGGTCACGCCTTCGGGATTGCTCTTGTAGGCGATCGGAACGATGTCAATAGCGGCCATCGATTTGAACATCTCGCCATTAACGCGTGACAAACTGCTGCCGGCGGCAAAGTTCAATTTGCCCGGCTGCGCCTTGGCCATCTGGATCAGTTCCTTCACGTTTGTCACCCCCAGCGACGGATTGACAACGAGCAGGTTGGCAGCGATTGCCAGCAGCGCCACCGGAGCAAAATCCTTCACCGGGTCGTACGGCAGCTTTAGGAACAGGCTCGGGTTGGCGGATTGCGTGGTATTGCTGGTAAAGAACAGCGTATAACCATCCGCAGGCGACGTAGCCGCCGCCGTCGCCGCGATGATGCCGCTCGCACCCGGCTTGTTGTCGACTATCACCTGCTGACCCCAGGCATCGGCCAGCTTGCTGCCGACAATGCGCGTGAGCGTATCGGTTGCACTGCCGGCAGAGAACGGCACGATCGCCCTGATCGGTTTGGCAGGAAACGTTTGGGCGTGGGCCAGCGAAGCAAAAACGGCGAAAACCAGCGCAAGCGGCGTGAAGCGTCGGCGGATCAAAATCATGGGAGCCCTTTTTATCATTCCGGGAAGCGTGTGTCGGCATAATTCTAACTAACCATCGTTAGTGCAATGTATGATACGCCATCTCGCCCGTTGGCGCATTTTCTGAAAAAGGAACCCACATGGATCTCGACCTCAAGGCCAAATCAGTCATCGTCACCGGAGGCGGCTCGAACATCGGGCGTGCGATCGTGCTCGCTTTCGCGGCCGAAGGCGCGCACATCACGATTGGCGACGTCGATGTTGCCCAGGCCCAAAAGACAGCCGAATTTGCCACCCAGATGGGGGCGGCCTCCGTGCAGGTCGTCAAAACCGACGTCACCAGCCTTGAGCAGGTTCAGGCCATGTTCAAGGCAGCGGTCGACAAACACGGTGGCGTCGACGTGCTGGTCAACAACGTCGGCTGGGACAGCCTGATGTTCTTCACCCAGACCACGCCCGAGTTCTGGCGCAAGGTGATAGACATCAACTACATCGGCGTTCTCAACTGCACCAAGACGGCGCTCGACCTGATGATCAAGAAAAACAGCGGCGCCATTGTCTCGATCAGCTCCGACGCGAGCCGCCAGGGCGAGCCGCGCGAAGCGGTTTACGGCGGGGTCAAGGCAGCGGTCAACAGCTTCATGAAAACCATCGCCAAGGAGAACGGCCGGTACGGGGTTCGATGCAACGTCGTCTGCCCGGGCGTCACGATCCCGTCCACCACGGACGAAGTCGGCGGCAACAGCATGTGGACCAACGCCGAGAGCATGTTTACGCCCGAGCAGATGGAAAAGGTCACCAAGTCGCTGCCGTTGCGCAAGGTCGGCCGGCCGCAGGACATCGCGAATGCGGTTGTATTCCTGGCCTCAGGCAAGGTTGCCGGCCATGTGACCGGACAGGTCCTGTCGGTCTCGGGCGGCTACAGCATGATCGGCTGAGGACGCTGCCATGAACTACCAGGACATCGTCTACGAAGAGCGCGACCAGATCGCCACCATCGCGATCAACCGCCCTGAAGTGATGAACGCCTTCCGCGGCCAGACGGTCGAGGAGATGCTTCACGCCATGATGAAGGCGGGATGGGACAAGAAAATCGCCGCGATCGTGATCACCGGCACCGGCGAGCGCGCGTTTTGCACCGGCGGAGACCAGTCGGCCCATTCCGGTCAATACGACGGCCGTGGGACCGCGGGCATTCCGATCGAGGAACTGCACAGCGCCATCCGGGATGTGCCCAAGCCGGTGATCGCGCGCGTGCAGGGTTTTGCCATCGGTGGCGGCAACGTCGTCGCCACGCTGTGCGATATGACTATCGCCTCCGACAAGGCGATTTTTGGCCAGGTTGGCCCAAAAGTCGGCTCGGTCGATCCAGGCTGGGGTACCGCCTACCTGGCACAGGTGGTGGGCGAGAAGAAGGCGCGCGAGATCTGGTACATGTGCCGCCGCTATAGCGCCCAGGAAGCGCTGGCCATGGGACTGTGCAATGTCGTGGTGCCGCATGACCAGCTCGATGCCGAGGTGGCCAAGTGGGGCCGGGAAATTGTCGAGAAGAGCCCCACCGCGCTGGCCATCGCCAAACGCTCGTTCAACGCATCGACCGAGAACATCCGCGGCATTGGAAGCCTGGGTATGCAGGCTCTGAGCCTGTATTACGACACCGACGAGTCGCGCGAAGGCGTACGCGCATTCCTGGAGAAGCGCAAGCCCGATTTCCGCCAGTTCGGTGCGAAAAAGGCGTGACGTCCGGCATCATGCCGACACGGTCTTGCCGTGACGCGCATGGGCGAAACAGTCTCGCCGTCGCTGCGCCAATACCGGCGACGCCAGCCGGCAGCGCAAGCAACCGGCAAAACCTGTGTGCCCGCTTTATCGCAGTCCTGTCTTGCATCGCCTGAAGCAGCGTGATGTCATACGACAAACCACTTGTACCGACCCACGCGCATGGGCCGTTCCAGGAACTCATCGGTTACGAAATCCTGCACAACGCGCAAGGCCCGTATTTTCGCCTGCCGATCCGCAGAGATCACATCAATCCGCATGGCGTGGTCCATGGCGGCGTGCTGATGACCTTGCTCGACTCCGCTGGCGGCCGCTGCCTGGTTGACCGGGTGCTCGAAAGCACCGGCCAGCGCGTCCAGTCATCGGTAACGGTCACGATGACCACCGATTTCCTGCGCGCGGTCAGCCAGGGCGTGTTGTTCGCCTCGGGAACCGTCGACAAGATCGGAAAGACCCTGGCCAATGTATCCGTCAAGGTGACCGCGGACGCCCTCGACGGCATGGTGGTCGCGCGCGGCATCGGCACGTATCGCATCTACACGCGCTCGCTCGTCCAGGCCGTCTGATCGGTGCCTGGCCCAATTCCAAGGGCCGCGAGAACTACCACGCGATCATTCCGGACCTGACGGTCGCCATCGCTCTGGGGAGACGGCCGGCCGTCGCACAGGGAGAACCCCGCCCGACGACCGCTAGGGTGCTGTGTCAGACCGTGGAAACGCCTCAGGCCGCCACCTCAAAACCGTGGAAACTGCTGAACTCCCCCAGCTCCGCGCGCTCGGTGATGAACGCGTTTTCCGGTGCGTTGGTGTCCTCGTATCCAAGCGCGATGCCGCACAGCAGGATCTCGTTTTCGGACATCGGCAGATGCCCGCGGGCGATCTTGTGGAACCAGGCGAACGCGGCCTGTGCGCAGGTGTGCAGGCCCTGGGCGCGCGCAGCGACCAGGATGTTCTGGATAAACATGCCCGCGTCCATGAAGCTGCCGGTGTTCATGCGCCGATCCAGCGTGACGAGCAGGCCTACGGGGGCGTCGAAGAACGTGTAGTTGCGCAACATCTGCCGCTGGCGCGCCTCCATGTCGTCGCGCGCAATGCCCAGGGTCGCGTACAGGCCGAAGCCGCAGCGTCGCCGGCGTTCCAGGAAGGGCTCGAACCAGTTCGTCGGGTAGTACGCGTATTCGGGCTGGTGGCGATCGGGGTCGTCCGTGGCTGCGGCGACGATTTCCTCGCACAAGCGCGTGCGTTGCTCACCGGCCAACGCGTACACCTTCCAGGGCTGGACGTTGTTGCCGCTTGGCGCCCGCGCGGCCACGTCCAGCAAGTGGCTGACCACCGACCGCGGCACTGCGGTTGGCAAAAATCTGCGCACCGACTTGCGGCTGCGAATGGCTTCATCGACATGCATGCTGGGCTGATCCTCTTTTTGTCTAACCCCTGCAGGGGCCCCGTTCAAACCGCCGCCGAACTGCGCGCAAGCACTCGGGGCACTGGACTGCGCGGGCGCATTCAGATATCCTCAAGGCATGAATTCTACCAAATGTCCGTTTGATTGGTCACCCAGCCCGGAGCTGATGGCACAGTCCAATCTCACTGCCTTTCTGCGCAAGACCGGGGAGGCCAGCCTCGATGCGTTGACGGCGCGTGCCGACGCGGATCCGGCGTGGTTGATGCAGCAGGTATTCGAATTTTGCGACTTCCGGTTCTTCAAGCCGTTCACACAGATGCTCGATACCTCGCGCGGCATAGAGTGGGCCCGCTGGTGTGTTGGCGGCACGACGAACATGGTTCTCAATTGCCTGGACCGGCACCGCGCCACCCCGACCTGGGACCGCACGTACCTGGTTTGGGAAGGCGAGGATCGACGGGCCCAGCGCAGCCTGACCTATCGTCAATTCGACGCCGAAGTGTGCCGGCTGGCTGGTGCGCTAAAGGAACTGGGCGTTGGCCAAGGTGACCGGGTCGGGCTGTACATGCCGAATCTGCCGGAAACCTTCATCGCCTTTTTTGCGGTGATGAAGATCGGCGCTGTCGTGATGCCGCTGTTTTCCGGATTCGGCCCGCAGCCGCTGGTGGCGCGGCTCAACGATGGCGAGGCCAAGGTCGTGCTGACAGTCGACGGCACCTGGCGACGCGGCGCCCCTGGTGCGATGAAGTCCGTGCTGGACGAAGCCCTCGTGTCGGTGCCGAGCGTTGCGCATGTGCTGGTGCTCAAGCACCTGGGCGATGCTCTGGCTTGCCCGATGACGGCGGATCGCGACCACGATTGGACACAGGCCATTTCCCGCCAGCCCACCGAACTGGCCACCGCCGAAATGCCGGCCGATGCGCCCGCCGTCCTGCTCTATACATCGGGGACTACCGGCAAGCCGAAGGGCTGCGTATGGACCCATGTGAGCTTTCTCGGCTCGATGGTCACGCGCGACATGCATATCTGCGCCGACTTCCGCAGCAGCGACCGATTTTTCTTCATGAGCGACATGGGCTGGATGGTCGGCGCAATGTGCGCATGCATTCCGAGCTATTTTGGCGGCAGCCTGCTCGTCGCCGAAGGAACGCCCGATTTTCCCGACACCGGCCGTTTCTGGCGACTGCTGCAGGACCACAAGGTCACCTACGTGGGCGTGGCGCCGACGCTGATCCGGGGCCTGATGCGTTACGGCGACAAGGAGGTCGGCGGATTCGACCTGTCAGCGCTGCGCGTCACTGTTTCGGGGGGGGAAGCCTGGACCGAGGCGCCCTGGCGCTGGTTCTTCGAACATGTGTGCAAGAAAAAGCTGCCTTTTCTCAACATCGTCGGTGGTACCGAGGTCGGCGGGTGCAATCTTACCGGCACCGTGCATCACCCACTGCGGCCAGGCTCCTTCGGTATGCGCGGCCTCGGAGTGGGCGCCGATATCGTCGACGACAGTGGCAAACCAGTCGGCCCGGGACAGGTCGGTGAACTGGTGCTGCGCAACCCGAATATCGGTTTCACCAAGAGCCTGTGGCGCGATGACGAGCGGTATCTCGACAGTTACTGGCGGACCATTGCGGGTATCTGGGTCCATGGCGATTTCGCGATGCGCGACGAAGATGGCCTGTATTACATTCTTGGCCGCAGCGACGACACGATCAAGGTGTCCGGCAAGCGCACCGGCCCTTCCGAGATCGAGACCCTGCTCACGGGTACCGGCAAGGTTTCAGAAGCCGCCGTGATCGGCGTGCCCGACGAAATCAAGGGCTCTGC
>CAXBDR010000148.1:0-10962 GCA_963974265.1 uncultured Rhodoferax sp.
TGTGTGCCCATGCCGGGGGTAGCCGCCGATGCAACGCTCGAGCAAGAGCTGTCCGCCGCAGTGGTCAGGGGCATGGGTACGTCATACCGCCCAAAAGAAATTCTGCTGGTCAGCGATCTTCCCAAGACGCGCAACATGAAGGTAATGCGCCGTGTGGTGCGCTCGGTGTTTCGCGGCGATGATCCGGGCGACCTATCGTCGCTGGTCAATCCGGAGGCGGTAGCTGAACTCCAGGCCCGATTCAACCCCTGACCCCGCTTGCGGCGGGCGGGGCACGTCCGATTTGCTGCCCTGGGCAATCCGATCTGCCATTGGATCAAGCCGGCCGAACAGCGAGCGCCGATAATGCTTCCGCATATTCCATGTCGTGCATTTCCTCGTTGCCGACGGCCGCCGCGACGCGACGCAAGCGACCATCCTCGAGCCCATAGACAAGTCCGTGGACCTCGACCTTCTGACCGCGCTCCCAGGCGCGGCGCAAGGTTGTCGTACGGCACAGATTGCTGACCTGCTCGATCACATTGAGTTCGCACAATCGGGCGGCGCGCTCGTCAACGCCGGCGATGCCGTCGAGCCGCTGCGCATGCTTGCGCGCCACATCCTCCAGATGGCGCAACCAGTTTTCGGCCAGCCCGATGCGACGGCGCTCGATCACCGCTCGCACACCACCGCAACCGTAATGCCCGACCACCAGCACATGTTCGACCTTCAACACTTCGACCGCGTATTGCACGGCGGTCTGACAATTGAGATCGGAATGCACCACCAGATTGCCGACATTGCGGTGCACGAACACCTCGCCGGGGCGCAGTCCGACAATTTCGTTGGCCGGCACCCGGCTGTCGGAACAACCAATCCACAGGTAACGCGGCGTTTGCTGGCGCGCCAGTCGTTCAAAATAGGCCGGGTCTTGCGCCACACAGCGCGTCGACCAGGCAATGTTGTTCTGAAAAAGGGACTCGATGCTGCACATGGCAAAACCTCAGTTGTTGTGGATCGTCGCACCGACCCTTCGTACGGCATTCGAATGCACAAGTTCCTGTGACAGGTTTTCAATCCAGTCAGATATCGGAACCGACGCGGCGATGTCGCCGTGAATGCGTTGCAGATAAGGCGTCCGGACGGCCCATTCGACCAGTTCAGTGAAAGCCATCTGCCGGCTGTCCAGCAGCTTGAACTTCAGCAAGACCTTGGCGCCGTGACGGGCGTGCCGAGCCGGACTCTTGACAAACGCGGCGAGCCGCGCTCGGGCACTGGCCAGTATCTGTGGCGTATATCGAAACATCGGCCCATGTCCGGGGATGACCCAGCGCGGGCCGAGTTGTTCGATCAAATCGAAAGTGGCGGCCACCTGGTCGAATGCCGATTCGCCCTCCAGTTCCGGGAACACCACGCCGAATCCGTTCTCCCACAGCGCATCGGCCGAGATCAGGGTCCGGGACCAAGGCTCGAACAGGATGACCGAATCGGGGTCATGGCCCGGTGCGGCATGGACCTGCCACGGCAGGTCGGCCAGTTCGATCTCGCTGCCGGGCAACACCAGCCCATCGATCTGGAAGCGGGGGCAACTCTGCCCGGTGGGCGCATAACCCAGGGCCACCGGGTCCCAGCGTGCAACAGAGGTCGCCATGCCGGGTGGAATCAGTGTCTCGATTGCCGGAAATCGACCCTGGAGCGCGGCGTTTCCGCCGCAGTGGTCGCTGTGCAGATGGGTGTTGACGAGTCTGTCCAGGGGTCGCTCGCGCAACGCTGACGCTACCAGGGCTACCGTCTGTTCTGCACGCGTGCCGTATCCACTGTCGACGATGGCGCTGGAGCGCGACCCGATGAACACGACGCTGTTGGAAGACAGCCAGCCACGCTCGATGACCTGAACGCCCGCTGGCAGTTGGATGCCGGTCATGGGCGGTCCTGCGGATGGGTCGCAATGCGGTGCACACCGCCCGTCATCTCATTGCCCCTTCCAGACTGGCTTGCGCTTCTCGGCAAAGGCCCGCGGCCCCTCCTGTGCGTCTTCGCTGGCGTAGGCCGCACGGTAGATGTTGTGGGCCAGTACCATGCCCGCGTCGCAGCCGGCACTCATCGCCGTCATGATGGACTCCTTTCCCGCAATCACCGACAGCGGTGCGTTGTCACGGATGCGCTCGGCCAGCGATTGCGCACGCGCGCGAACCGCGTCCGGCGTGTCCTCGACGTAATTGATGAAGCCCAGCTGGCGGAAGGTCTCGATGGGATACAAATCACCGGTCAACACCATCTCCATCAGCAGCGGTTGGGGCAGCATCCACAACAGCGGAATGGCCCACGGGCTGCCGCGGCCGGCGATGCGGGTTTCGGTGATGCCGACCTGCGTATCCTTCAAGCCAACCCGCAGGTCGGAGTTCAGGCTCAGCATCATTCCGCCGGCGATCAGGTGGCCGGTCATCGCGGCGATGATGGGCTTGGCCACACGGCGCTGTCGGCCGTGGAAAGGGTCCTTCATCTTGGTCAGGATGTCGACGCCCTCCTCCTTCTTGACGCGCGAAGCCTCGCGCAGATCGAGCCCCGCGCAAAAGGTGCCGCAATCGGCCGACGTCAGGATCGCCACCCGCACATTCCTGTCGGCATCGACTTCGCCCCACAGATCGTGCAGCCGATTGGCCGCCGCCGGTGACAGCGCGTTGCGAATCTCGGGGCGATTGATCTTGACGATGGCAATGCCATCGCGCACTTCGTAGAGAACGGAGTCTGCATCGCTCATATCATGATCTCCTGCAAATAGAACCCAGATCAAACCGGACAATGATCGCGCACGCGCGCTGGCTCGGCGGATGCCGGGCTCCCAGGTCGCGCTATGAATGAACCATCGAAGCGGTCCGACCGACGTCCACAGGACGAGGGTCGTCCGGTCTTGCCGAGCCGAACCCGTAGCGCCAGCCGGCCATCCGGCCTTGACTTGGCTGCACAGTTCCGCTATTGTTGCTCGATGAATTCTAACGAACAACCGTTTGGTCTTAAAGCAATTCAGAAATCGCCGGGGACATACTGGTGGTTTGGCAGGAGAGCGCGTGCGCCGAGGCCGATCGGATTCGCATCCCGACCAATTCGGCGCGGACCGCGCCAGCTGGCATCACTTGCGCCGCAGTTCCTTCCCTCCGGGAAGCCGCGCGGGCGTGTTTCCTCTGTATGCGGCAAAGCATGCAGACGACGACTTTGCATCCCAATGGAGGACGGAATCACCTCGGGCGCGTTGTTGCAGCACGACCGGAACCGGCCCGCTTTTGACACAGAGAAATCACCATGTCCGCACTACCGAAATTCGTAGAGTTCCACGAGGAGGGCCCGCGCGAGGGCTTTCAGATCGAAAAGCAGATCTATCCGCTGGAGCAGCGGGTCAGGCTGATCGAGATGCTGGCCGACAGCGGGCTCAAGCAGGTGCAAGTGGGCTCTTTCGTCAACCCACGGGCCGTCCCCCAGATGGCCGACACGGCGCAGTTGTTCGCGGCCATCAAGAAGCGCCCGGGCGTTCGCTACACCGCCCTGTGGCTGAACCAGAAGGGATTCGAGATGGCCCGCGGCACGCCGCAGGTGGACCTGGACGGCAAGCTGCTGTTCTACACCACCGACGTCTTCTGCGTACGCAACAACAATTGCAACGTGGCCGAGAACCAGCAGCGGCAGGCGCAGTGGATGCGACTCTACGATCAGCACGACATCGCGGTCGAATCGGTTTACGTCATCACCGCCTTCGGCTGCAATTTCCATGGTGAAGTGCCCATGTCCGCGATGCTGGACCAGTTCCGCTTCGCACTGGATCTTTGCCGCGGCCGAAAGTTGCCCGCGCTCTATCTGGCCGACACCATGGGCTGGGCCAACCCCGAGGCCATCAAGCAGCGCGTCGCCGCTGTTCGGTCGCTGGCCCCGGACGCTCGTATCGGTCTGCACCTGCATGACACACGCGGTTTGGGGCCGGCCAACTTCTATGCCGCCCTGGAAGCGGGCGTCGACCTGTTCGACAGCTCGGTGGCGGGATTGGGAGGCTGCCCCTTCGCCAGCCATGCGGACCACACGGCGGCCGGCAATATTTGCACCGAGGACATGGTGCTGATGTGCCAGGAGATGGGCGTGGCGACCGGGATCGATCTGGACAAGCTGATCGCGGCGTCGCAATTTGCGGAGCAGCTCATCGGGCGAACCCTGAACGGGAAGGTCATGCACGGGGGCAACCTCGGCAAATACCGGAACCGAGCCGTTTCCGTCTGAGCCGTGCGCGTGTTGGCTGAGCGGGCACGTTATTGCAATGAGCCAGATGCCCCGCTGCAAGAGCCAGCATTGCGTGCATCGCAACGCCCTTTCCCCACCGTTGGAAGCCTTTCCATGAAGAAATTCGAAACCATCCGCCTGGACATCGATGCCGCGGGTGTCGCGCGGCTCACCCTCGCGCGGCCTGACGTCCACAACGCACTCAACCCTGTCATGTTCCGCGAGATCGATGAGGCGCTCGACCTGATCGAGAGCGACCCGAAGGCTCGCGTGGTGGTACTCAGCGGCGAAGGCGCGAGCTTTTGCGCCGGGGGCGACTTCCGCTGGCAGCAAAGCCAGCGCGACCAGGACCGCGCCAGCCGCATCCGCGGCGGCCGGCCGCTGGCCGGGCTGCTCGCCCGGCTCGACTCGTTTGCGCGCCCCATCATCGGGCGGATCAATGGCCCGGCCTACGGCGGCGGCGTCGGCATGATCGCCATCTGTGATGTAGCCGTGGCGGTGGACAGTGCCCGCATTGCGCTGACCGAGGTCCGCCTGGGACTGGTGCCGGCGACCATCTCGCCCTACGTCGCGGCAAAGCTCGGACCGAGCTACGCGCGCCGCGTATTCCTGAATGCCAAGCTCATGTCGGCGCATGAGGCGCAGCGTTACGGGCTGGTGCATGAGGTGGTTCCCGCCGATCAACTCGACGCGGCGGTCAACGCGGAAATCGACCTCGCGCTCTCCTGCGCGCCCGGCGCGGTAACCATGACCAAGAAGCTTGTGCAGTACGTGTTAAGTCACGACACCGCCGACAACCTCATCTATACCGTGGATCGTCTGGCAGACTTCTGGGAGACCGACGAGGCACGCGAGGGCATGCAGAGCTTCTTCGACAAGCGCCAGCCGGTCTGGCGCCGCACGCACGCGTCAAGCGCGAACGCCGCGCGCGTCGAGGCAGGTCCCGTATGACAGGGCAAACTTCCACCAGCGCCGGCGACTCCGCAATACGATCCGCGCAGCCGGATGCGGACACCTTGCTGCTGCGCCAGGACGGCGCACGGCTGCACGTCACATTCAATCGCCCCGAGCGCCGCAATGCGATCAACGACGCGATGCTGTTGGCGCTGGAGCACCTGGTCGGCCGCCTGGAGCGCGACTCCAGTGTGCGGGTGGTCGTGTTCAGAGGTGCCGGAGGGCATTTCTGCGCCGGCGGCGACATCCGCGAGCGGCGCGCACAAACCACGATTTCGCGCCCGGGCGCCGACCTCGCGATGGAGCAGAATGTCCGCGCCGGGCAACTGTTCCTGCGCCTGTCCCGGCTGGCGCAGACCACGGTGGCCGTGGTGGAAGGTTACGCGTTGGGAGGCGGATTCGGATTTGCCTGCGTCTTCGATGTCACCCTGGTGATGGCCAGCGCCACGCTGGGACTTGCCGAGACCCGCATTGGGGTGGCACCGGCGCAGATCGCCCCGCATGTGGTTCACCGGCTTGGCCTGTCGAAGGCACGTTACCTGGGTCTGACCGGCCGGCGCATCGACGGCGTGCAGGCGCTGCACATGGGTGTGGCGCACGCATTGGCGAACACCAGCGAAGAGCTCGAAGCCGAACTTGCGCGCCTGCTGGACGACATCGACTCCTGCGGCCCGCTGGCCTGTGCCGCCACCAAGGCGATCATGGGCAGGGTCGGCGAGATGCCACTGGATGCGCTGATCGACTATGCGGGCCGGCGTTTCGGCGAACTCAACCGCGGCGCCGAAGGGATTGAAGGACAACAGGCCTTTCTTGAGAAGCGCAAGGCCAGCTGGCCCAGCCTCAATTGACCTCATGATCAACACCGACATTTCGATGATGCCGATACACGTTTTCCGAAGCATCCTCGCCGATCCACTTTTTGAGGCGGCTGGCTTCTTCCGGTTTACCGAGCATCCTACCGAGGACCGCATCTGCGAGTTGTCGGTGTCGGCGAGCTTCTCGCACAACACCCCGACCCCGTCCCGACACGGCGCACAGGGAACTGAAATCCCGCGTGGAATTGGCTATAGCGAAGAAGAGATAGCACGGCTACGCAGCGGCAACATCGTGGGTCCGATTGCACCCGGGTTGGGTCGCAATCATGGCAAGACCAGGGAAGGACGATCATGAGTGCAGACCCGTCAACCGAGGTGGAGCTTTCGGCGCTGACCCCAATATCCAGACTGCTGTCCTTGATCGAAACCGGCTTGGCGGTGATTGCCTCGGTCGGCCTCGCCGCGATCATGCTGATTGTCGTTGTCGATGTGGCGCTGCGCTACGTCTTCAACTCGCCTCTGGGCTGGTCTTACAGCCTGATCGGTATCTATCTGATGGTGGCGGTTTTCTTCCTTATGCTGTCGGACACGCTGCAGATGCACCGCCATGTCGCGATCGACATGCTCATGCATGTGTTCCCGCACCGACTGCGCCATCTGTTCCTGGCGATCAGCTACCTGCTGAGCACGATCATCGTCGCGCTGATCGTCTGGCAAGCGTGGCTCCGTTGGGTGGAGGCCGTCAGCGCCGACGAGCGCATTGCTGGGGATGTCCCCTGGCCCACCTGGATTGCCTATGCACTCGTGATAATCGGCTCAGCGCAGCTAACCCTGCGCACCTCCTACCGCACAGTCGGACATGCCGCTTCGGCAATCACCGGTCGGATCTTTGTCGAGACCCCACCCCGTACCGCCAGCGACGCCGCACTGATCGAGACCGAGGGCGTCGCTGCCGCGCATCCGGCAGCGCTTGTCAAGACGACGAACACCAAGCATCCAACATGACCGTCACCGTTGTAATCGTCGCGCTATTCGCGCTGCTGGCAGTCGGGATTCCGGTCGCATTCGCGATGGCAGTCTCCGGGGCGATCGGCCTCTACATCTTCGGCGGCATGACAGTCCTGACAGGGGTCCTCAAGACATCGCCGCTCTCGTCCGCCAACTCCTACGAGATCATCACCATCCCGATGTTCATCCTGATGGCCGAGTTCGTCATCATCTCGGGGGTCGCCGATGGTCTCTTCCGTTCGGCGACGATCTGGGTCGGCCGGGTCAGGGGCGGACTGGCCATGGCCACTGCGCTCGCAGGTGCCGGTTTCGGGGCCATCTCGGGATCAAGCACGGCTTCGGCGGCGACACTTTCCTCGACGTCGATTCCGGCGATGCTGAGTCACGGTTACGACCCGAAGCTCGCCGGTGGGGTGGTCGCCATCTCCGGAACGCTGGCCATGCTGATCCCGCCCTCGATCGCGCTCGTGCTCTACGGAGTGATCGCCGATGTCTCGGTCCGCGATCTGCTGATCGCGGGCATTATCCCGGGGATCATCATCACGCTGGCGATCATTGCGACCGTCGCGGTTCTGGTCGCAGCTAATCCCAAAGCGGCGCCGCCCGGACGGGCCTACACGATGCGCGAAAAGTTCGCTTCGCTGCGCGGGGTCGGGCCGATGGTCGTGCTCTTCGCGGTCGTAACCGGCCTGATCTACAGTGGCATCGCCACGCCGACCGAGTCTTCTGGCATCGGTGCCTTCGCCGCGATGCTGCTCTCGATCCGCGAGCGCAAGCTGTCCCTGATGGGGCTGTGGAGCTGCCTGCGCCGCGCCGCGCAGACCACCTGCATGATTCTCTTCGTCATCCTCGGCGCACATATCTTCGGATATTTCTTCGCACTCAGCCAGGTGACCAACGAGCTGATCGGCTGGGTGGGCGGCCTCGATGCCACACCGATGGTGGTGATGATCGTATTGCTGATCATCTACCTGATCCTCGGTGCCTTCATGGATCAGATTGCGATCCTGATCCTGACAGTGCCGGTCGTGCTGCCACTGGTGATATCGCTCGGGTTTGATCCGGTCTGGTTCGGTGTAATCATCGTCATCACCGCCGAGATCGGAATGGTCACGCCCCCCATGGGAATGAATGTCTTCGTCGTGGCCCGCTATACCGGGCGACCGCTGAATGAGCTGTTTCGCGGCGCCTTTCCCCACGTGATCGCCCATATTATCGTCATCGCACTGATGACCGCCTTTCCTGCCATCATCCTGTGGCTGCCTTCCACAATATAGCGCCACAGGCCACTTCCGGTTCCGCCGGACACCTTTAGAAAGCCAACATAAGGAGAACCTTGGATGAAACTCAAAACCCCCATCAGCGTTGTTACCGCACTGGTGCTCAGCACACTTGCCACCGTCCCGGGCGCCAGCGCGCAGTCGATCGAGTTGCGCGCTGCCGACAGCTTCCCCACCGGACACTACATCGCGAACAACCTGGCTAAGGCCTTCATGGTCAGCGTAGGCGAAAAGACCGCGGGCAAAGTCACCTTCAAGTATTTCCCTGCCCAACAGCTTGGCAAGGCAGCCGACCTGCTCTCGCTCACCCAGAGCGGCGTGACCGACATCGGCTATGTGGGCCCGTCCTATGTCAGCGACAAGATGCCGCTTTCATCGGTAGGTCAACTGCCCGAAGCCTTCAATACCGCCTGCGAAGGGACCAAGGCGTATTGGGAGATCGCCAAGCCAGGTGGCATTCTTGACAAGGCCGAATTCGCCCCGAACGGGATACGGCTTCTGATGGCGATGGTGCTGCCGCCCTATAACCTTGTGACTTCGGACCGGAAGATCACTGGCCTGGACAGCATCAAGGGGCTCAAGATCCGCTCTACGGGCGGTGCCATGGATCTCGCGGTGCGCAAGATTGGCGGGGTACCCGTGCAGATGCCGGCGCCTGAGGTACGCGAGGCGCTCTCGCGCGGGACGATCGACGGTGGTCTCTTCCCCAATCCGAGCATCCTCCCCTATGGCATGGAGGCTTTCCTGAAATACGGGACCCAGGGGATCAACTTCGGCTCGTTCGTGGCCACCTATGTCATCAGTATCAAGCGCTGGAACGAACTGCCGCCGGAGATTCAGGAAACAATGACAAAGGTCGGCAAGACCGCCACCCTGGCTGCCTGCAAGGTTGCCGACGAGCTCGACATAAGCAACATGAAGACCCTCATCAAAGGCGGAGTGGTTTACGCGGATCTGCCCGAGGCGGCTGCGGCCAAGGTCACCGGTCTGCTCGGGACTGTCAGTTCCGAATGGGCCGCCGATCTCGACACCAAGGGAAAAAAGGGGACCGAGATACTCAAGGCGTTCCGCGCCGCGCTCAAGAATCCCGTCGATTGAGCAGAGGCATCCGACCGGCCGACCCGCTTTCGACCGGAGGCTGCCTTGTCAGTCAAGCGATCCCTGCGCACGCCCAAATCGGCGTGCGCAGGGATCTGTGAAGGGGCATTGTCAGAGACAACATCCACAGCCCTCGAAAGGCGGCAATGTCACGGGTTTCAGGCCGCAAGCTCTCGCTGGTCGGGCTGGCACAAACACAAGGAGGTTCTCTTGATCCACAACCCGCTTCGCGGCATCCATGTACTTGACTTGTCACGCGTCCTCGCCGGGCCTCTTTGCACCCAGTATCTGGGGGACATGGGAGCCGAAGTCATCAAGGTCGAGGATGTCGAAGGCGGCGACGAGGCCCGCAGCTGGCCGATGTTTCGGGACGGCGCGCAGGACCAGCGAACCTCTACCGGGTTTCTCAGCGTCAACCGCAACAAGCGCGCCATTGCAATCGACCTCAAGACCGTCGCGGGACGCGAACTGGTCCATACACTGGCGCGGCGCGCCGACGTATTTGTCGAGAGCTACGCGCCGGGCGTTTCAGAGCGTCTGGGCGTGGACGCCGCCACGCTGCGCGCGCTCAACCCGCGCCTGATCCACTGCAGCATCACCGGGTTCGGCACGCACGGCCCGTTGCGCCACGGCAAGGGCTACGACCTGATCCTGCAGGCTTTCAGCGGCATGTTGTCAGTCACCGGCGACGCCAACAGCCCGCCCATGCGCAGCCCATTCTCGCCGGTTGACCAGGGAACCGGTCTGCATGCGACGATAGGCATTCTTGCGGCGCTGTATGCGCGCCAATCCAGTGGCGAGGGTTGTTCGGTGGAAACATCGCTGCTCGACACCTCCGCGGCGTTTCTCGCCTACTTCCTGCAAACCTACTGGGAAACCAAGACTGAACCGGTGAAGGCCGGAGTCGGTCACAACGCCTTGTGCCCCTACGGGATTTTCGAGACAGCCGATCGGCCAATCATCATCGGTGTTGCGAACGACACACTGTGGCGCAAGTTCTGCGCGATCACCGGGCTGAGCGACATGCCCGATGCAGCACAATTTGTCACCAATGCCCAGCGCGTGACCCGCCGCGCGCAGACCGAGGCAATGGTCCAGGCTGCCCTGAGTCGGCGCGGGCGGGCGCACTGGTTTGCCGAACTCGATAACGCCGGCATTCCCTGCTCACCGGTGCACACGCTGGGTGAGTTTGTTACCCATCCGCACACCCTTGCATCGGGCATGATCATCAGCTACGAAGACCCGCTTTTCGGTACTGTCAACGGGATTGCCCAGCCGGTTCGCTTCGACGGTCAGCGCAGCAGTCTGCGTTACCCCCCGCCGCAGCACGGCGAGCACACGGTGGCGATCCTGCGCGAAGCGGGCTTGGACGAAGACAGCATCGCCAGGCTGCTGGCGGACTCGGTGGTCCGGGCCGCCGGCCACGCCAAACCCTAGCACCCCTACGTCAACCCAACGGAGACTCGCATGGATTTCAATCTTTCGGACGACCAGCGCGCCATACGCGAAGCCGTGGCCAGCATCTGCCAGCGCTTCGATCTAGGCTACTGGCTCAAAAAGGACCG
>CAXBDR010000149.1:0-10870 GCA_963974265.1 uncultured Rhodoferax sp.
ATCCTGGTATTTTAGTTGCGCCGCAACATGCTGGCGGCGGATGGGTATGGGTTTCCTGGTCTGGCACACAAGGTCGACATCCGGGTAGCCGACATCCGATGAAATGTTGGTGCCAGAGCAAAAATTGCTGCGCAATTTCTTGGTCTGGCACACAAGGTCGACATCCGGGTAGCCGACATCCGAAAAAATGTTGGTGCCAGAGCAAAAATTGCTGCGCAATTTCTTGGTCTGGCACACAAGGTCTCAGAATTCATCTCTGCCGGCAAACCGGGCCAGGATGCGCAGGTCGGGGCCGATCATGTCGATGGGGCCGAAACGCAGTGCCGGGCTGTCCCGCAGGGTGGCGAGCGGGCCGAAGGCGGCCATGGAGCGGCCCTGGCCGATCAGCTTGGGCGCCAGATAGACCAGCAGTTCGTCGACCAGGCCTTCGCGGATCAGCGAACCGTTGAGCTTGTGGCCGGCTTCCACGTGGACTTCGTTGGTCTCGGCGCGGGCCAGGTCGGCCAGCATGGCACGCAGGTCGACCTTGGATGCGGTGCCGGGCGTGTCGCCGGGCATGGAGACGATTTGTGCGCCACGCGCCGCCAGTTCCCGCTCCGCCTCGGGGCGCGGTTGGGCCGCATACAGGGTGACGCTGCGCTGCGCGTCGAACAGGCGCGCCCGCGGCGGTGTCTCGAGCCGGCTGTCGACCACCACCAGCCGGGGTTGGCGGTGCACGGTGCCGAACCGCACGTCCAGGCGGGGGTCGTCGTCGCGTACGGTGCCGATGCCGGTCAGGATCACGTCGGCGCGTGCCCGCCAGCCATGGCCATCGGCACGGGCCGGCTCGGACGTGATCCACTGGCTGGCGCCGTTGTCCAGCGCGGTCATGCCGTCGACCGAGGCGGCGACCTTGAGCCGCACCCAGGGCGTGCGCCGGACCATGCGACTGAAGAAGCCGATGTTGAGTTCGCGCGATTGCGCAGCGCCCGGACCCACCGTGACCGCGATACCGGCTGCGCGCATGCGCGCCAGTCCCTGGCCGGCCACCTGCGGATTCGGATCCTCGATGCTGACCACGGCCCGAGCCACGCCGGCGGCGATCAGCGCGTCGCAACACGGGCCGGTGCGGCCCTGGTGGGCGCAGGGTTCGAGCGTCACATAGGCTGTTGCGCCACGGGTGGCGAGCCCGCGCGATTGTGCGTCGCGCAGGGCCATCACCTCGGCGTGCGGGCCACCGACGGCCTGGGTGTGGCCCTGGCCCAGCAGTTGTCCGTCGGGGCTGGTCAGCACGCAACCCACGCGCGGATTGGGTTCGCTCAGGCCGACCGCGCGATGCGCCAGCGCCAGCGCCAGCACCATCGGCTCGGGCAGGGCGGTGTTGTCTTGGGTCATGGTGGAAATCGGGAAGAAGGGATTCGAACGGTGCCCGCGACCGTGCCGCAAGGGCGGGCGCAGGCCAGACAGGCTCGATTGTCGCGTTCCCGTTGGCGGGTGTGACAAAAGTCACGAATGCCCCATTCTGGGCGGAAATACTGCAGGCGGCCCGACCGTTCGGCCGGTCCATCGCGCCATTCGTCGCCCGGAGCACGCCCCGGTCGTCATCGTGCGCTAGCCTGTGGTCCATGAAACATCGCCCAGTTGTCAGCACCTCGCCCCAGGCGGCCTCGCGTCGTGTCGCGGCGCAGCGCGGATTCACCGTGATCGAGCTCATCATGGTGGTGGCCATCGGCGCGATCCTGGCGGCCGTTGCGATTCCGGGCATGCGCGAGATGCTCAACAGCACCCGGCAGTCGTCGGCGGCCAGCCTGCTGGTCAACGACCTGAACCAGGCTCGCGGCGAGGCCATCAAGCGCAATGTGCGCCTGCTGGTGTGCCGGCGCAACGCGGCCGGCACCGACTGCGCCGCCGGTGCCGCGCCGGTCAACTGGCAGGCCGGTTGGGTGGTGTGCATGGAGGGCGCGGTCGCCGAAACCTGTGCCGCTTCCACGGCGACCGACCCCAACCCGGTGATCGTGCGCCCGCCGCTGGACCCCTCGCTGACGCTGACGGCGCCATTGGCCGTGGTGCGCTTCAGCCCGAACAGCTCGGCGGCGGCCGCGGTGAACTTCAGCCTGGGCGGAACCTGGTCCGGGGCGCCGACCCGTACCGTGGCCGTGGCGATCACCGGCAACATCACCAAACAGTAGGTAACGACATGAAGCCGCTACGTCCATCGCCGAATCGCGCCGCTGTCGGCCGCGAGGCCGGTTTCTCGATGATCGAGGTCCTGGTGACCTTGCTCATCATCTCGCTGGCCTTGCTGGGGACCGCCGGGCTGCAGGCCTATTCGATGCGCCTGAATCAGGGCGGCCAGTTCCGGACCCAGGCGGTGTTCCTGGTGGCCGATCTCGCCGAGCGCATCGAGGCCAACAAGCCCGGTGCGGTGGCCGGCAGTTATGCCGTTGCGACCTCCGGCGTCGCGGCGGCGCCGAGCACGGCCTGTGTCGACGCGGCCTGCGGGCCGGCGGCGTTGGCGGCATTCGACCTGGCGCAGTGGCAGAACGTGGTCAGCGCCAGCCTGCCGCAAAGTACCTGGACCGTGGCCCATGACGGCCCGGCCAATCCGATCACCTACACGATCACCATCGGTTGGGTCGATCGCCAGGTCGACACGAGCAATGCTGCATTCGATGCCGGGTCCGAGCTGGGCAGCAACGCCGCTGGCACCGGCGAGCGCTTTTTCTATACCGCCACGCGGTTCATCTTCAATTGAGCGACGCCATGTCCATCATCCGACCCGATCGCCACCACCCGCACGTTGGCGGGCGCCAGCGCCAACGCGGATTCACGCTGATCGAGATGCTGATCTCGATCACCATCGGCCTGGGCATCCTGGCCGGGCTGGTCGGCGTGCTGGCGTCCAATGCCAGCAACTCGCGCAGCAACGACCGTACCTCCGAGCTGATGACCAATGGCCGATACGCGCTCAACGCGATCAAGATGGAACTGCGCGAGGCGGGTTTTCGCGGCTATACCTGGGCCGAGCCACTGGCGCCCGCGGCATTGGGCGGCATCACCAACGAGTGCCTGGAGGCCGGCGCGGTGGCGGGTCAGTTCATCTCCAACATCCGGCAAGGGGTCTGGGGTTCGAACAATGCCAATCCGTATGCCGGGAGCTGCGTGCCGGCCGCGAACTACGTGGCCAACACCGACCTGATGGTGGTGCGCAGGCTGGATCCCACGCCGACACCGGCGGCCAGCCTGGTGGCCAACAGCATCTATTTCCATACCACCTATGACAGGGGACAGATGTTCCGCGGCGTGACGCCGCCGACCTTCACCGGCGCGGCGCCGTTGGCGAGTTTCGCGTTCCAGACCTTCGTCTATTACATCCGGCCGTGGACGGTCGACGTGGCGGAGAACCCGCAGATTCCGGCTTTGGTGCGCCTGTCGCTCGTGCCCGGCGGTGGCGGCAACCCGACCTTCACCAGCGAACTGGTGGCCAGCGGCATCGAACGCATGCAGGTGCAATACGGGCGGCTGACGACGACGCCCGATACCCAGTATTTCAACGCCTTGCCGGGTGCCTCTTTCTCGGCTGACGCGACGCTGTCGACTGACTGGGAGGAGGTCAACGCGGTGCGGATCTGGCTGCTGGCGCGCAACACCACGGCCGAACCCGGCTATACCAACACCACCACCTATGCCATGGGCGACCAGCCGTTCACGCCCAATGACGGTTTTCGCCGGCAGCTGTTCACCACCGTCGTGCAGTTGCGCAATTGAGGGAGCTTGCCATGAAACTTTTTTCCCATCGCCCCATCCGCCTGCCCGCGCGCCAGCGCGGCGCCACACTGGTCATTGCCTTGCTGGTCCTGGTGCTGATCATGATGATCGGCATCACCGCGATCAGTACCTCGGATACGCAGTTCAAGCTCGCGGGCAATCTGCAGTTCGAAGACAGTGCGCTCAACAACGCGGAAGCAGCCGTGACCGCGGCGGAGAACTGGTTGTCCACCGGCACCAATTTCAACGACGCGGGTTTTGCGGTATACGACAACGCCAAGCCGCAATTGCTGCCGATCGGGCGACTGGCCGGTCTGGCCGCGCCCGACAACGACCCGCTGACGATGACCTGGGGCGCCGGCAACTCGCTGGCCGTTGGCGGCAACACCCGCCAGAGGTATTACATCGAGCAGATGTCACTCAACAACAAGCTGCAGGGCTCCAGCCAGGTCGTGGGCGGCCGGACCAGTTCCGGCTGCAACCAGGTCAACACCTACCAGATCACCGGCCGCGGCACCAGTGCACGTGGCGCGACCAAGTTCGTGCAGTCGTTCTACAGCGTGCTGAACTGCCCCACCTGAAAGAGGTTCCCCATGAAACTGCACATGCGCATCAGTCCCCTTTGGGTGGTCCTTCTGGCGTTGCCGCTGGCCCTGGTTGTCTGGTTCAAGGTAGCCGTGGCGGTGTCCGCGTTCAACCCGTCCGATCAGCCGGTCGGCTACGTGGCACAGGACGAGATGACCAGCTACGACCTGAAGTCCGGCAACGAATTCCTGTTCCGCGGTCACTACGAGCGGGAATACTGGAGTGGCGGCCTGCTGGCTTATCCGGCCGACAAGCTTGGCAACGTCGATACGGCGGCTCCGGCCTGGGACACGGCGGAGGCGCTGGAGTTGCAGGACTGGGACACCGGTCGTTTCATCGCCACGATGAAGGACGACGGCACGGCCGTGCCGTTCCGGCTGGCGAATCTGTCGGCCGCGCAGCAGGCGCATTTTGGCGGCAGTGTCGCGCTGGTGAACTATCTGCGCGGGGATCGCAGCGCAGAAGGCAGCCCCTACCGCATCCGCGGCACCGTGCTCGGTGACATCATCCATTCGCGTCCGCTTTATGTGCACGACTCGACCAATCCGACGCTGTTTGTCGGTGCCAACGACGGCATGTTGCACGCCATCAACGCGGCAACACCCAACGTGGGCAGCGGGATTGGTGGCACCGAGCGTTGGGCCTATGTTCCGTCGATGCTGCTGCCCAAGCTCAAGAACCTGGCGGTCACTCCCTACGTGCACGACTATTTCGTGGATGGTCAGATCAACGTGGCCCATGTCGATTCCGGCGCGCAGCGCATCCTGGTCGGTGGCCTGGGTGCCGGTGGCAAGGGCCTGTATGCGCTCGATATCTCGGGCAGCAGCGGCCTGGCCGCGGCCGCGGAGTCCGACGTCACGGCCAAGGTGATGTGGGAGATTTCTCCGACCAAGGTCAAGTATGCGTCGCCGACCACCGCCAACGCGTATGTAAACCTGGGCTACACCTACGGCACGATCACGATCGCCCAGATGGATGTGTCCGGCACCACGACCGATGTCGTGATCGTCGGCAACGGCTACAACGACGGTCTCGGCGACTTCGCCGGTTGCACCCACGCAACGCCGACCTACGCCAATTGCGGCGGCGACTATGCTGCGCGCCTGTTTGTGATCAATGCCATCACCGGGCAACTGGTGAAGTCGATCAAGGCCGGCAGCAGCGGAACGGCGGCGCTGCCGAACGGTTTGTCGACACCGGCGGCCATCGACACCAATGGCGATGGCTTGGTGGACCGGGTCTATGCGGGTGACCTCAATGGCACGATGTGGAAGTTCGACCTCGCCGCCGGTACGTCGACCGCCTTGTTGACCACGTCTCCCGCCCAGGCGATCACCACCACACCGGCCGTGGCCATCCATCCCGAGGGGGGCTACATGGTCAACTTTGCCACCGGCAAGATGCTGGTCACGGCCGATGCCACGGACAGCTCCGTGCATTACGCCTATGGGGTATGGGATCCGGCCACGGCGCGGTCCAATGCGGCGATGTTGACGCAGACGCTGACCGAGCGCAGTTATATCCGGGGCGGCGTCACGACCCGGGTGCGGCGTATCACGAACAACCAGCAGCCGAACTGGGCCAACGGGGCGGGTAACCACATCGGATGGAAGGTCGCGTTGCCTGCAGGCGAGAAGGTCGTGGGGGAGGGGTCCTTCGTCGAGAATGGCCGGTTCTACTTCACCACCCACAATCCGCGTGTGACGACGCCGGTGCCGAATACCGCCACGACGATCGCCGGCGAGAACTGGCTGATGGAGCTCGACTACCTCAGCGGTGGCGCCAAGAACCAGCCCTTCCTGGACTTGAGCGCCGACGTCAAGCTCGACAACGACGACCGGCTTCGGTATATCGCAACGGACGCTGAGGTGATCGCGGACGGGACCAAGCTCGACACCCCGATCCTGACCACCGACGGCATCTCGGTGGGCAAGTTCATCTCGACCGGAGTGTTGTCGCAGCCCATCCTGGTGCAATTGCTGTCGCTCAACGACACCTTGTTCAACCAGAATCCGGATGTGACGATTCCGCCGGTCATCCTGGGCCAGGGCGTGGATGGCGGGCACTTCGACCAGGACATCTATTACGGTACCGGGGACGCGACCAGAGCCGTGGGTACCGTCAACTTCATCTACGCCTCCAGTCGAACCGAGAAACTGGTGAGCGCATTGACCATCACGGCCAATGGCGAGACCATCTATTCGGGAGCGCCGGGCAACAAGAGGCCGAGAGATCTCGACGACTTTCTCGACGGCATGTCGTCGACAAACTACCGGATCTCGGCGAACTACGATGGCAACAACGCGATGATCGGCATCGTGGCCAAGTCCACCGGTGCGGCATACAACGGACCGATCACGGTTTCGATCACCACGACCGGCTTGTCGGGCGCAGCGGCTTATCAGAAGGTCGATCTGGTGGGGGGGTCCGCCGCAACCCCTGGGGACCGGTGCGTCACTTGCAGGGCGAAGAACCACATCCACCAGTACGACGACAAATACGACGTGACCGGCGTCAACATGCTCAATGCCAGCAACTCGGCGCAGAACCTGGTCAATGCCATTCCGAGCACGTCGACCGAGTTCAAGGTGCTGATGCACAACCAGTACCTGAGCCCGGCCGTGCAGTTGCACCTGGGTACACCCGGGTATCTGTTCGACGTCAATGTCGGCTACATCCGCGTCAAGGACTATCAAACCTCCTCGACACTGGACCTTGCCGCGGTACCGACGTATCGCAGGGCTACGACCGCGTCGGCGACCGCGCAACCCATCCAGAGCCTGACGGTCAACATGCCGACCGACGCGTTGACGGCCCGTGACTGGTGGGGCAACGGGGACGTGCGGGTGGGCCTGCATCCGACGGTGTATTACTGCGCCTACAGCAGTGCCGGTGTCAACGACGGCAACATGTACCGTCCCGTCGTTCCGCCGGCCAACGGCGTCGATGGGCCAGGCGTTAACGGCTGGTCGGCGCTGACGACGCCGATCACGGCAACCGGTGCCCGCCACAACGGCGCGTTGACGATCCAGATCATCGCGGCCAACACGCCCAACTCGGCAATCGAACAGAACGTGCCGGGTCGGCCCGAATACGGCTGGCGGGTCAAGGCGGAGTTCTTCCCGCTGTATGTGCTGGCCGAATACAACACGTACTGGCACCATCCCAATGGCAAGTGTTATGGCTCCACGGGATGGAGCAAGACGCCGGGTCCGGACAACGGCAGCTCCAGCGCCTCGAACAAGGCCGCCGGCTCGACCGATCCGAAGATCGGCGAACTGGGCGTGGGGGCAGGCAACATCACCGACACCACGACCACGACGGTGGGCGACGTGACCACGACCGTGATCACCTACAGCAGCGGCTTGACGGCTCGGATCGTGCGGACCGCCAACCGGACGGGCGGACAACTCGACGGCTCGGTCACCATCGTGACCACCGACACGGCGGGCAATGTGACGACCCAGGTCATTGCCAGTGCCAAGGGGTCGATCCGTTCGGGTGGCGACGAACGGGGCCTGCAGGCGCGTACCGGGCGGATTTCCTGGCGCGAACTTGTGGCACCATGACGCCGATGTATGCGCTGCGCACAGCGTCCCCGTTTCCTGAAAGGCCTGACACGTGAACCGAACGCACAACAACCGGGGCTTCACCCTGATCGAGCTGATGATCGTGGTGGCCGTCATCGGCATCCTGGCCGCGATCGCGGTGCCGAGCTATCGCAGCTATATCGTGCGTGCCGCGCGCGTGGAAGCCCAGGCCGAACTGCTGGAACTGGCCAGCCTGCAGGAGAAGATCTTCCTGAATTCCAACAGTTACGCCTACAGCGTCACCAACGCCTACAACGGCACGTCGGCTGCCGGAGCCGGGTTGGGGCGCACCAGTGGTCAGACCAAGGACGGACGATATGCCTTGTCGCTGGACAACACCGCAGGCGGGGTTCCCACGCAGACCTTTGTCTTGACGGCCACGCCGGTGGCTGGTGGAACGCAGGTCGGTGACGGCAGTCTGTCGGTCAGTGAAAGCGGACGACGGCTGTGGCTCGCGCCGTCAGGTACGGTTTCGTGGTGAGGAGTCAGTCGAGTTTTTTTACATTTTTCAGCGATTCCCGCATAGGCAATGTTGCGCCGCGTCACCTTTTTGTTGCAAATCATTGATTTGTAAAGGATGTTCAGTGTTTTGCTTCGATTGGCACAAATACTGCTTGGAAGAGTGAGCAACGCATCTGTTCGCGGTTCTTGAGACGAAGTCCCCTGTAGAGGGGCGCCGATCAAGAAGCCTTGAAACGATTCGCCCCGTGACCCGCCTCGCATCGAGCAAAAAGAAAGGCCCACCATGTTGATTCGCTCCGTCTTCGCCGCCGTCTTGGCGGTGGCTTCCCTGAGTGCACAGGCGACGCCTGTCGTGCCCAGTTATGGCACGTTCGGCAATCTTGCTGGTGCGACATTCGGTGGAACCGGCATCCCCACCGACCCAACCGCCATCACGTCGTTCACCCACGTGAATGGCACGCTCCCACCGTCGGTGATCACGCTGGGCCTGACTGCGCACCAGCGGTACTTCAATCCTGCCTTGACCAACAACGGCGCGGGCGTCTTCGGTGCAACTCCTGGCGAAAACAATGGCCTTCCGCCGTCACCATCGTCCGACATCCTTGCGACCTGGAATTTCGGCTTCTATATCGACAGCTCGACCGGTTCGCTGGCGCAGATGATGGGCGGCGCAGATCCGCTGACCTTTGAACTGTTCTACGACACCGATCCTTCCGTCGGCAACGACATCTCGACCTACGGGGTGCTGCGTTTCAATATCGTCGCGGGGGTGCTCGGATCGGCCACCCGTGCAGAGAACTCCTGGAACCTTGACATGGATTTCCTGAACGATTTTGATCCGACGGGATTCGTGAGCCCGCCGCTGGTGGGATTCGACCCCGATGCCATCGGCGAGTATGGCTTCGTTCTGCGGGCAACCGACGAGAACGACATCGCGCATGAGTCGGCCATTCTTGTGAATGTGGCTGCACCCGGCTCCACGGTGCCTGAGCCTGGTACGCTGGCCCTGGTCGGGCTGGCGCTCGCCGGCGTGGGTGTCATGCGCAAACGTCGCAAGGCCTGAGTCCGCAAGCAGCGGTCCACGACCGACACAAAGGCGGCCTGAGGGCCGCTTTTGTCTTCCGCGGCCAGCGCGGCGGTGCGCCGGGGCCTGCAGGTGCAGACTCCGTCATTGGTTGACGCCTGCGCGCGATCTCCTGGCTGGCGGCGGCATCGGGTTGGCGGATCCACCATTGTGGCGATGTGACGCCATGATGGGCGTGTGTGTCCTATCGGTTAGGTATGACCGACGGATACGCGGCGTGAATCATGGGCGTCACCATGATGCCAGCCGCCATTCAATGCCGCGTCCGTTCCCGGGCCGTGTCCGGATTCACACTGGTCGAACTGCTGGTCACGGCCGCGATCGCCTCGTTGTTGATGCTGGTTGCCTTTCCCGCCATGACCAGCATGCTCGATACCCAGCGTCGCATCTCGGCCATCAATACCTTCGTCGCCAGCATGCACCTGGCCCGTGGCGAGGCGATCAAGCGCAATGGCAGGGCGGTGCTGTGCAAGTCGGCCAGCGGCGAGCAGTGCACGCGTGCCGGCCGCTGGGACCAGGGCTGGATCCTTTTCCACGACAGCAACAACAACGCCAGCTGGGATCCGGGCGAGTTGCTGCTGTTGCAACAGGGGCCATTGGGCCAACGGCTGCGGCTGTCGGGTAATTCGCCGGTGGCCCACTACGTGTCATACAGCGCAACGGGTTCCGCGAAGATGGTTTCCGGTGCCTTCCAGGCGGGCACGTTCACCTTGTGTCCCCAGGACGGTGTCGCAGGCGACGTGCGCAAGGTCATCCTCAGCGGCACAGGCCGGCCGCGAACGGTCAAGGGGGTGGCCCGCGATTGTTCGTGAGCGTAGCGCCAGCTGGCCGGTCCGATGCCGGCGCGCGCGCAATCAGCGCCGCACTTCGTCTACCAGAGTCTTGAAGTCGTCGATATCGGCAAAGCTGCGGTAGACACTGGCAAAACGCACATAGGCTACCTTGTCGAGCTTCTTGAGTTCGCGCATCACCAGTTCACCGATGCGGCTGGACGCGATTTCGCGCAGGCCGAGGTTCAGCAACTTTTCCTCGATGCGGTCGAGCGCGGCATCGACCTGCTCGGTGCTGACCGGGCGCTTGCGCAACGCCAGGTTCATCGAAGCGCGCAACTTGCCGCTTTCGAATTCGATGCGCCGTCCGTCTTTCTTGACGATGGTCGGAAAATTGACTTCGGGCCGCTCGTAGGTGGTGAATCGCTTGTCGCAGGCGCCGCATTGCCGCCGCCGACGGATGAATCCGCCGTCTTCGGCGACCCGTGTCTCGACGACCTGGGTTTCCGAGTGGCTGCAAAAAGGGCACTTCATGGCACTCCGGTCGAACGAGAATGCCGCGACGCCACGAAGGCGTGTGTGGCTTGATCGGCTTGCCTGGCCAGTCCCAGTCGTTCATGGATCACGCGGAC
>CAXBDR010000150.1:0-10816 GCA_963974265.1 uncultured Rhodoferax sp.
CCAGCACTCGATCAACGGCCAACTACGACAAGGGAACTGCGTTTTCTAGGTTGACGGCTACTTTCGCAATCCGTCCTCGATCAACTCGGCAACGAACCGCGATGGAATGGCGTAGCTGATACCCGAGGGCTGGCTCAGCGCCGACTCGCGCGAGCCCTTGATGAACACCATGTTGACGACCCCGAGCACCACGCCGGACTCCGGATCGAACAGCGGGCCGCCACTGTTGCCCGGATACGCCGTTCCATCGAGCTGGAAGATGTCGAACGGGCCGGCACGCACGCTGCGGATCGTCGCCGCATTGAGTTGACGCGCGGTCGGGGTGGGCATCGCGGCCGGTGTGATCGAGGAGATCAGCGCACGGTGGGTCACGGCAGAGAAACCCAGCGCGCCGCCGATCGGGAACCCCATGAAGGCCACGGCCTGGCCTTCGCGCACCGCGGTCGAATCACCAACCTGCATCGCCGGCGCTGCCGCGCCTTCGAAACGCATCAGCGCGAGGTCATGGACCCGGTCGACCCGCAGCACCGTAGCCTGGCGCATCGACAGATCGCCATCCGGCCGACGCACCTGCACCACCACCGTCATGCCAGCCATGTTTTCGGTGGCCTCGGGCAACACATGGGCGTTGGTGACGGCATGGTTGCCATCGGCCACGACGAAGCCGGTTCCGCGCATGCGAAAACGCGGGCTGTCGGTGGCGCGGTAGGTGCCGACAACAACGACCGAAGGCTTGATGCGGGCCACCGTGTCGGGGAGGTCGGCGCGGGCACGCGGGGCGGCCATGAGCAGCACGGCGGCGGCCGCACCCAGGAAGAGCACCTGCCGGCGGCAGGCGACGCCACCAGTCGCGCGGCCCAACGAGGCACAGACCGAACCGAACCGCATCAGGAGTCCATGCATGGTTGCAGGCACATGGACGTTGCGGTGTCAGCCGGCCAGGCTCAAAGCGACTTGATCATTTCGGCGACTTCCTTGTGGGCCACGAACTTGTCACCCAGCTTGGTCAGTTCGTCGAGCTCCTTGCGCGCGAGATCCTTCTTGCCACCCTTGATGTGGATCTTCGCCAGGTTGAGTCGGTAGTTCGGATTCTGCGGCTGCAGCGCGACCGCCTTGTTCTGCCACTCCAGCGCCTTGGTGTAGTCGTTCTTGTCGGAGAGCAACATCGCCAGCGTGTCCATGTACGCCGGTTGATCAGGCACCAGGGCAATCGCCTTCTCGGCAAGGGGAATCGCACCGTCTTTCTTGAGTTTGCCGGTGACCCAGGCCAGGTTGTTGTAGGCAACCGCGTTGTCCGGGGCAATCTTGATCACGTCACCATAGATCTTCTCGGCTGCGGCAAAGTCACCGCGCGTCATGGCCTGGTTCGCCAGATAAAGCGGAAAAATGGGCTCTTTCGGGTTGTCCCTGGACCAGCTCGCCGCCAGTTTTCCGGCATCGTCCGTCTTGCCGCTGGTGAGAAGAACCGAATGCAACTTGGAGGCCAGTTCAGGGAAGGCGCCCTGCTTGAGTCCGGCACGGTAGGCGTCGGCAGCCGCAGCCCAGTTCTTCTGCATGGCGGCCACATCGCCCTCGAACTGGTACCCAAGGCCGCTCTGGGGCCGTTGCTTCTGGATGGTACGCGCGATGCCGACCGCGTCCGGATACTTCCTGGCATCCATGGCCAGCAGAATCAAGCCGCGCTGGGCGTCCAGATAATCCGGCTTGATATCCAGCGCCTTGCGCAGGTTCTGCGCCGCCGCGGTCTTGTCCTTGGCCTGCATGTGCAGCTCGGCCATGCGCATGTACGGCAATGGCGAGTTCGGCACCATGGCCGCAACCTTGTTGTAGCTGATGAGTGCCTGGTTGCTGTCGCCGGACGCCAGTTGCGCCCGTCCCAGCGCGTCGAGCAATTCGGGATTGTCCGGGATGGCCGAAACCGCATTTTGCGCCGCCGACAACGCAAGCTTGTGATCCCTTGAACGCAGGTGGAAGTCGATCAGCAGCAGACGGGGCACTTTCTCCGTCGGGTTGGCCGTGACCGCCTTGTTGATCAGTTCCACGACGTCGGCCTTCGATCCTCCCTCGCGCGCACGCAGTTCAGCCAACGCCAGCAGCGCCTGTGGATGCTGCGGGTTCTTTGCGAGCACAGCGTCGAAACGCTTGCGCGCCGCGTCGATGTTCTTGTCTCCAATGTCGAGCGCCGCCAGGCTTGCAACCGACGGGAAATAGGCCGGATCGAGCGCCAGCGATTGTTCGAACGCCTTGCGCGCACCCGCCAGGTCCTGCTTGGCCAGCAGCGTGCGGCCGCGCAGGTTCGACGCCAACGGTTTTCCGGGTTGCTTCTTCTCGAGTGCTGCGATGGCGGCCAAGGCCTTGTCGAATTCGCCGCGGCGCAGGTGCACGCTGATCAAGGCGAGATCGGCAGTCACGCCGCTGTCGGAGGCGGCAACAGCCTGCAGCTCGCCAAAGCCGGCATCCTTGCCGCCGGCCAGGTGGGTCAGCGCCAGGGCCGTGCGCGAGCGGGCATTGTCCGGATCCTGCTTCGCGGCCTTGGTGAAGTATTCCTCGGCCTTCTTGAGGTCGCCGTTCTGCAGATAGACTTCGCCGGCCAGCGCATGGGTCCTGGAATCCGGGTTACCTTCCTTGAGCGCAGGCTCCAGGGTCGACAGCGCCTTTTCCGGCTGGCTGCTGCGCAAGTAGGCAGAGGTCAGCATCTGGCGCGCCAGCGCGAAGTTGGGCGCGCCCTGCAAGGCCTTGGTGAGGTAGGCTACGGCCTGCACGGTCGCATTGGACTGCATCTCGATCGCCGCCGCCAGCACCAGCGACTGCGCATTGTCCGGCGCAACCTTCATCAGTTGCTGCGACAACTCGCGCGCGCGCTTGACATCCTTTTTCTGGAATGCCAGCAAGGTGTCGAAGTGCCGTGTCTGCGGGTAGTTCGGCGCGACCTTCTTGAGTTCGGCCAATTGCAGACCTGCATTCTCGAGGTCACCCTGCTTGAACTGGTACGTCAGTATGGCGCTGTGCGCCAGCACATAGTTCGGTTCGATCTCGATGGCCTTGCGGTAGGCCTGCAACGCCTCCTGCGACTGGTTCTTGCCGATCTGCAGCAGGTCACCCTTCAATTTCCAGGCCTCGGCATTCTTGTCGTCCTTGGCCAGGATGTCGTCGACAATGACCAGCGCCTCGTCGAACTTGGCCTGACGCGCCAGTTCGCCGGCCTGGATCAACAAGGCCGGTGCATACGCGGGATCGACCTCCAGCGCCGCGGCCAGCGCCTGGCGGGCGCGCTCGACCGATCCCTGCGCGGCGTGTGCCGTCGCCAGGGTGGTCTGAAACTGCGCCTTGGCCGCCGGCGTGCTCAACTGCACCCCGGCGAAATCCTCGACCACGTTCTTGGTCTTGCCCACCATCACCAAGGCCTGGACCAGCGGAGGAATGACCAGATCGTCCGGCTGGCCGAGCGAACGCGCCTTGCGCAGTTCCGTCTCGGCACCGACCGGGTCGCCGCTCTTGAGCAGGGCCAGCCCCAGGATGTAACGTGCTTCCGGCAACTCCGGATTCTCCTGCAGCGCATTCTTGACCTGGATCACGGCCGACTTGTAGTCGTTCTTGGCCATGTAGTCGCGCGCGGACGCAAGCATGGTCTCGGGCTTTTCGCCGCTGCAGGCGGCCAGCGCGAGAGCCAGCAGCACCGATGCTGCGACGCGTTTGCGCGGAAAACGGATGATGGTGGATGTATTCATGATGTCCCTGTCCCTGTCGTTGTCAGCTGCCGGATGCCGGCGTCACTTCAGGCCGAGCCTGTGCATCAGGTCGTACAGTGTCGGCCGGCTGATGCCCAGCAACTCGGCGGCCTTGACCATATTGCCATTGACACGACCGAGCGCGGCAACAATGGCGTTTTTCTCGGCGTTGTCACGAATCGTGCGCAGATCGAGCGTATCGAAGACCTCCTCGGACTGCGGCAGCTCGAGCCCCACGTCGTCGCGCGAGATCTGGTTGCCGTCGGCCATGATGGTGGCCCGCTTGATGCAGTTCTCCAGTTCGCGGATGTTGCCCGGCCACTTGTGCAGTTCGATCGCGCGCACCGCCTCTTCGCTCAGAGTCAAGGTGCCGCGGTTTTGTTCCTGGGCAAAACGCCGCGCAAACGCATGCGCCAACAAGGCGGCATCGCCCACGCGGTCGCGCAGCGGCGGAATGTCGACGACGATCTCGGCCAGGCGGTAATACAGGTCTTCGCGAAACCTGCCCTCCTTGGTCAAGGCCATCAGGTCCTGGTGCGTGGCACACACGATGCGCACGTCGACCGGGATCTCCTGGCGCCCGCCGATGCGCTCGATGGTGCGCTCTTGCAGGAAACGCAGCAACTTGGCCTGCAGCGAAAACGGCAGGTCGCCGATCTCGTCGAGCATCAGCGTGCCGCCGCTGGCGGTCTCGATCTTGCCCAGCGTCATCTTGGCCGCGCCGGTGAACGCCCCCTTCTCGTAGCCGAAGAGTTCGCTCTCGAGCAGGTTCTCGGGAATGGCGGCGCAGTTGATCGCAACGAACTTGCCCGCCTTGCGCTGCGAGGCCTCGTGCAGACCGCGGGCCAGCAGTTCCTTGCCCGTGCCGCTCTCGCCAAGCAACAACACGGTTGCATTGCTGCTGGCGACCTTCTCGATCGTGCGACACACGCGCAGCATGCCCGGATCGCGGGTGGTCAGGCCCGACAACGCGTCGGGCTGGTGCATCAGCTGCAAGCGCTTGTTCTCGGCCTGCAACTCGGCCAGGCGGAATGCGCGCTCCACCGTCAGGTTGAGCAGTTCGGGCTCGAACGGCTTGGCGAAAAAATCGTAGGCGCCCATGGCCACCGCGCGCAAGGCGTTGGCGCGGTCGTTCTGGCCCGTGAGCACGATGATCTTCATGTCGCCGTCGATCGACAACAGCTGCTCGAGCAGCTTGAACCCTTCGGACACCGAATCGGGATCCGGCGGCAGGCCGAGGTCCATCGTGACCACCGCCGGCTGGTGGCGCCGCGCCTGCACCAGCGCGGTTTCGCGGTCATGGGCCGTGACGGACTCGAATCGGTCCAGCGACCACTTGATCTGCTTTTGCAGCGCCAGGTCGTCTTCGACGATCAGCAATGCACGATTTTTTTCTGAAGTCATGGGGTCTCGAGCGGTTGCAGGTCGGAATGCCGCTGGGACTCGAACAGAGGCAGCAGCACGGTCACGATGGTGCCTTGGTTGACCTGGCTTTCCACCGTGATCTTTCCGCCCAATTCTTGCACGTACTGGTAACTTTCATAAGCGCCAATGCCCATTCCGGCCTGTTTTGTCGTCTGAAAAGGCTTGAACAGGCGTTCGCGGATGAACTCCTCGGTCATGCCGTGTCCGGTGTCACCGACCTCGATCAGGGCCTGGCCACTGCTGCGATCGAGCTTGAGCCAGACCCGTCCCGACGATGGTGTCGCGTCGAACGCGTTCTGCACCATGTGCCCGATGATGCGTTCCAGCCGGTCGGAGTGGCCACGGGTCTCCACGGGGGTGGCGATGTCGAGTTCGAGCTCGCGGCCGCGATCCCGGGCCGACGCGGCGATACGCCGCACGATGGCCTCGAGCTCGACGCCGAAAGCCGTGCCCGGCGGCGTCGCGCCCTCGCGCAATTGCAGCATCAGCTGGCGCATCCGGTCCAGCGCGTTGTCGACCGTCATCAGCATGTCTTCGCGGAACTCGGGGTTGTCCGCCAGGCGGCGGGCGTTCTTCATCATCAGCGAGAGCTGGGTCACGACGTTTTTCAGGTCATGCACCACAAAGGCCGACATGCGGTTGAAGGCGTCGAACTTGCGCACCTCGAGCAGGGCTTCGGTGGCCTGCATCTGCGCCAGGAAACTGGCGGCCTGGCGGCCGGCCGTCTTGAGCAGGTCGTTGACCTCCCAGTTCACGTCCATCGGCGCCCGCGCGCTGGACAGGATGACGAAGCCGATCATGCTCTCGCCCACGTGCAAGGGCACGACCAGCCAGGCCTGGGGCGTTTCCTGCAGCCAGGCGGGCAGCACCAGACGGCCATATCGCCGCGGGAAGGAACGGTATTCCTCGAGGTTGACGACCCAGCCGCTGGTTTGCAGGAAGTCGCACAACGAGGAGTTCTCGTCCTCCGGCACCGTGCAGGCGGGCGCGTTCCAGCGGGCGCTCTGGCGGTAGACGTTTTCGCCCCGGGTTTTCAGCCACAAGCTGCCGCCCGGGCTCTCCAGCATGTCGGCCAGGCCTCGAATCACCTGGTTGCCCATATCCTGGGGCGAATTCTGCGCCGACAAGGTCTGGGTGAAACGCAGCCACTCTTCGCGGTAGTCATACCGGTAGCGAAAAAAGTGCTTGCCCAGGAAGACCCGCAACCGGGCCCGCATCGAACCGGACACCGCCAGCACCATCAAGACCACCAGCGCCAGCACCCCCAGGCCGAGTTGCAGCGCGCGACCCCACTCGCCGCCGAAGTAGCGCACGTAATAACCGACGGCCGACACGAAGACCAGGTAGAAGCCGGCGATCATCAGGGTGGCCGAATGAAATGCCGCCTTGCGCGAGATCTGGATCTTGGACAACCAGTCGCTGTGACGCGAGGTTGACAGCAGCAGGAACGGAACCACCATGGCATGGACCGCTCCGCGGATGCTGAACGCGTCCGCGTCGATGGCGCTGAACAGCACCGCTTCGGAATACAGGTAGAGGTCGAACAGGAAGGCACAAGCCAACCCCAGCGCCAGCGGCTTGATGTTCCATCGGGCGTCCTGCGGCACGTTGCGGAACAATTGTTCGAGCAGCACCATCGCAATCACCGGCAATGCCATGGTCACGAACAGGACGATCTTGCGCAGATCGTTCGGGCTGGCCAGGCCCAGCAAAACCGCCAGTTGCGGAGCCGCGGCACAAACCACCGCGACCACGGCCGCCCGCTTCAACCAGGCCAGGGACAAGGAGCCGGCGTCGGTCCGGCTTTGCTGCAGCAAGGCGAGCAGGAACACGAACCATGCGGCGTAACGCGCGATGTCGGCCACGCCGGCCAGCACCAGCAGGCCGGCATGACCCTGGTACAGGAAGGCCAGCAGCAACACGCCCCACCCCATGCTGGCACCTGCCGCCGCCAGCATGCTGAGGCGGGCCGTCTCCCGCGGCGCCTTGCCGTAGCCGCGCCGCAGCAGGGCAACCGTGAGCACCGCATATGCCAGGCCTGCCAGGCCATAGCTCCAGCCGGTCAGAACCAGGTTGTCGGAATCCATGGATGGACGGTGACGCGGTTCCCGTGCCGCTGCGTCAATGCGCGCCCTTGGCCATGAGCACCACGCCCACGGTTTCGAACAGGATCACCAGATCCAGGAACAGCGTGTGGTTCTTGACGTAGTACAGGTCGTATTGCAGCTTTTCGGCCGCGTCCTCGACCGAGGCGCCGTAGTGGTAACGGACCTGGGCCCAACCGGTGACACCGGGCTTGACACTTTGCCGCACGGCGAAATAGGGCAGTTCCTGCGTCAGCTTGTCGACGAAGTACGGACGCTCCGGTCGAGGACCGACCAGGCTCATGTCGCCGCTGAGCACACTGAACAACTGGGGCAATTCGTCGATGCGCAGCTTGCGCAGGATCCGTCCGACCCGCGTCACCCGGTCGTCCTGGGCCGTCGCCCAGCGCGGCTGGCCGTCGATCTCGGCGTCGGTGCGCATGCTGCGGAACTTGATGACGTTGAACAAGCGGCCATTGAGCCCGACCCGCTCCTGCAGGTACAAAATGGGGCCGCCGCTCTCGATCAGGATGGCAATGGCCGCCAACAGCATGACCGGCGAGGCCAGCACGATCAGGATGCTGGCGAAGACGATGTCGAACAGGCGCTTGACCACGGTGCGCACCCAGCCCTGGCTGAACCCGTCGCCGAAGATCAGCCAACCGGCCGACACCGAATCGAGCCGGATCTGGCCCAGTGTCTTCTCGAAGTGGGTCGCCATGTCGACAACCCGCACGCCTTGCAGCTTGCAGTCCAGCAGTTCACGCAGCGGCATGCTGCCGCCGCGCCGCTCCGCCAGCGCCACGACGATTTCATCGACCTGCTGCTCCATGACGATGTCCGTCAATGAGGTATTCGGCGACAGGATGCCCCAGGCCGAGACCTCGGCCACCGCCTCGTTCGGGCTGGCGTAATACCCGACGAGATCGACATGCGGGTCGGACTTCTGCAGGGTGCGGCCCACGAGCTTGGCGCGCGTGCCGGTGCCGAACACCAGCACCCGCTGGCGCATCATCGACTGCGCGCTGGAATGGCCCACATGCACACGGTGGATCAGCATCAGCAACACGCCGCCGACGACCGAGAGCGACACGAAATCCTGGTCCTCGAGCCCGAGCGGCAACACGCGCAGGATCAGGTAGGCCAGCGGCAGGATCAGGCACAGGGACAACATCGCGCGGGCCCGCGACTGCGCCACGGAGCGGTTGTGCACCCGCTGGTAGAAACCGAGCGCCGCATTGATGGTGAGCGCGGCAATGGCCAGCAACACCGCCGATGGCAAGGCCGCGGACGCGGCACGGACCAGGTCGGGCATGTGCCAGCCGGTCGCAAGCAGAACGGTGCCCAGAATCAACCCGAAGTCCAGCAGCAACTGCAGCACGGTTCGCTTGTGGATGTAATGGTTGAATATCTTGATCATGCTCGTGCCCCTTGTTGTGGACGCTCCACGATGGCTCCGCCTGCAACGACCGGGGCTGCCGCCGTTGCCTCCACGACTTTTGCGCTGACCGCCGATACTACACGGCAAGCTGCGCGGTTTATACCAGCACCTCCGTGCACGGCGCATGCCCCAGGAAAGCCTGGGGGCTGGCGCTGGCACCATAGGCACCGGACTGGTAGACCACGACGAGATCGCCCTCCTGTGCCGGCGGCAAGGCCATGCGGTCGGCCAGCAGATCGAGCGGCGTGCACAGCGGGCCGACCACCGACACGGTCTCGGCCGGGCCTGCATCGGCGCGGTTGCCGATCGTGACCGGATAGTTCTTGCGCACCACCTGGCCAAAATTGCCCGACGCCGACAGATGGTGGTTGAGGCCGCCATCGGTGACCAGGAACACATGGCCACGCGAGACCTTGCGGTCGACGATGCGGGTCACGTAGATGCCGGCCTCGGCCACCAGGTAACGCCCCAACTCGATGACGAAACTGGCCTGCGGCATCTCGGTGCCGGCCCGCGCGAGCAGCTGCGCCAGGTTGTCGCCGATCGGGGCCAGGTCGAGCCGCTGCTCGCCGGGGAAATACGGCACGCCAAATCCGCCACCCAGGTTCAGGAAACGGACCGGAGCGGGCGCATCGGCGGCCAGGCGCAAGGCCAGTTCGTAGGATTTCTGCTGGGCCTCGCAGATCGACTCCGGCCGCAGGTTCTGCGAACCGGCGAACAGATGAAACCCTTCGAAGTCCAGGCCGGCACGCCCGATGTCGGCCAGCAGCTGCGGCATCTGCTCCACGTCAACGCCGAACTGCTTGGGGCCGCCTCCCATCTTCATGCCCGAACCCTTGAGTTCGAAATCGGGGTTCACCCGCACCGCGACCCGCGCCGGCAGGCCCAGCTCGTGCGAGATTCGCTGCAGTTCCACGACCTCGCGCGGCGACTCGACGTTGACCAGCACCCGGGAGGCGACGGCCTGGCGCAGCTCCGGCACGCGTTTTCCGGGGCCGGCGAAACTGACCTCGTGCGGATCGGCGCCGGCGTCCAGCGCCACCTTGAGTTCCCCGCCCGAGGCCACGTCGATGCCGTCGACCAGCCCGGCCATGAAGCCGACCACCGCCGGCATCGGGTTGGCCTTCATCGCGTAATGCAGCTGGATTGCCGGCGGCAAGGCCTTGCGCAGGCTGGCCACGCGGTTGCGCAAGGCCTGGCGGTCGTAGGCGTAGAAAGGGGTCTGGCCGACCCGCTCGGCCAGCAGGCTCAAGGGCTGGCCACCGACCTGCAACTCGCCCGCGTGCACGGGAAACTGCTCCAGCGGCGCATGGACGGGCAAGGTTCGGGTGGGGGGCTGGGTCATGCGATCGGGTGTGTCATCAACCGCCCTGGCGGGCGATCCAGTCGGTCGACAAGGTCTTGCGGTCGATCTTGCCGTTCGGGTTGCGGGGCAACGGGCCGTCGACGAACGCGATACCCGAGGGCACCATGTAGGCGGGCATATGGGCCTTGCATTGCGCGAGCAATGCCGCCGCCGGATCGGCGCCCGCCGCGGCGCCCTGCCCCGCCTCGGGCAAGGTCGCAATGACCTGGATGGCCTGGCCCAGCGCGGGATGGTCGACGCCGAAGGCGACACATTCGCCCACCAGCCTGGTGGCGTAGAGGATCTCTTCGACCTCGGTCGGGCTGACCCGGTAACCGGAGGTCTTCATCATTTCGTCACGCCGACCGATGAAATACAGGAAGCCGTCTTCGTCCATGCGCACCGTGTCGCCGGAGAACACCGCATATTCGGGCAGTTGCAGGCCCGCCTCGCGCCCCGGCGAGCCCGCGGCCAGCAGCTTGTAGCGCTCGGCGGTCTTGGCGGCGTCGTTCCAGTAACCCTGGCCGACCAGTGCGCCGCGGTGCACCAGTTCGCCCGGCTCGTTGGGGCCACACGGCGAGCCGTCATCGCGCAGGACCAGGATTTCGGCATTCGGAATCGCCTTGCCGATCGAGTCGGGCCGGCGGTCGACCTCTTCGGGCGGCAGGTAGGTGGAGCGAAACGCCTCGGTCAGGCCGTACATCAGGAACGGCCTGGCGCTTGGCACCCGCTCGCGCAAGGCGTTCAGGGTCTCGCGCGGCATGCGCCCGCCGGTATTGGCGAAATAACGCAG
>CAXBDR010000151.1:0-10591 GCA_963974265.1 uncultured Rhodoferax sp.
TCATCAGATGATGATGCACTCGATTAGTTCAAGTTAAATACTTCCGAATCAATAATCTCGTTGACTCAATGCAGTAAGGATTTCGCATCAGCTAACCGTGCTGGCGTCTGAAAGTCGAAAGTGAAGAACGTCCATGGGGTGACTGTCCCGTTTCGCGGCGACCGAAAACCTGCAACGCGCGGTTCTGTAGATGCCTACCGAAGGAAGCCGGCCAGCGCAATCTGTTTACCGTTTGAACGCCAAAATCAATACACCGGAAGCCACCATGGCAATGCCTGCCCACTCGCGTGCCGACGGTCGCTCACCAAGAAAAGTGAACGCGAAGATCGCAACCAGGACGAGGCTGAACTTGTCGACCGGTGCGACCTTGGACGCGTCGCCAATTTGGAGAGCCCGGAAGTAACACACCCAGGATGCTCCCGTTGCCAAGGCCGAAAGCGACAGGAAGAGAAGTTTGGCGTCAAACGGGGTTTTCGCTCTGCAAAAGATGCGTTCGCTGCTATTCCGGCATGGATTTCCGAATGAAGGGACTGGGTTGCGTCATGAAGCGGCGCAAGTCATCGGTCGAGCCATACCGCAAGAGCCATCAGACCGGCAAATACCGCAAGCGGAATCAGCGCCAGGCCCCATGCTGAGCGGATTCTGCGACTTGACTCGGAGTTTTCGCCAATGGCCTGAGGCGCCGCGCGATCAGACGCCGGCAAGAGGAATCCGCGTTGTCGCCGCAACTCCAGCTTTTCCTCGGCGCGGCCCCAATGCCGGATCAGCAACAGCATGGTGATCAGGCCCATCATGCTACCCGGAATCCACATCACGAGCCCGCCCAGCAGTTCATCCGTTAGCGGCTCCAGATTCGACCATCGGCCCCGTAGATCGTAGGCACTGTATGCAATGGACTCCTTCAGCGTGATGATCGCGCCAAGCGGAATGTTGGCAAACATGGATGCCCCCAGCATGACGATGCGATGGCTGAATGGTGGACCCCATGGCGGAAAAGCTGCGTTGAAAAGGCTCCAGAAAAAGAGCATGCCGGCGGCCAGCATGCTGATGTGCATCACATAGTGCAGCGTCGTGTTGATCAATGCCGCATCGTGGTATACCGGCAGTTGCCAGAAATACAGGCTCGTCACGTATAAGGTCGTGCATACCAGTAGCCGGGTCAGGAACCCGAATATCGACTGGACGCCGTTGTTGCGCATCATCGGTGCGACGAACCGTCGGCGAATTGCCGTGGGAAATCCGGCCGTCAGGGGGCCTGAGGGCAGGGAGAGCATCAGCAGCATGGGTGCGACGCCGCGCAACAATAGATGCTGGACCTGGTGGACGGAGAACATGTGCCCGGCGATCACGTCGAGCGGCGTCTGCAGCGCCAGGAACACGGCGCCCAGCCCGCTGGAAAAAAAGACGGCGCGACCTCGCGATACCGGTGATCCCTTGCCAGCCCTGCGCACGCTGCCGCGCCAAAACAGGATGGCCGCGATTGTCAACCCGATCAGCACATCGCTGCTCCATGGCCACAGCCCGGTCGAGCTCACGAGCGGCTCCCGGTCGCCGTGTGCCAGGGCGCTCGGAATACCGGCGGTGACGGAACACGCCACAACTGCCATCGACGGAATCATTCTGGCGCGCGTCGCGGCCCATCGCGATCGCGCTCCGTCCTGGTTGCGGTTCAAGCGATGCTCCGTTTTCGGGTCCAATACAGGAGCAAATAGGTCACAGACAACACTGCATAGTTGGCAAAGAGGAACCAGGGTGTATTCCAGGCAATGCCATCGAATCCTTCGTCGGTGAACGGGTACAGGATCGGGGTCGCAAAGTAGTCTCGAGAATGCGTGAATACGTCAATCGCGATATGTGACCACCAACCCAGCAAAGGAACCATCCACATGCGGCGGCGGAACCAGATCAGCGATGTCACGAGCCCCGCAACGACCGCACTATGGGTAATGCAATAGAGGTTGTGCGACCAGAAGTCTACCGATGCAGGCGCTGACGGCGTTTGTCCTGCAACAGCATTCGCGTATTCCTGCACCACGGCCGCTGAGCCATCGCCGAAAACAGACCAACCTACGACCGGAACCAAGTGCGGAATGTCCGGCATCACTGCCATCGCAACCGTCAGCGCAGCGAAGCGCGGTGAAACGCGCCAACGTCGGCGCGCCAGCATCACCCCGGCGCCGGCCCACAAGGCATGTGCAACTACGTCCATCAGATCTCGATCATGGTTGCGTTGAAAAAGCGCCGACCTGGGCCAGCGAGCTCAGAAATTGTTCCGGCGGCTGGTATCCGATCACGCGTTTTGGCAGTTCGTTGCCCGACCGGTCGAAGAAGACGATCCCGGGCGGCCCGAACAGTGCGAAGCGGGCCAGCAAGGCGCGGTCGTCCGCGTTGTTGGCCGTGACGTCGGCGCGCAGGAGCACCGCGTCCTTCAGGACGTTCTGTACCCGGGGATCGCTGAAAGTGAACTGATCCATCTCCTTGCAGGACACACACCATTCGGCCCAGAAGTCCAGCATCACGGGTCGGCCGTTGGCCGCTTGCACGCGCGTGTTCAGATCGGCAACGCTGGTGACGCGCTGGAACGCGAGTTCACCTGTCGCCGCTGCCTGTACTCCCCGGAAACCCGCCAGTGGCTGCAGTATTTCCCGGTGTCCAGACAATGCGCCCACCATCATGGCCGCCCCGGCGAGCAGCGTGATGACGCCGAACCCCTTGAACAGCCGCCGATGGCCTGGCACATCGACCGGAAGGGGGTCGAGCGCATGCAGATAGATGGCCACGACGATCAGCAACGCAGCCCACAGCAGTTGCTGTGCGACCACTGCCATCACTGGAGATACGGTGTAGATCGCCATGGCCAGCATGCCAACGCCGAAAAAGCGCTTGACAGCTTCAGTCCATGGGCCGTTTCGCGGTAGCAGTGACCCTGTCGTGGCGCCGATGACCAGCAAGGGAACACCCATGCCGATGGCCATCACGAACAAGGCCGTGCCGCCCAGGACGACATCGCGGGTCTGGCCGATATACAGCAAGGCGCCGGCCAACGGGGCTGCGACACAGGGGCCCACGATGACGGCCGACAGCACGCCCATCAGGAACACACCCACGACCTTGCCGCCCTTGACCCTGTTGCCCGCCGAAGCCAGGGCGCTCTGCAGTCGCACCGGCAGCTGCAACTCATACAGGCCAAACATCGACAGCGCAAGCAGTACGAAGACCAGCGCAAAGCTGCCCAGTACCCAGGCATTTTGCAAATAGGCCGACAGCATGGTCCCGGCGAGTCCAGCAGCGATGCCAGCCAACGCATAGGTGACTGCCATGGCGAAAACATATACAGCGGACAGACTCAGCGCGTGCCGCCGGGTCAGCGTTTCGCCTTGCCCGACGATGATGCCCGACAGGATCGGGATCATCGGCAACATGCAGGGCGTAAATGCGAGCAGCACTCCGAACCCGAAAAACGCGGCCAGCAGCGCCCAACGATTGCCACCGGCAAACAAATCGCGTATCCGGTCGCCGTCGTCCGCGCCAGCCGCTGGCAAGGATCGTTGCACTGCCGCGTCGGCAGCTGGTGCGACAAGCGTGGCCATGGGCGCAGCGGCACCCGTCCACGCCACGGTCACGTCCTGGTCGATCGGCGGATAACACACGCCCAAGGGCTCGTTGCATCCCTGGTATGTCGCGCGCAGCTGAATCTGGTCACCAACAGCAACTGGCTGGCGCAACGCGATGACCGCTTCAACGGGTTGGTAATACACCTGGACCGAGCCGAAGAACGGGTCAGCCTTTGGCTTTCCGGCGGGCAAGGCCACGTCGCTGATCACACCCGTCGCCGGCTCTGTCATGCTGAACGTGATGCGATCCCGGTACAGGTAATAGCCCTGGACCGGCCGGAGTTCGGCGACCAGGGTGCTGGCGTCCCTGAACCGGACGTCCAGGGTGAACGCCTGCTCGGGTGGCAGCAGTTCGACCGTGGCTTTTTTGCCAGACCACAAGCTCCGGATGGCATCCAGTGGTCCCGATGATGGTGCCGGTGGGGTGCTTGCCTCCGGTACGGGCGCGCGGTCGAAAAGCGGGCTCTGCGACTGCGCGTTGACCGCAGACGCAAGCGACAGGCCGATCAGGGCACCAGCAATCATGGCGCGTGTTCGGGTCGCAAGCAGTGCGGTGAAATAGGAAAAAGTCATTCGAGTTCCCATGTGTCAGGCCACCACGCGGTAGTTGCGCATCATGCCGATGTCCTCGTGCTCCAGCATGTGGCAGTGGTACAGGAACAGGCCCGTGAAGTCTTCGAACTGCAGCAGGACACGCACGCGCTCACCGGGCATGACCAATACCGTGTCCTTCCAACCGCCATCCACCAGACCGTCTTTGATGGTGTCGTAGCCGCGGGCATGGCTGCCCGATACCGAGCGCTTGATCACCCGAAACTGCAGGCCATGAATATGCATGGAGTGGGGCATGGTCATGCCCATCATGGCGCCACCGTCATTGCGGAATTCCCAGATTTCCTGGGTGCCAAGTTTCACGGTTTCCAGGTCGCTCGCGGCCAGCATGTCGAAGCTCTGTCCATTGATGCCCCAGCGCATCATGCCCATCGTCAGTTCGAACACCTTGGGGCGATCGGCATTGACGGCCAGGCGATCCTGCGACGGCGCTATCGGCGTCAGGCGCTGCGGCATGGCCGGGCCCGCAGCTTCGGCAGATCCGATCTTGAACCGGCAAACAGGAAATGCAGCGCCGTTTGCAAGCGCGTTGTCGCCGCCCATCATGGCGCGCATCATCGATCCCATGCCCATTCCGGTGTCGAACGCCAGGCTCGCCAGCACGGGTGTGGCCCCAGTCGGCCAGCGGCTGAAATCCACCCACAGCTCGACCCGTTCGGCAGGCGCCAGCATGACGTAGTCGCGTTGTACCGGTGCGTCCAGCAGCCCACCGTCACTTGCGATCACCTGCATTGCAGTGTTGTCGCTCCAGGCCAGCTTGAGCGTTCGGGTATTGCAGGCATTGAACAGCCGAATCCGGTAGGCCTTGCGCTCGACCGGCCGCAGTACATCCGGGGCGCCATTGACCAAGATGGTGTCGCCCAGCACACCCATCATGCCGGCCATGCCGCCGCCCATGCCACCCATCATCGACCCCATGCGGCCTCCCATCATGCCGCCGCCTTGTGGCGCCGCGGCCATGGAGATGCCGGGATACACCAACTGGTTGTCCTGGTCGAAGTTGCGGTCCTGGATCACCAATGGCATGTCGAATGCGCCGGAGGGGAGCGCCAACGCGGCTTCGTCGTCGTCGCTGACCAGAAACAGCCCGGCCAGCCCTGCGTAGACCTGTTTGCCGGTTCTGCCATGCGGATGCGGGTGAAACCAATAACTTCCGCCGCGATTGCGCACCGTGAAAACATAGCGATACCGTTCACCCGGCGCGATCGCGAAACGCGGGTGACCATCCATGTCCTCCGGAACATGCAAGCCATGCCAATGAATAATCGTCGATTCCGGCAAGTCGTTGATCAGATCGACGCGGATACGCTGACCGCGGTGGACCCGGATGATGGGCGCCAGCATGGAGGTGTCCAGCGCCGCAGGTGCTCCGGCAAGAAGCTTTGCCCGATAGCGCCAGACTCTGGTTTTGGCGCCCGGCCGGATCGCAACTTCATCCAACCCGGCGCTCAGTTCGATATGCAGGTCGGCCGAGGACGTGTCGTCACCCCCAATGGCGAAGGCGGGCCCGCAAACGGCGGCCGCCGCCACTGCTGCGGCGGAACGCAGCAGCAGCTTGCGTCTATGCGGATTCATGGCCGCCCCATTGAATGTGGCGCCTGCGCAGGTGGTCCTTGTTCAACATCCCCATCCGCCTCCCATCATGGTCGTATGCATGACCGCCATGCCGACCGCGCCGATCACCGCGATGGCTCCGATTACGGCCAGTACCGTGACAACCAGCCGGAATACCGGGTTCTTGTTCGTGTCAGTCATGGGTATCTCCGTCAGTTGCAATTGGTTTCCATGTGCGGCCCTGGTCCTGGCTCAGGAAGACATTGCGTTTGTACGTCGCGATGACCAATTCGTTACGGCGTACCGGGTTCTGTGCGATGTAGGCCACGGCGTCCTCTTTCAGCGCAGGTATCGGCAGCGCATCAGCCTTGGCGCCTTTGTCGAGTGTGATGTGCATCAGCGTGGCCTTGCCCGCGTAGCCGCTGAACCATAGCGACTTTCCATCCAGGGCGAACGCGGCACCGACCACCTGCGGCCCGTCGACGAGGCGTTCAAAATCCTGGCCCGCGTTGCGTGACAGATACAGCCCGTTGGCTGTTCCCGCAACAACTATGTTGGCGTCACTGGGGTGTGCCGCCAGACTCTTGAGATCACCCGCAAGTCCGTTGGCGGCAACACGAGTCCATTGCATGCCGTCGTTGCGGGTGTAGTAGATGCCCGGAAGGTTCATGCGCGAATTCATCGCATGGTTGACGACGTACACGACGTTGGTCGTATAGCCCGTGGCGACAGTGTGGAAATCCGACTCGCCTTCGAGGCCCAGACTTTTCCAGGTCTTGCCGCCGTCAAGGCTCTTGATCAGGCCAAACGGATTGGTCAGGCCGGAGCCCGGAGCCGGATGCCCGCTGCTGTACAGGGTGTCGCGCGTGGCGGAAAAGCCCATGTAATCATGGGTTGGCCCGGGTGCTTTCCTCCATTTGCCTCCTTCGAATATTGCCAGGCCGTGGTGGCTCGGAATCATGAGCCTGGCGCCGTCGGCGCTGAACGACATGCCGTGCACATGGGTCAGCTTGACTTCGCCGGCGACGGCTGTGGCGGTGGTTGCAATGGCCGCTGTGAAAAGCAATACTGCCGCGAAAATTCGGCCTTGGTGAATAGGTTTTCTGGATTTCATGGGATTACCTCTGGTCGTAAAAATGAGTCTGGGTCTGTAAATCAAAGGCTGCGGTTATCCCGCAGCAGTCGCGTCAGGTCGGCAGTCATCACGTCGATGCTCAGATCGTCGCGCATGAACAATCGCAATCGGCCGCTTGGGTTAAACACGAAGATGCCGCCGCCATGGTCAACGTCGTAGCGGCCTTGTGCGTCGGCCTCGCGCACGGCGACGAACATCTTGAATTCTTTCGCCAATGCGGTTATCGCAGCCGGATCGCCGGTCAGACCCAGAAAGTCGGGGTTGAATGCGGTGACGAATTTATCGAGGGCTTGCGCGGTGTCCCGAGCGGGATCCAGCGTGACGAACAGCCCTTGCACACGCTGGCGCCCGTCGCCGAGGTCTTTGACCACGCTCGCCATTTTGGCCATCGTGACAGGGCAGACGTCGGGGCAATTTGTATAGCCGAAGAACAACATCACCGCCTTGCCGCGAAAGTCTGCCAGTTTTCGGGGGCGATCCAGGTGATCGGTCAGATCGAAGTCCTGACCCCACGGTACTCCGGTGATTTCGGTTGACGTGAAGCGCCCCGGCGACTGTGACGGCTGTTGATCACACGCCACCGTGACCAGTGCCAACGCGATGATGGCAAGTGACTTAAGCGGCATGTTCGACCCGCCTTGAATCTGAATGCGCAGCCGATGCAGGGATGTGACTGCGGATCAATGCCAGCATCTCCGGCGCGTCCCATGCGGCAGGACCCAATTTGCGGCCTAGTTCCCGTCCCTTTGTGTCAATCAAAAGTGTCAACGGAACACCGGTTGCCACCAGGCGCGACGCATCGCCAAAGGTGTCCAGATAGAGTTGGAGATGGGTCACAGCGATGCGTTTGAAAAACGCTTCGACCACCTGCACGCCGCCCTGGTCGATGGACAGCGCCACCACCTCGAAGCCGGCTGGTCCCAGCGTGGCTTGCAGACGGTCCAGTGTCGGCATCTCTTCGCGACAGGGTGGACACCAGGTAGCCCAGATATTGAGCAGCACCACGCGGCCCTGAAAAGCGGCGAGGTCTGTTGGCGAGCCCTTGGGATCGCTGAAACGCAGGTTTGCCAGATCGCGTGGACGCGAATGCAGTTCGAGAACCGAATTGTCTGTAGCTGGCGCACGCATCCAACGCCACAACGAGCTCAGGGAACCCAGACCGATTGCCGCCGCGACGCCGACCCAAATGCGGCGTTTGAGGGACAGTGGCGAAGGGCTAATGGCTGCGCTGTCTCTCATGGGCAATCCCTGCGCACCAATGAAGAAATCTCTTCAGGTCGTGAGAAGACGATTGCTGCGCGGTCGCCTTGCATTCCGTTGCCGACGATGACGGGCTTGCCCGGCTCCGGGCCGTTGGGCCCCCCATCGGTCTTGAAGCGCAAATTGAACTCCCACCACGTCGTGTTCTTGCCGTCGCCAGTTGTCACACGGTAGGCGTCCGCGCAATAGCGGATCGCCACGACCTGCCTGAAAGCCTCTGCACGTTTGAGGTCGGGCGGTCCGCGATCTGGCACAGATACTTTGCCGCTCGATACTGCCTCAAGGTAAGCGATCAGGTCCGCGCGCACCGCCGGGTCCGGGATGCCGCCAAACGGCATCGAGTTGCCCGGAATGAACGCCGATGGGCTGCGCAGCCATGCGTCCAGTGTGTCGTGTTTCCACACGACATCCGAGGCTTTGAGTGCTTCTGAATATCGGCCAAATCCGTCGACGCGACCTGCCTTCTTGCCCCAGATGCCTGCCAGGCTTGGGCCCGTCAATTGCCGACCCGCGGCGAACGAATGGCATGCAACGCAATTGCGCGACGCCTGAGCGCCGCGCTCGACGTTACCTGCGGCATGGGCCTGCGTCGCCAAAGTCGCAACTGCGAACAGCCCAACCAAAAGCGCGCGGAAAAAATCGTGCGTTGGCATCTCAGGTCCTTTCAACGCGGCCGGCATGACCCAAGCCGCGCAAATGCCGTACAACCGACACCTGCGCAAGCCTGCTCGGCGCCCCGTCGAAGGCGCGCCGCACATGGATTCGCGGGCAAAGGGTCACACTTTCCCCGGAGCACCTCCCAGCATGTTGGCCGGGGTCTGGACGTTTGCTTGCGTCTGGACGGTGCCTGGGTCAGTTGCCTCGCTCTTTTTGGTGTCGTTCGACCCTTTCATCATGAACATCATGATGCCCATGGATATCGGGCAAGCAAGCGCTATCAATAGCGGGGTATTGGCCAGGATCAGCGATTGCGCCTGTGGGAAAGCGAAGTAGAGAGCCGTCGCGCCAACTCCCAGACCGGCGGCGACCTTGATCATTGTTTTGCTGCAATTCATGTTCCAACTCCTTCAAGTAAAGTAAAAATGCAAATTCGTCATGGTGATGGAGGCCATGTGTGTGGGTCGGGAAGACTCAATGCATTCAGTTGAGTGACCACGCAAGGCCTTGGTCTGTCACGCGCCGGTGCCCCGATTGCTCGTGGGCGTATAGGCGAGGGGTATCAAGTCTTGGTGGCGAACCATTGGACGTTCGCCGAACGACAACAAGGCACCGGAATGCCGGGTGGCTTGTCAGGCCGCCGGCATCCGGGCTCAGACTGTCAAAGTCTGAAGCAGCAGTGCAGGATCGTGTGTGGAAGGTCCGCCGCGTCGGGCGGAGCCAACCATGATTGGTCGAGGCCGCGTTGCACGGTTCCTCTATCCAATGGTGGAAGCAAGTAGCTCGTCGTCATGATCGCAGCAGGCACCGTGATCGATGACGAAGCTTCTACGCGTTGTTGCTCGGATTGGCAATGCGCGTCACAAACGGCGCTGAACCCAGGTTCGGTCACGCTGCAGCCGGGCGCCCCGCAGTGCGCAGATTCAGTATCTGCAACTGCGGCGATCAGCTGTCCGTTGGGCCCGGTCGGCATCGACGATGCCATTGCTGGGCCCTGGCCAGCGGACACGCCTGCGGCATCTAGAGCCAGGCTGAAGCACGCATGCGCAGCCGTCGCCATTTGTGCGAACACAAAGACGGCTATCAGCAAGCGGGCAATCGAGCGCCGAAATCCAGATGTCATAACAGCGGTTGGTTCAGATTCAATGCGACAAGTTCCACAATTATGGCAGTTCGTCTGCAAATTCGGTAGTGTGGCGCGGTGCCTGGCGCGGTGCCACACCTGGTTCCGCATCGCGGGGCACAGAAGGCGACGATGGCCGCGTTCGACGTTGTTTGCGCATCAACAGGAAAACTGCCGGAACCACAAACATCGACAGCAAAGGCGCACTGACCATGCCCCCGACCATCGGTGCTGCGATACGTTGCATCACCTCCGAGCCGGTGCCGGTGCCCCACATGATCGGGAACAAACCGGCCAGGATCACGGCCACCGTCATGGCCTTTGGCCGCACCCGCATTACGGCGCCGTCGCGGATCGCGTCGAGCAGATCGTCGTGCGACGTTTTGCCCTCTGCGATACGCTCGTCCCAGGCCTGGCGCAAATACAGCAACATGATCACACCGAACTCGGCGGCGACGCCTGCCAGCGCAATGAATCCGACTGCGCCGGCGACTGACAGGTTGTAGTCGAGCAACCACAGCAGCCAGATGCCGCCAATCAGCGCAAACGGCAAGGTGGCCATGATCAGCAGTGCTTCGTCGAAACGGCGGAACGTCAGGTATAGCAACACGAAGATGATGACCAGTGTGAACGGCA
>CAXBDR010000152.1:0-10517 GCA_963974265.1 uncultured Rhodoferax sp.
AGCGCCTGGTTCGCGAGCGTGTGCTGGCTGAAGCCGCCGACAAGTTGCGGCTCGCAACCACCGATGCGCGATTGGCGCAGGAGTTGCAGCGCAACCCGACCATTGCGGCTTTGCGGGGCCCGGACGGCAAGCTCGACATGGAACGTTACCGCCAACTGGCGGCAAGCCAGGGATTCACCCCCGAGGGGTTCGAGATGCGGGTGCGGCGCGATCTTTCGCTGCGCCAGGTCGAGGCCGGGGTGCTGGCAACCGGGTTCGTGCCCGAGGCCGTCGCCGATGTCGCGCTGGGCGCGTTCTTCGAGAAGCGTGAAGTGCAACTGGCTCGTTTCCCGGCCAGCGACTATCTGTCCAAGGTGTCGCCGACCGATGCCGAGATCGAGGCCTATTACCAGGCGAATCCGAAGCAGTTCCAGGCGGCCGAGTCGGTGGCGATCGAATATGTGGTGCTGGACCTCGACACCATCAAGACGACGATGAACGTCAACGAGCAGGACCTGAAGTCGTATTACGACCAGAACGTGGAGCGCCTCAGCGGCAAGGAGGAGCGCAGGGCCAGCCATATCCTGATAGCCGCGGCGAAGGATGCCCCCGCCGCCGAGCGTGACAAGGCCAAGGCCCGTGCGCAGGAACTGCTCGCCGAAGTGCGCAAGAACCCTGCGCAGTTTGCCGACATCGCGAAGAAGAACTCCCAGGACCCGGGTTCGGCGGAATCGGGGGGCGACCTCGACTTCTTCGCCCGCGGCGCCATGGTCAAGCCCTTCGAGGATGCGGCATTTGCCATGAAGAAGGGCGAGATCAGCGACCTGGTCGAGTCCGACTTCGGTTACCACATCATCCAGGTCACCGACGTCAAGTCACCCAAGCCGCGCAGCTTCGAGGAACTGCGTGCGGGCATCGAAGCCGACCTCAAGGCCCAGCAGGCGCAGCGCAGGTTCTCGGAGGCGGCCGAGTCGTTCACGAACACCGTCTACGAACAATCCGACAGCCTCAAGCCGGTGGCCGACAAGCTCAAGCTCGAGATCCGCACGGCCGGTGAGGTGCATCGCCAGCCGGCGGACGGCGTGCAGGGGCCGCTGGCCCATGCGAAGTTCATCGAGGCCTTGTTCGCCGATGAGGCGGTCAAGCGCAAGCGCAATACCGAAGCGATCGAAACAGGCCCGAACCAGCTGGTGTCCGGTCGCGTGGTGTCCTATTCGCCTGCACGTACCTTGCCCTTGGCCGAGGTGCGCGCGTCGGTGCGCGAGAAACTGGTGGCGACGCGGGCGGCAGAACTGGCCCGCAAGGACGGCGAAGCCCGGCTGGCGGCCTGGAAAAGCAATCCGGCCCAGGTGACGGGTGCGGCCATCGTCGTCGCGCGCGACGCGGCCCAGGATCTCGCACCCAAGGTGCTGGACGCCGCGCTGCGCGCCGACCCCACGGCGCTGCCGGTGCAGGTGGGTGTCGACCTCGGGGCCGATGGTTATACCGTGCTCAACATCAGGCGTATCGTGAGCCGTGCAGCACCCGACGACGCCGCCGCGCGTCAGGCCCGCACCCAGGTGGCCCAGCTCGCGGCGTCGGCCGAGAACCAGGCATATTACGAGATGCTGAAGGAACGGTACAAGGTGCGCATCAACGTGCCGCGCCCCGAGGCAACCCCCTTGCAATAAACAGGTCGCCTCGCACAAATTGCGAGGCTATAATCTCCCGCTTACGGTGGCTGTAGCTCAGTTGGTAGAGTCCAGGATTGTGATTCCTGTTGTCGTGGGTTCGAGCCCCATCAGCCACCCCAGTTGAAGACCTGAAGCCCGCCATTCGCAAGGATGGCGGGCTTCAGGTCTTTTGCGTCGTGTCGTTACCCGGAGCATTCCGGCGACCTGGGTTGCCTGTCGCGTGGGCGGGACAACCGTCAGTCGAGCGGATGACACTGACGCGTTCGCGAACTGGCCGCCGATCCGGTCACCGACGGAGTCGGGCGCAGTCGGTTACATTTACGTGCGCGGGTCACGATCTACGGTGCTGGTGGCGTGCCTGGTCGAGGTATACCCCGAGCGGATTCGATGTCCCCTCGCGCCATGTCGTGCGACTTCAGGTCGCATTCGAGTTCCTTGTTCCTTGTTCGTCCCTCCGGAGGATTGATCGTGCTGCTTGGATTCTGTCGCGCAGGTCAGTGGTGCCACAACGGAGCCGAGAGCCTGGGTCGGTGAGCTTGTCCGACCCCGCAGCGGAAGGGCGCATGAATCCCCCGCCTGCCGATCGCGCAGTCCCGTCGGCACATGGCAGCGGCGAGATCATGTCTCTGCGGCAGCAAGCCGATCCCGGTCCTTACCTGGACGCGTTGCGCACACTGTTCGGCAGCCCGTTCCGACCGGCGCAACTGGATGCCGAGCACTGGCCCGACATCATGTTGTCGCATCTGTGTGCCGATGCGTTGCAGGCCGGCATCGAGGACGAACATGTCGGGCAACTGATCCGTCTGCGCAACCTGCATCCGGATGGCCCCGAGGTGCTGCACTGGCCGTGGCCGATGCGTGTCTATACGCTGGGGCGTTTTTCCCTGGTGAAGCACGGCAAGGCCGTGACCTTTGCCGGCAAGTCGCCACGCAAGTCGCTCGAGTTGCTGCAGGCCCTGATCGCCCTGGGCGGGCGCGAAGTCCATGTCTCGCAACTGATGCACGCCTTGTGGCGGGAGACCGACGGACGTGATCTGCGCAGACTGTTCGACAACACGCTCCACCGGCTTCGCCTGATACTCGACCATGAAGAGGTCATTCTTCTGCGAGATGCGAAGCTGACGCTGGACATCCGCCATTGCTGGGTCGACGCCTGGGCTTTCGATTCGATCGCCAGCCGCTTGTGCAACGGCGAGTCGGTTCCGCAGCGGCTGGCCCATGAGGCCTGGCGTCTCTACCAAGGCCATTTCCTGCAGCGCGATGCGCAGGAAGCGTGGCTGCTCCCGTACGCCGAACGCCTGCGCAGCCGCTTCCATCGCCTGATCCTGGTGCAGGGCGAACGGCTGGAACTGGCCAGCCAATGGGAGTCCGCCTGCGAAATGTATACCCATGCGATCGAGATCGACAGCCTCGCCGAGGTCCTGTACCGGCGGCTCATGGTGTGCCTGCTGCACCGGGGCGAGTTCGCCGAGGTCGTGCGCGTCTACCGCCGATGCTGCGACCTCTTGTCCATTGTGCTGGGCGTCAAGCCGTCGTCCGAGACCGAGGCGATACGGTTGCGGGTGGAGAACCGGTAGACCGCTCGAGCGCCGGGCCCACCGTTGCGTGTCAAGCAGGACGTCAGCGCCTTGTGCGCCGGATCCGCGCCAATTGCGCGATAACTACGTCATAACTAGGACTGCCAAGCGACCCGCGCGCCTAGAATTTTCCGAACTTGGGCTGATTGCGAGCTTGGTTGCCTTGGCTTGACCTGAATTGATCTGGCTCCTCGTAGCGGCTCGGGTCTTCTGCGCCGGGACGCTTGCCTTCGATCACCCATTCTTTGGCAAGTCGTCCGGGAGTTCATCGTGAAGAAACCAGTCCAAGGCCGCGGCCGCACCTTCAAGGTATCCGCGTTGTGTCGCTTGTTGCGGGACACCATCGTCGGCTGGGGTGTGGGACGCGGTCCAGCCGGCGACCGGCCGGTTGCCAGGCCACGGCGCGAATCCCTGATCCTGGAAGGGCTGGAGCCGCGCCTGCTGCTCTCGGCCGATCCGGTCACGACGCTCGCTGGCGGTGTCCTGCAGGCAACGTTGACCGATGGGGCGGACACGGTCCTGATCGAGCAGGCCGGTACCTCCGCCAATGGCGGCGTCATCATCCGGCTCACCGTCAATGGCACGCTCGCTTCTTATGGTGACAGCAGCAGTGGTGTCACGCACGTGCAGGTCCAGGGGCTGTCAGGCGACGACCAGTTCAAGCTGGTTTCCCCACTGGGCGCCACGCTGTCGATCGACGGCGGCGAAGGCCTGGACACCCTTGCCGGCGCCGATGTGGCCAACGCCTGGACGCTGGCCGGGGTCGGCGCAGGCACGATCAACGCGGCAGTCTTCAGCGGGATCGAGAACCTGACCGGCGGCAGTGCGGCGGATGTTTTCACGCTGGCCGCAGGCGGCGCGCTGGCGGGCATGATCGATGGCGGCGCCGGTGTCGACAGCCTGGTTGGCCCCGATGCCCGCAATGCCTGGGTGCTGGAAGGGTCTCCCGGCAGTGGCACCCTGAACGGCCGCGCGTTCGCCGGGTTCGAGAACCTGGTGGGCGGTAGCGGTGACGACGCGTTCAAGATCCAGGCGGGCGCCAGCCTGGCCGGCTTGCTGGACGGGGGTGGCGGCAACAACGCCATCGTCGGCGCGGACGGCGACAACACCTGGCGCATTGCTGCCGGTGCCAATCAAGGAAACCTGAACAGCGGTGCGGTGGTGTTTCGCGCGATCCAGAACCTGATCGGCGGCACCCGCAACGACACGTTCGTCTTCGAGGCCGGCGCCAGCATCGACGGCATCCTCGATGCGGGCCGCGACGCCGACCGCGACGGCGACGGCACGATCGCGCCAGAGGAACTGGCGGTGGACACGGTCGACTACGCGCTTTACGCGGCACCGGTCACGGTGGATATCGGAACCGGAAAAACCAGCGGCACGACGGGTTACGCCAACGTCGACGTGTTTGTCGGCAGCGCGTCCGCAGGCGATACGGTGATGGGCCCGGCCAGCGCCAGTGTCGTCTGGGCGGTCAACGGGCCGGACGAGGTGTCGGTGAGCGGCGTTGCATTCGCCGGATTCGAAAACCTTCGCGGGGCCGACAACAACACCGACGTGTTCCTCATCGAGGGTGGTGGCAGCATGACCGGCACCGTCAACGGCGGCTCCGGCGGCAGCGATGGACTGGTCTTCGTCGACCCGGATGACGCCGGCGTGTCGGATGCCTTCAATCCCGCCGGTGCCGACAGTGCGGGTGTCGCCACCGCATTCTCGAAATCGATCGCCTATTCAGGGCTCGACCGCATCGAATACTTCAACGCCGCCGATCCTTTCAACGTGGTCGTGACCGGCACGATCTTCAATGACGCGATCCGCGTTTTTGCCAATGAACTGGGTGGCCTGACGATCGGATATGCGGGCGATCCGGGCAAGACCGTCACGCTCGATGCACAGCAGGTGGCGCAGCTGCAGTCCCTGCGCATCGACGGCATCGAGGGGGCCGACACCATCACGGTGGAGTCGCTGCCGGATGCGTTCGCCGGCAGCCTGCTCCTGTACGGGAACCGGCTGCAGCGCAGCGACCTGATCTATCCGGCCATGCCCGAGGACGATCTGTACCCGGACACGGTCGTCTTCAGCGGCGACATCTCGCTCGATTACCTGGAGGTTTTCGCCGACCACATCCAGGTCCAGGACGACGTGCATATTGCCACGGGCGACAGCGGCATCTTCTTCCGCTCACGCATGCTCGGTGTTTCCACGCTGGAGAACCTGCTGCCGGTCTTCGTCACGTCCCGATCGGTGTCGGTGGACATCGGCGAGAACGCCGTGCTCGAGGGCGGCAGCATCTATTTCGTGTTGCAGGCCGAAGACAAGAGTTTTTCCGACACCATCGGTGTCGGCCAGGAAGTCTCCAATTTCATCATCGAGCCGCTCAGCGACTTCCTGGGCAGTGTGCTGGCATTGCCGGTGAAACTGCTGGTCAAGGAGTCTTCGGCCAGCATCACGCTGCAGCAGGGTTCACAGTTTCTGAGCAGCGGGACCATCGGCATGTATGCCACGGCGACTGCCGATGCGTCGGGCGTGGCGGCAGGCAGTGTGATCAGTGTCGGTTACGGTCAAGCCACCGCCACGGCGACCATCGACATCCAGGGCGGCGTGGTCATCGATGCCGCCGCCGCGGCGGTCATCACGTCCACCGCCAATGCGACTGCGGACATCAGCGCGACGGCCTCGCGCTCCGGCCTCCTGTTTGCCGACGTGGGCGTCGGCGGTGGTGTGCTGGAGGACAACAGTCCGCCGTTGGCCCTTGCCATCGGCGTGGCCAACGCGAGCGTGACGTCGCGCGTCACGGTTGCCCAAGGCGCGTCCATCACGGCGGGCAAGACCGCCAACGTCACGGCCGGAGGCGACATCAGCACGGCCGCCAATGGCGAGGCCGGACTCGACGAAAACGGTGTCGCCGGCCTGGCCTTCGGCATTCAGATCTCGAACGCCGACATCCATACCCTCGTCGAGGGCAGCATCACGGCACGCATGGATCCTGGCGCGGTCGTCAAGCTCGAGATCGACCCGTTGGTGGCCAAGTCGGACTACACCAGCGACCAGACGGTGTTCGGCCTGAAGAGCGGCAAGACGGTCGAGTTGACGGCCGACGTGAACAGCGAACTGACGGCCGGCACCGTCATGAAGTTCATTGGCGCATCGGTGGCCGATACCGTGCTCCTGGCGGCTCAGGATTTCACCGACGCGTCATTGTGGGAAGTATCCACCCCGAGCTTCGGTTACGTCGACTACGACACCGACCGCATCTTCCTGGGCGACACGTCCCTGGTCACCGAGGACGTCATCACCTATACCACCCGCCGCGGCACCAGTGTCGGCGGCCTGGTGGACGGCACCTCGTATTTCGTGATTGCAGACCTCGACCATGCCGGCTACTTCTGGCTGGCCGAGACCGAGACCCAGGCCGTCCGTGCCAGCCTCGGTTACCTTGCGAACAACGTGGTTCCGCTGAGCAAGGCCGGTTGGCCGACCACCGACAACAACGACCGTCCGTTCGACGGCACGAATGTCGATGCCGACGCCAACACGATTGCGTTGCAGCGGGTCGCCGCCGTCAACAACACGTTCGAGCTGGGCCAGGCGGTGGTTTTTCATGCCCCCAGCTTCGCATTCACGTCGGGTGATGTCCTGGGCAACACGATCCGCATCGCAGCGCATGGCCTGGCCACCGGCGACCGGGTGACCTACGACGGCGTCGGCATTCCCGCCAGCGCCGGTGTGGCATCGCTCGAAGACGGGGCCACCTACTACGTCACCGTGGTGGATGCGGATCGTGTCCGATTGTCCCTGGTGCCTGGCGGAGCTGCGCTCGTGCTGCAACCCGACCAGGGCACAGCGGGCAAGGCCGCGGTCCAGCACAAACTGGTCCGCGCCATCGACGGCCTCGTCGATGGCGGCACCTACTATGTGGCCGCGTCCACCGGCCAGACCAACCTGCAGGGCGACACCCGCTTTACGGAAACACAGGTGATCGGCCTGGCCGAATCCGAAAACGAGGCACGCGGCGGCGTCCTGATCGACATCGGTCCCGTCACCGGCGGCGGTTATGCGCTGTCTGCCAAGCATGTGCTCGATTCGGGCTTTGCCACCGGCGTCGGCGTCGTCGCGACGCTCGATGCCGAGAACAACGCCTCGTCGAACGTCGGCCTGGCCGAAGCCGGCGACACCACCTTGTGGTCGCTGTTCACGGACGCGCTCGACACGACCCCGGGCAACGTGGCCGAAGCGGTCACGACCGCGGCGATCCTGCAGGCGGCCGGCAGCATGCCTTCGCTTGGCGCGAGCCCGGTCTCGGTGGGCCTGGGCCTGACGATCAGTGTCGTCAACCATTCCGTGCTTGCCGATGTCGCGAGTACGGCCGTGCTGCGGTCCAACGAGGACCTCGAAGTCAAGGCGCTCATCAGCGAGAACTATAGCCTGGGCGCCGAGAGCAATTCAGAATCGGCCGCCGCCGTGGGCGTCAGCGTCTCGATCAACGTCGCCAACATCAGCAACACGGCCATCGCGACCATCCACTCCGACACGGTCGCCGGCGTCCAGCAGGCCGCCACGCTCGATGCACTGCGCGCCACGCGTGTCATCTCGGAGGTAGCCTACCCGTTCCTCACGCGGCCTGATGAATACATTCCGCTGTCGTGGGGCGAACTGGTCGACAGTATCCGCTCCGAAGGGCCGGAGGCGATCACCAAGTACCTGACCGGCACCTTCGGCGCAAAGGAGGCATTCTTCAACAGCTGGGCGGCGAGCACCTCCGAAGCGGAGTCGGTGAGCATCGCGGCCTCGGTGAACGTCATCGTCGAGAACAATGTGTCCCAGGCCATCGTCGAGGCCGGCGTTCGCATCAATCAGGACGTCTCCTGGCACGCGCCAGGTGCCGCCAATGACCACGGCAACCAGGCTGCGAACCAGGGCGACGGCAAGGGCGAGGAGGTGGTGTCGATCGAAGCCACCAACTACGCGCAACTGATCAACATGACGGGCATTTTTTCCCTGCCCGGCCTGGAGATCGATCCGCTGGCGCTGGCCGGGGAGTTCAAGGGCCCGAGCGCGTTCGGAGGGCAGGGCGGCCAGAAAGGCGGCGCAGGCGGCTCGGTATTCGTCAGCACCCGCAACAACACCACCCACGCCGTCGTTCAGGACGGCGCCGCGATCTACAGCGGCGCGGACGGCGGTTTCAACATGAAGGCCGAGGAGGCCATGCTGAACGTGAACCTGGTGCAGTCGGGCGCCTCGGGCGGAGATTTCGTGCTGGCCGGTTCGATTGCGACCACGGTGCACCACAGCGACACGCTGGTGCAACTGGGCGCCACGACGCGGGTGACGGGACGCGACGCACGGCTGTATGCCGGCGACCTGACGACCAACGTCAGCTGGGTGGGTGGCATTGCCACCGGCGAGACCCTGGGAGTCGGTTTCTCCATCGCGGTCAACGAGTTCAACCGCAAGACCCGGGCCGTCATCGGAGATCCGGACGCGATCGGTCCGGTGGCCGGTCCTGGGGCGGGCGCCAGCACCATCGACGTATCCGGGGTGGTGGATGTACTGGCCAAGGACGAAGGCGAACTGTGGGCGTTCGCCATCGCAGGCGCGGGAGCGGTCACCGACAAGGATGGCCGTGGCCTTGCCATTGCGGGCGTCGCCGCGGCTGGCTTCAACAAGATCGACTCCGAGGTGCTCGCATCGGTGCGAGGCAGCGTGATCGAAGCCGGCGGCGGAGTGCACGTGACGGCCGTCGACAGCACGAAGATTGTCGGTGTGTCCGGTGGCGGGGCACTCGCCGCGGCCTCGGGGGCCGGGGGCGGCGGTGGCTCGCAGATCGCCTTGGCCGTGGGGCTGGCCCTGGCGCACAACACGGTGGACAGCGACGTGACGGCATCGATCACGGACAGTGTGGTCGGTGGTGGCGGAGACGTCGTCGTACACGCTTCGAACAACGGGGCGGTCACCGGTTCGGCGGTGGCCGTGGCGGTATCCGCCGCTTTCGGGCAGAACGGGTTTGCCGTCAGTGGCGGCGGCGCGGAATCGACGAACGTGGTTGCTGCGCGTACCAACGCGTTCATCGTCGACAGTGCGATCGGCGCTGCGGGCGATCCGGTCGGCGACGTGGACATAGCCGCGACCAACACCGCGAACGTCAGCGCTTTCATCGGTTCGTTCGCCCTGGCAGCCGGTGGCGGCTTCAGCGCGGGTGCGGGCGTGGCGATCGGCGTGAGTGTCGCGCGCAACTTCATTGGCTGGAATCCCGGTGGCGACGACAGCGTCGTGCCGGACTACGAGTCGAACCAACCACCCCTCTCCCGTTTGGAGACGGGCAAGAAGGTCCTGGTGTCCGATGGTGCATTGGCGGGGGACATCTACGAATACATCGGCGACACGCAGACCGTGGTCGATGATCCCGGCACACCGGACTACGTGGAGGGCATCTACCTGCAGTCGCAGCAATACCGGGATCCGGCCCTGTGGAAACACGTCAACGCCAGTGCCAACACCGACCAGGTGCGGGCCTTCCTCGCGGACTCCAGCGTGGTTTCCGCGGGCGACGTGACGCTTGATGCCAGTGATACCAGTCGCATCGATGCCACCGTTCTAGCGATCGCGGTGGGCATCGGCGGTGGGGGCGACGTGGGCGTGGGCGTCAGCGGCGCCGGCGTCTATGCGGAAAACCGGATCAAGACCGATGTCGCCGCCTTCATCGACGGCGACGGTGACGACCTGGCCACGGACGGCATCACGGCCGGCAGCGTGCGCGTGTCCGCTGTCGATTCGTCCAGCATCAATGCCGTGGCGGGGGCCGGTGCCTTGGCCGCCGGGTTCGGCGGCACGGCGGGCATCGCGGCGGCGATCGGGCTGTCGCTGGCGTTCAACGAGATCGACAACGACGTCGCCGCGTCGATCCGCAACGCCGACCAGGGGGTCACGGCGACCACGGGCGGCGTCACCGTATCGGCCGTGACGCAGGGCCAGCACCTGTTTGACCTGGCCGTGGGCGGCCTCTTGACCGCCGCCAGCCTGGACGATGCCGCCAAGTCCGATTCGCTGGCCGAAGTGACGTTCGATACCGACAGCCACACGCAGGGCAGCGACAAGCAGGACGTGCGCCAGGGCGACACCGTCCTCGTGCTCCAGGGCTATGACGCCGGCAAAGGCGTGGCCGGAAACATCTACCGATACCTGCCCGATACCACCGGCATCCAGAACCCGCTCGACCTCGGTACCCAGAACTATTTCGACACGACGCGATGGCAAGTCGTCGAGGCACCCAGGACCGATGCCATCTCGG
>CAXBDR010000153.1:0-10448 GCA_963974265.1 uncultured Rhodoferax sp.
TCAGGCCCCCAATCGGCCTCCCGGCTACAGGGTAACTGCCGGATTTAGGTTGACATGGCCAGCAGCGTCGCTGCGCGCGGGCATATCCTGCTGGCGGCAGCGCGCGGCGAGCCGATTCCACCGGGCTGGGCACTGGATGCGCACGGCCAGCCGACGACCGATGCCCAGGCCGCTGCCGACGGCATGTTGCTGCCGACCGGCGGTCACAAGGGGCTGGGCATCGCGATGCTGGGTGAACTGCTGGCGGGCAGCCTGTCTGCGTCGATGGACGACCGCGACAATCTGCGCGCGGCCACACGTGGTGCCGGAGCCCATGGTGGCTCGTCGGCATTTTTCTGCGTGCTCAATCCGGGCTTTGTCGGCGACCGGACGACTTTCGAGACCCTGGTGGGCGACTGGACCGCGTCGTTCCGCGCACATGCCGGCACGTCGGCGCGGCTACCGGGTCATCGTGCGGCGTTGGCCGAAGATTCGGCGCGGGAACAGGGCTTGCCAATCGATCCGCACACGGTGCAGCGCCTGCGCGAACTCGGCGCAGCGAACGGCATTCCCTTTCCCGCGTCCAGCCACCGAATCGACTGAGGTGTTGGCCTGACACCACTGAGCCAGCGGCGCGGCGCGGATGGATCAGCGAACCCTGGCCAAGGTCACGCCATCGCTGAACGGCAACATCGACACGTCGACGCGCGGGTCGTGGTGCAGCTTTGTGTTCAGCGCTTGCAGGGCCAGCGTGTCGGCATCGTCGGGCGCGGCCGCTTCGGCGACGGCGCCGTTCCACAAGGTGTTGTCGATGGCGATCAGGCCGCCGCTGCGCACCAACTGCAGGCAGCGCTCGTAATAGGTGTCGTAGCCGGTCTTGTCGGCGTCGATGAACGCGAAGTCGTAGCGACCAGCCTCGCCTGCGGCCAGGCGTGCGTCGAGGGTATCGCGTGCCGGCGCCAGCTGCAGATCGATCTTGTGCGCGACGCCGGCCTGGTCCCAGAACGGCTTGCCGACGCGGGTGTAGGCGTCGCTGATGTCGCAGGCCAGCACCGTGCCGTCGTCGGGCAAGGCCAGCGCCACGCTCAGCGCGCTGTAGCCGGTGAATACGCCGATCTCGATGGTATGGCGCGCGCCCAGCAGGCGCACCAGCACGGCCATGAACTGTCCCTGTTCGGGCGCGATCTGCATGCCGGCGTGGGCATGGCTGCGGGTCGCCTCTCGGAGCGCTGTCTGTGCCGGATGTTCGCGCAAGGAGTGGTCCAGCAGGTACTGGTACAGCTTGCCGGTGACCTGGAGTACGCGGGGCGGCATAGTGGGTTTCCTGCTCGTGTCGTCAGTCCAGCGGCCGCGTCAGATACACACCTTCACGCCCGACGATGGCCACGCGGGCCGGCATGAAGATGGTGCAGTCGTCGCACGGCGCGCGGATCTCCAGCTCTCCGTCGGTGGCAATCAGTTCGTCCTTGGCAAAGGTCTCGAACCCGACCACCGGCCGTGTGAAGGCGAAGGCTTCGGTGGCGATCACGTGGGTGCGCAGCAACTCGAAGCGGCGCGGCGATGTCTTTGGCGCCGGCGCACGCTCGACCAGGCCGAAGTGGCCGAGAAAATCGTAGGTCACTGCGACCGCGAGGTCGGCGCTGGCCTGCTTGAAATGCTGTCCGCATTCGACCACCATGGCCGCGCCCGGCCCGTCGGCGTGGCCGTGGCGGCCATGCTGGATCAGCGGTGTTCCCGATCCCAGTCCACGCGGCATGACGAGGTGCACACCCGGTCGTGGCAAGGCATTGGCCACGTCGGCATTGCGTTCGAAATGCGGATAGACCCAGAACGGCACCACGTCCTGGCTGGTCGAGTGGATGTCCAGGATGTGGTCGGCCGCGGCGACCGCCGGCCGCATCGCGCGTGCGCGCAGCAGTTCGACGCTGTCCTCGTCGCCTGCGAGCCAGTCGTCGGACCAGATGCGGTTCAGGTTGTGCGTGATCTGGCGACTGGCGAACGGATCCGCGGGATCGAAACTCTCGTAGGCCGCGACGTTGGCGAAACTCACGGTCAGCGTGCCGATCTTCGGCCGCACGCCGGTGTCGAGCAGGTGGCAGGCCGCCACCATGCCGCAGAATTCGTTGCCATGGGTCAGCGCGTTGATCATCACGTGCGGGCCCGCGACACCGGAGTCGAAGCGGTGTACGTAATCGATGCCGGTGTTGCCGCTCTTGTAGGCGGACAGGTCGCGGGGCAGGACCTCGAAGATGCGGGAGTCGTCGGGCATGGAGTCTCCGGTGATGGCGCTCGACAGTCTACGCCGTGATCGGTGCAGCTGGGCGCAGCGTGGCGCGCGGCGCGCAGCCAATAGTCATACGATACTATGGTTCTCCCTAATGCCAAGACGGAGTCGAGCCGTTAGCCTTGTGGCTTTCGTGGCCGCACCGGCCGCGTCCCATTCAAGGAGGCACCCATGTTCACTCGTACCCGTCGCTCGTTCGTTGCTCAGGCCGCCGGAGTTGCCGCCGGTCTGGCCATGGCGGTCGCTGCCATGCCGTCGATGGCCCAGAATTACCCGACCCGTCCGATCACCATGGTCTGCCCCTGGGGCGCCGGCGGCGGCACCGATGCCACCGCCCGCATCATCGCCAGCCTGCTCGAAAAGGAACTCGGCCAACCGGTGACGGTGGTCAACCGCACCGGCGGCAGTGGCGTCGTGGGCCACTCGGCCATCGCTGCCGCGGCACCGGACGGCTACACCATCGGCGTGGCCACGGTCGAGATCGGCATGATGCACTGGCAGGGCCTGACCGAGCTGACCGGCACGTCCTATACCCCGATCGGCCTGGTCAACGCCGACCCCGCCGGCGTGCAGGTGCGCACCGAGTCACCCTACAAGACCATCCAGGACCTGCTGGCCGCGATCAAGGCCAATCCGGGCAAGCTCAAGGCCTCGGGCACCGGCCAAGGCGGCATCTGGCACCTGGCCATCGCCGGCCTGCTGCGCGACCAGAAGATCGATCCGGCCACCGTGCCCTGGGTGCCCAGCAACGGCGCCGCCCCTGGCCTGCAGGACATGATCGCCGGCGGTGTCGACCTGGCACCGGTGTCCTTGCCCGAGTCGCGTTCGCTGATCGACGCCGGCAAGGTGCGCAGCCTGGCCATCATGGCCGAGGAACCGGCTGCCCTGTACCCGAACGTGCCCACGCTCAAGAAGGCCATCGGCAGCGACTGGACCATGGCGGCCTGGCGCGGCATCGTCGCGCCCAAGGGCATTCCCGCCGACGTGCGCGACAAGCTGGCCGCCGCCATCAAGAAGATCGCCGCAAGCAAGGAGTTCAACGACTTCATGTCCAAGCAGGGTTACGGCGTGATCTACAAGGCTCCCGATGACTTCGCCTCCTTCATGGCCAAGTCCGACAAGGAGCTGGGCGCGACCATGAAGGCCGTCGGCCTGATCAAGTAAGCGTCCACGTCCTGCGCGCCACCGGGCACTCCATCTGCCGATGAAACTCAACGACGCGGTCTTCGGTCTGCTGCTCCTGGTGCTCGGGAGCGTGGTGTTGTTCATCGTGCAGGACTACCCGTCGATTCCCGGTCAACAGGTCGGCCCCGACCTGTTCCCGGGGCTGATCGCCATCGGCCTGTGCATCGGCGGTTGCATCCTGCTGGTGCGGGGCTGGCGCGCACGCGCGGCAGTGCCCTGGCTGCAGATGGGTGACTGGGTCCATTCGCCGCGTCACGTGCTGGCTCTGGTGCTGTTGATCGGGTCGGTGCTGTTCTACATCCTGGTGTCGCAGCAACTGGGTTTCCTGTTGACGGCGGTGCCGATCCTGACCGTCCTTTTCAGGGTGCTTCAGGTGCCGCTGGGGCGCTCGTTGCTGATTGCCGTGATCGCGTCGCTGGTCATCCATTTCGCGTTCTACAAACTGCTGCGCGTCCCGCTGCCCTGGGGTGTCCTGTTGCCTTATGCGTGGTGATGTCCCGGCCACCGTGGCCGTCTCGAACCGGGTAGATACACGATGATGGACGCCGTCGCGCAGGCCTTCGGGATGGTGCTCGATCCCTACACCTTGATGGTGATGGTGATCGCCGCCTGTTACGGCCTGTTCGTGGGCTCGGTGCCCGGGCTGACGGCGACCATGGCCACGGCCCTGCTGGTGCCGGTGACCTTTTTCATGGCGCCGATTCCGGCGGTGGCCGCCATCGTCACCGCGACCGCGATGGCGATCTTCTCCGGTGACATTCCAGGGTGCCTGCTGCGGATTCCCGGCACCCCCGCCTCCGCCGCGTATACCGACGAAGCCTACGCGATGACCCGCAAGGGCGAGGCCGAGAAGGCCCTGGGTGCGAGCCTGGTGTTCTCGGCCATCGGTGGCCTGTTCGGCACGGCCGTGTTGATCGTCGCCGCGCCGGCGCTGGCCGAGTTCGCGTCGCGGTTCAGTTCGTTCGAATATTTCTGGCTCGTGCTGCTGGGGCTCACCTGCGCCGTCTTCATCACGTCGTCGGCGCCGCTCAAGGGCCTGATCACGCTGTTCCTGGGCCTGATGGTGGCCTGCGTCGGCTTGGGCAATCCGGCCGGCTACCCGCGCTTCACGTTCGGCAGCACCGAGACCATGGCCGGCATCGGCATGATCCCGATGATGATCGGCATGTTCGCGTTCTCCGAGATCATCCGTTACGTGGTCGACACCAGGCCGCCGGGCGAGGTCGTGGTGGAGAAGGTCGGCAACGTGCTCCGGGGCCAGTGGCAGCTGGCCAAGAAATATCCGGTGCAGATCCTGCGCGGCAGCACCCTGGGTACGGCGGTCGGCGCCTTGCCGGGCGCGGGTGCCGACATCGCGGCCTGGATGTCGTACGCGGTGAGCAAGAAGTTCTCCAAGGAGCCGGAGAAATTCGGCACCGGCCATGCGGAAGGCATCGTCGAGTCGGGCGCCGCCAACAACAGCGCACTGGCCGGCTCCTGGATACCGGCGCTGGTGTTCGGCATACCGGGCGATTCGATCACGGCCATCATCATCGGCGTGCTCTACATGAAGAACATGAATCCAGGGCCGTCGCTGTTCACGAACAATCCGCAGAACATCTACGCCGTGTTCCTGATCTTCATCCTGGCCAACCTGATCATGATCCCGCTGGGCATCCTGTGCATCAAGGCCGCGCGGCGCATCCTGAAGGTGCCGCGCAACATCCTGATGCCCATCATCCTGTTGTTCTGCATGGTCGGCACCTTCGCGATCAACAACACGGCCTTCGGTGTCGGCGTGATGCTGGTCGCGGGCGTCGCGGCCTATGTGCTCGAGGCCAACGACTTCCCGATCGCGCCGGCCATCCTGGGTGTCGTGCTCGGCGGCATGCTGGAGGAGAACTTCATCACCTCGATGATCAAGGCCGACGGCAACATGCTGGCCTTCTTCGAGCGGCCGATTGCGGCCACGCTGGCGGTCATCACGATCCTGGTCTGGACGACGCCGGCCGTGCTGGCGTTCTTGCGACGCGGCCGCGTGCAGGCCGCCTGATCGATCGATCCCCCGAAGTCTGCGTCAGCGCTTGAGCTGGCGCGCCAGCTCGGCACAGTGGTCGCGCGCGGCCAGCGCCGGTGTCTGCCACACCAGGTCCGATGCGAGTGCCGCCTCGGCGCTCGGCGGCCCGGCCACGGCCAGCACCGTGCGCACCCGCAGCGACGCCGGCAGATGCGTGGGCACGCCGAGGTCCCGCAACACATGGCCGCCACCGGCCACCAGGACCACGACCTTGCCCGGCTGCGCAGCCTCCAGTACGGTGGCCGCCATGCTGGCGTCGCGCGCCAGCTGGATGCGCACCATCGGCATCAGACGCTCGCCGGGCAACAGGTCGCAGTGACCGACGCGGATCGCCTCGCGCTGGCGATCCAGCGCCGATGGCATCAGGTGACGGTCCAGCGCGGGGTCGGACATCGCTTCGCGCATGGCCGCGCGCGGCAGGTTCGCGCCCAGTACCGGTACACCCTGGCTCACGGCGGCCATGACGACCGGTGCATACCGTTCCCAGGGCCAGCCCGCGGTGTTCCAGCGCAGCGCCGCCTGCACCTGGTCCGGGGTCGCGTCGCGCGCCAAGGGAGCGGTACTGGTGCCGCGTTCGGCCATCTCGAGCACCAGCGCCGCCAGTTGGCCGCGCCGGGCCAGCGCATCGACCAGTGCGCGCTGGAGTTGCTGGTGCGCTGGCGCGTCGTGTTGTTCGCCGATCAGCAGGGCGTCGGCCGGCAGCAAGGCGTCGAGCCGCTGCTGCACCGGTCCGACGGGATCGTGGGCACAGGCAGCCAGGGCCGCCGCAAGCAGGCCTGCGGCCACCGTGCGCGCGGCACGAAGGCGGAGTGCGGCTGGTCCCAAGTCGTTCGCCGTGCGCCGTGGCTCAGTGCATCACGACCGGGGTGTGGGCCAGGCTGGCATAACCTTCAAGCGTGTCCTCGACCTCTTCCTGGGTCGGCGTGGTCGCCTGCCAGGCCATGATCTGCTGCTGGAACATTTCGGCCCAGGATCCGTCGAGATAGATCTCCTTGCCCGAACGTTTGTCGATGATCTCGAACCCGTGACGCGGCATCGCGGGCGCGGCCGGAGCCCGTTCCCGGGTGGATGCGTTGTCGCCGTCAACCTCGCGCGCTGCCATTTCCGGCGCATTGGCCAGCATGTGGTTCACGCAGAAGGTTTCCGAGTCGTACAGGGTATGCATGGTGTCATGGTCCAATGGCAGGTATTGACCTGTACATGGTTGCGTTTCGGCCGATTTCAAGGCTGGGCGCGCCGCCGGCCTCACGGCGGACTTGTCGATTTCCATTGCTGGTCCAGGTAGTCGCCGTTCTCGAAGGTGATCCGGATCCGCGCCGGCAGGAAGCCGAGCTCGGGCGCAAGCCAGAGTTCGACCTTCTGCCCGTAGTCCTTGTTCGGACTGCGCACCAGCTTGAGTGCCGGCACGTGGCCGCCGGGCAGGTACAGCATCTCTTCGCGCTCCACGGCGAACACCCAGGCTTCGGCGTCACGCGGGCCGGCGGTCTGGATCGACAGTGTCGTGCCGATCGGGAAGGCCAGCGGATCACCCGCAACCAGCGCCGCCAACTGCGCGAAGATGCTCAGCTGGTCTTGCGCGCCGGGCATCAGGTCGGCCTGTGGCGTGTTGGCGCTGAAGACGATGCGTCCCTGCTGGCGGTCGAAGTGCGCGGCCCGCTCGGAGCGGAACTTGTCGGAAAAACGCGTGGGCTCGAGCCCGCCCGCGGTCAGCCTGCCGGTGCTGGACAACACGCGCTTGCCGATGATCCAGTCACCCATCTCCATGCGCATCTCGTAGCGATCGCCGTCCTGCAGCCAGACCAGGTCGCCCATGGCCTTGTAGTCGAGACGGCCGCGCTTGCCGACGGCATCGAATGCCAGCCGGGTGGAGCCGGGAATGGTGAGCGGCCGTACCGCGCTGGCCGCCATCGTTGCCGGCGCGGGTTCCGGATTCGACGCCGCCGGAGCGGGTGCCTCGGCCTGGGGCGCGCTGGCGACCGTGACCGGGGCCGGTGCGGCCGGTGCAAGCGGTGCGGCCGGCGGCTCCGGTGCGGATGCGGGCGATGCCGGCTCCTGCGCAGCGGCTGCGGCCGTCTCCAGCGCGGGTTCGGTCCATGCCGCAAGCGCGGGTGCGGGGTCCGGCACCGGCGCCGGCGCCGGTTCCACGGCGCGGTTCGCCGACGCCATCACGCCGTCGGTTTTCGGCCGCACCGGCCGCTTGGCGCGTGGTTCGGGCCGGGGCCGGGGTGTCAGGCTGACCGGTCGCCGTGGCAACGGTACCGGTGTTGCCGCCGGGGGGGGCTGGATGCGGATGCTGCGCGTCGAGAAAGCCCGCGTCGACATGCTGTCGGGCGTCGGCAGCTGGAACGCCATGCCGCGCAAGGCCAGCACATGGCCCACGACGACGACGCCGGCGAGCAGCCAGGCGGTCCGGGTCGGGACCACCGCCGGAGCCATTTGCGGCAGCGGTGCCGGCATCGTGTCACCCCGTGTGGCCGAGGTCTGCCGACAGGCGCGTGGCTGCCGCGCGCAAGGCCTGCGCCACAGGGCCATCCCAGTTGGCGTCGAAATGCGCGATCGAGCCCAGCGCCACGATGCCCAGCACCATGTGTCCGTCGCAATCGAAGACCGGTGCGCAGAAACCGGCCAGTGCCGGCAACAGGCTGTCGATGGCGCGCGCCAGGCCGCGCGCGCGCACCTCGGCCAGCATGGCGTCGATTCCCTGCTGCGTCAGCGGCACATCGGTGCGGGACTCTTCGCGTGCCTGTGCCAGTTCCTCCTGCAGCAGTGGCGCGATGGCCGTCGCCGGCGCATGCGCGGCGAAACAGCGGCCGGTGGCCGAGCTGAGCAAGGGCATCACGTCGCCCAGCCGCAGGTTGACCTTGACCGCCCGCGGCGACTCTTCCCAATGCACGATCGTCGGCCCGTGGTTGCCCCAGACCGCCAGCGCCAGCGTGTGGCCGACCTCCAGCATCAGCGGACCGATGCGTTCGCGCGCCAGCTTGACCGCATCGATGCGCGACAGGCAGGCCAGCCCCAGTTTCAGTGCCGCCGGACCGAGGTCGTAACGCGTCGTCTGGCTGTCCTGCTGGACCAGCCCCAGGCGCTGGAAACTCACGAGATAGCGGTGCGCCTTGGCGGCGCTCATGCCGGCGGCCGCGGCGAGGTCGCGCAACATCAGCGGGCCGGTTGCGCGCGACAGTGCGTCGAGCAGCGCAAAGCCTACCTCGACCGATTGGATGCCGGCGCGCGCCTTGTGCATAATCTGCGAACGTGATGGTTTCGTTTAGTTAAATGAGTTTAACAATGCGAAATTACCTGGGTGTGCCGGTGGATTCCCCGCTGGACACCGGACCTATCCCGGATTCCGATGAAACTTGCGACATATAAAGATGGCTCGCGCGACGGCCAGCTGGTGGTGGTGTCGCGCGACCTGGGCACCGCGCATTATGCGACCGGCATTGCCGACCGCCTGCAGCAGGTGCTGGACGACTGGAACTTCCTGTCGCCCCAGCTGCAGGACCTGTACGACGCCTTGAACCAGGGCAAGGGCCGGCATGCGTTTGCGTTCGACCCGCGCCAGTGCATGGCGCCGTTGCCGCGCGCCTACCAGTGGGCCGATGGCTCGGCCTATCTGAACCATGTGGAACTGGTGCGGGCCGCGCGTGATGCCAAGGTGCCGGAGTCGTTCTACCAGGACCCGCTGATGTACCAGGGCGGCAGCGACGACTTCATCGGAGCGTGCGACGACGTGGTCTGCCCGTCGGAGGAATTCGGCATCGACTTCGAGGCCGAGATCGCGGTCGTGACGGACGACGTGCCGATGGGCGCCTCGCCCGAACGCGCGCTCGACGGCATCCGGCTGGTGATGCTTGCCAACGATGTCAGCCTGCGCAACCTGGTGCCGGCCGAACTGGCCAAGGGTTTCGGGTTCGTGCAGAGCAAGCCGGCCACGGCCTTCAGTCCGGTCGCGGTCACGCTGGACGAGCTGGGAGACGCCTGGGACAAGGGGCGGCTCGACCTGGTGCTGCAGTCGACCTGGAACGGCCGCAAGGTCGGCATGTGCGAGGCGGGCCCCGAGATGACGTTCCACTTCGGGCAGCTGGTGGCGCATCTGTGCAAGACCCGCAACGTGCGTGCCGGCTCCATCGTCGGCAGCGGCACGGTCAGCAACAAGGGCGTCGAGAAGAACGGCCGGATGGACTGGCCCAAGGGCTACAGCTGCATTGCCGAAAAACGCGCGATCGAGACCATCCTGGACGGCAAGCCGTCGACCGCCTTCATGCAATACGGCGACACGATCCGTATCGAGATGAAAGGCAGGGACGGGCAGAGCCTGTTCGGCGCGATTGACCAGCGCATCGCCGCGCCGGGCTGAGCCGCGCGCCCCCGTTCGCCAGCCGGGCGAGCGGGTTTGTCGCGGCGTCGAAGCGGCGTCGATCGCGCTGCGTCGATAATCGGGCCATGATGACGCCGCGTTCGTGCCGTGCCTTTGCCCGCTTCGTGCTGGTGTGGTTCGCGCTCGCGCTCGGTGTCGCCGCGGCGTCGCCGCTGGTGCGGACCGCCGACCAGCAGCTGGTGTGTACGGCGGCGGGCGGCTTCAAGCTGGTCTATGTCGACGATGGGGATGCACCTCGGGTCGCGAACGGCCTGCAGGATTGCCCGCTGTGTGTGCTGGCCGGTGCGCCGCCGCAATGTCTGCCGCTGACCGTACCGCTGCCGGAGCCGGCCATGGCGCTGCTGCCGGTGTCGCCACCCGGATCCGATGCGGCGCGCAGCGCGCCGCCGCTGCCGCCACGCGGCCCGCCCGCATTCTCCTGATTCCATTCGTCCTCGCATCGGGCGCCGGTCGCCGGCCCGATGTGGTTCAAGGTCATGCAGACCTGCGCCCATGGCAACAACCGATGGGTGGAGGTGCCATCGTCGGGCCGTGCCACGCGTGGCCTGCAATGGCCGGCGGCCCTG
>CAXBDR010000154.1:0-10432 GCA_963974265.1 uncultured Rhodoferax sp.
GGTTATGGGTGTTCCGTCGAAATGCAGTACCGGTACCAGGCGGGCCGGATCGACCTCGAGTTCGTTGACCAGCAACTGTCGCATCTGCGCGTCGCGGTTCTGCTCCACGACGTAGACGGTCTTGTGGGCAGCGATGAATGCGGCGACCTCGTCCGGAAACGGGAACGCGCACAGGCGCAATCCATCGACCAGGATGCCGCGCGCCAGCAGCACGTCCAGCGCCTCGTGCATGGCCGGGCTGGTGGATCCGAAATAGATCACGCCGAGCTTCGTCTTGCGCGGTGCCGCGCGCAGGACCGGTGGCGGCACCAGGCCGGCTGCGGTCTTGAACTTGGTCAGCAGGCGTTCGACGTTGTACACATAGTCCGGCCCGCGCTCCGAATACCGGGCATACGGGTCACGCGTCGTGCCGCGGGTGAAATAGCTGCCCTTGGTCGGATGGGTTCCAGGCAGGGTCCGCCAGCCGATGCCGTCGCCGTCGACGTCCTTGTAGCGACCGAAGTCCTTGCCGGCCTCGAGCTCCTCGGTCGTCATGACCTTGCCGCGGTCGTACTCGCGGTCCGGTTCCCACACCAGCGGGTCGCACAGGCGCTGGTTCATGCCGATGTCGAGGTCGGTCATCACGAACACCGGCGTCTGCAGCCGGTCCGCCAGGTCCAGCGCCGCGGCGCCGTGCGTGAAGCATTCGTGAGGGTCCTGCGGAAACAGCAACACGTGCTTGGTGTCGCCATGCGAGGCGTACGCGCAGGCGATGATGTCGGCCTGCTGGGTCCGTGTCGGCATGCCCGTGGACGGACCGCCACGCTGCACGTTGACGATGGTCACCGGAATCTCGGCGAAATACGCAAGGCCGATGAATTCGGTCATCAACGACACACCCGGGCCTGATGTCGCGGTGAATGCCCGCGCCCCGTTCCACCCAGCCCCCACCACCATGCCGATCGATGCGATCTCGTCCTCGGCCTGTACAACCGCGTAGTTGTTGCGCCCGGTCTGCGGATCGACGCGGAATTTCGCGCAATAGCGCAGGAAGGCTTCGGCCACAGAGGACGATGGCGTGATCGGGTACCAGGCGGCAACCGTGGCGCCGCCATAGAGACAACCCAGTGCGACCGCGCTGTTGCCGTCGACAAAAATGCGTTCGCCGACCTTGTCGCGCCGCTCGACCCGGATACCCAGCGGCGCGGGCAGATGTTCGCGTGCGAAGTCGCGTCCCAGGTGCAAGGCCTGCACATTGGGCGCCAGCAGTTTCTCCTTGCCCTTGTATTGCTCGGCGAACAGCTGCTCGATCACTTCCGGTTCGATCTGCAGCAACACCGACAGGGCGCCGACATAGACGATGTTCTTGAACAACTGTCGCTGGCGCGGATCGGCATACACGGCGTTGCAGATCTCGGTCAGCGGCATGCCCAGCACCTGGATATCCGGTCGCAGCTTCGATTCGGGCATGGGGCGGGTGCTGTCGTAGAACAGGTAGCCGCCCGGCGCGATCTCGGCCACGTCGGTGTCCCAGGTCTGCGGGTTCATCGCCACCATCATGTCGATGCCGCCGCGTCGCCCTTGGTAACCCTGCTCCGACACCCGGGCCTCGTACCATGTGGGCAGGCCCTGGATGTTGCTGGGGAAGATGTTGCGCGGGCTCACCGGCACACCCATGCGCAGGATGGCCTTGGCGAACAATTCGTTGGCCGATGCGGATCCCGAACCGTTGACATTGGCGAACTTGATGACGAAGTCGTTGATGCCTTCGATCCGGGGCTGTGTCGTGCTGCTCATGCTGCCTCCAGGGTTTCGGTCGCGGGACGCGGGTCGCGGCAGGCGGGCCCGGCCTGCGTGGTCGTCAGCAGGAACTTCTGCATGTCCCAGGCGCCTGTCGGGCAACGCTCGGCGCACAGGCCGCAGTGCAGGCAGACGTCCTCGTCCTTGACCATCACCCTGCCCGTCTTGAGTTCGCCCGAGACGTAGAGGTCCTGCGCCAGGTTCAGGGCCGGTGCCTTCAGGCGCGTGCGCAGGTCGGCCTCGTCGCCATTGGCCGTGAAGGTGATGCAGTCCATCGGGCAGATGTCGACACAGGCGTCGCACTCGATGCAGGTCTCCTTGTTGAACACGGTCTGCACGTCACAGTTGAGGCAGCGTCCGGCCTCCTTGAGCGCGGTGGCTGCGTCGAAGCCCAGTTCCACCTCGACGCGGATGCTGGCCAGCGCCTGCTCCGCCTTGGCCCAGGGCACCTTGAACCGATGGGCCGGCGACACGTCGTTGTCGAAGCTCCATTCGTGGATACCCATCTTCTGCGACACCAGGTTGGTACGCGGTGGCGGGCGCTGCGTCACCGCTTCGCCGTTGAGCAGGCGGTCGATCGACACCGCGGCCTCGTGGCCATGCGCGACCGCCGTGATGATGTTCTTGGGCCCGAAGGCGGCATCGCCGCCGAAAAACACGTTCGGCTCGCTGGACTGGAAGCTCACCGCGTCGACGACCGGCAAACCCCAGTTGTCGAAGGCAATGCCGCAGTCGGCCTCGATCCACGGAAACGCGTTCTCCTGGCCGACGGCGATCAGCACGGCGTCGCATTCGATCAGCACGTCGGGTTCGCCGGTGGGGATCAGGCTGCGCTTGCCGTTGGCGTCGCGGATCGACTTGACGACCTCGAACGTCATGCCGGTGAGTTTCCCGTCCACATGCTCGAAGGTCTTGGGCACATGGCAGTTGATGATCGGTATGCCCTCGTGTTGCGCGTCTTCCTTCTCCCAAGGGGATGCCTTCATCTCGTCGAAGCCGCTGCGCACCACCACCTTGACATCGTCGCCGCCGAGGCGGCGCGCGGATCGGCAACAGTCCATGGCGGTGTTGCCTCCTCCGAGCACGATCACCCGCCTCCCGATAGTGGTGATGTGGCCGAACGAGACCGAGGCCAGCCAGTCGATGCCGATATGGATGTTGTCCACGACCTCCTTGCGACCGGGCAGGTCGAGATCGCGTCCGCGGGGCGCGCCGCAACCCACGAAGATGGCGTCGTATCCTTGTGCCATCAGCGCGCGCATCGAATTGACCGATTCGCCGCCGCGGAATTCGGCGCCCATGTCCAGGATGATGCCGGTCTCCTCGTCGATCACGGTCTCCGGCAGGCGGAAGCGTGGAATCTGGCTGCGGATGAAGCCGCCCGACTTGGCCTCGCCGTCGAAGATCGTCACCGCATATCCCAGCGGCAGCAGGTCGCGCGCCACCGTCAGGGACGCCGGCCCGGCGCCGACGCAGGCGATGCGTTTGCCATTGGGTTCGGCCACCGCGGGCAGTCGATCGCCGATGTCCTGCTTCATGTCGGCGGCGACCCGCTTGAGCCGGCAGATGGCCACCGGCTCCGGGGGCGCGCCGCCGTTCTGCTCGACCCGCGTACGCCGGCAGGCCGGCTCGCAGGGACGGTCGCAGGTGCGTCCCAGAATGCCGGGAAACACGTTGGACGCCCAGTTGACCATGTAGGCGTCGGTGTAGCGCCCCTGGGCGATCAGTCGGATGTATTCGGGAACGGGGGTATGGGCTGGGCAGGCCAGCTGGCAATCGACGACCTTGTGGAAATAGGCCGGATCACCGGTGTCGGTAGGCAACAAGCAATCGTCTCCTCGCCGCCCTGCGTGCGGCGGCATGGATACGGTCCACGGCAGTCACAGCTTCGACCGATCCGGCGCCACATCCGGCCGCCGGCGAAAGGCGACCTTTGATGTAACTGCGTTGTAACCTTACCCGCAATCCGAATTCCGTGTCGCGAATATTGCCGGATTCAGCCTGCGGGAGCGCCCGACTGTTGCGCGAAAGCCGCAAATGCGTCCACCACCGCTGGCGGCGCCTGCACCAGTTCGACCAGCACGCCTTCGCCGGCGATCGGAAACTCGTCGTTGGCCTTGGGGTGCAGGAAGCAGATGTCGAAACCCGCGGCCCCGGCCCGAATGCCGCCGGGCGCGAAACGCACGCCGTGTTCGCCCAGCCAGGCCACGGCCGCTGGCAGGTCGTCGATCCACAGGCCGACATGGTTGAGCGGCGTCGCGTGCACCGCCGGTTTCTTGTCCGGATCGATTGGTTGCATCAGGTCGACCTCGACCCGGGTCACGCCGGTGCCGATGGCGCAGATGTCCTCGTCGACGTTCTCGCGTTCGCTGATGAAATTGCCGGTCACCTCGAGCCCGAGCATGTCGACCCACAGGCGGCGCAGGCGCTGCTTGTCCGGGCCGCCGATCGCGATCTGCTGGATTCCCAGTACCTTGAACGGGCGTTGCATGGTGGTGGCCTCCTTCACGCAAACTCGACGATGGGCTGGTCCACCGTCAGGTTGTCGCCCTTGGCCGCCAGCACCTTGCCCACGATGCCGTCGGCCGCGGCGAACAGGACGTTCTCCATCTTCATGGCCTCGATCACGGCCACGCGTTCGCCGGCCTGCACCTTCTGTCCCACCTGCACCGCCACGTCGACCAGCAGGCCCGGCATCGGCGAGAGCACGTATTTGCTCATGTCCGGTGCCGGCTTGAACGGCATCTTCTGGTAGAGCTCGGCCATGCGTGGCGAGACCACCATGGTCTCGATGCGGGTGCCGTTGTGCTGCACCAGCAAGGCCAGGGGGTTGCGCGGCGTACTGCGCTCGATCTGTGCCGTGAACGGCTGGCCGTTGCATTCGCCGCTGATGCAGATGTCGTTGAGCCGCGAGTGGCTGGTGATGGCGTATTTCTTGCCGGCCAGCGTGATGACCGCCGATCCGATCTGGCCCACGACCTCGTCCACGTGCACGCGGGTGTACGTGTGCGCCCCGGTGTCGTTGAGCGTGATCACGCAAAAGTCGTGTCCGACCTTGACGCCATAACCCGGCAACTGCCCCGAAATGGCCATGGCGCGTTCGCGCGACTTGCGCCGCACGAAGGCCGCCAGCGCGACCAGGAAGTCCGGGTCCGCATGGGGCACGTCCTCGGCGCGGAATCCCTGTGCATAGTGGGCCGCGATGAAGCCGGTGTTGAAGTTGCCGGAGACGAAGTCCGGATGGGACAACAACGCAGCCTGGAACGGGATGTTGCTGCTGATGCCGCGGATCACGAATCCATCGAGTGCCGCACGCATCTTGGCGATCGCCTCCTGCCGATCCTTGCCGTGCACGATCAGCTTGGCGATCATCGAGTCGTAATACATCGGGATCTCGCCGCCCTCGCGCACACCGGTGTCGACGCGTATGCCCTGCCACTGGTCGGTGTCGGCGGCGAACATGCTCTCGGCCGGCGGCGCGAACCGCACCAGCCGGCCCGTGCTGGGCAGGAAGTTGCGGAACGGGTCCTCGGCGTTGATGCGGCATTCGATGGCCCAGCCATCACGCTTGACGTCCGCCTGCGTCAGCGGCAGCTTTTCGCCTGCCGCAACGCGGATCATCAGCTCGACCAGGTCCAGCCCGGTGATGCATTCGGTGACCGGATGCTCGACCTGCAGCCGGGTGTTCATCTCCAGGAAATAGAAGCTCTGGTCCTTGCCGACGACAAACTCGACGGTGCCGGCGCTCTGGTATTTCACCGCCTTGGCCAGCGCCACCGCCTGCTCGCCCATGGCCTTGCGCGTCGCATCGCTGATGAAGGGGCTGGGCGCCTCCTCGATCACCTTCTGGTGCCGTCGCTGGATCGAGCATTCGCGCTCGTTGAGGTAGACCACATTGCCGTGCGCGTCGCCGACCAGCTGGATCTCGATGTGGCGCGGCTCCTCGACGAACTTCTCGATGAAGACCCGGTCGTCGCCGAAGCTGTTGCGCGCCTCGTTGCGGCAACTGGTGAAGCCTTCGTGGGCTTCCTTGTCGTCGTGCGCCACGCGCAGGCCCTTGCCGCCGCCGCCGGCACTGGCCTTGATCATCACCGGGTAACCGATGTCGCGGGCGATCTGCACCGCCTTGTCGGCGTCGTCGATGGCGTCGTTGACGCCGGGGATGCAGTTGACGCCGGCCTTGCCCGCCAGCCGCTTGGATTCGATCTTGTCGCCCATGGCCGAGATCGAATAATGCTTGGGGCCGATGAAGACCATGCCTTCGTCCTCCACCCGCTTCGCGAACTCGGCGTTTTCACTGAGGAAACCGTAACCCGGATGGATGGCCTGCGCTCCGGTCTGCTTGCAGGCGGCGATGATGCGATCGGCCAACAGGTAACTCTCGCGGCTCGGTGCGGCGCCGATATGCACCGACTCGTCGGCCAGGGCCACGTGGCGCGCGTCGCGGTCGGCATCGGAGTACACCGCCACCGTCTTGATGCCCATCTTGCGCGCGGTCTTGATGACACGGCAGGCAATTTCGCCACGATTGGCGATCAGAATCTTGTCAAACATGTTGGTGTCTCCTCACAGCGGGATGTTGCCGTGCTTGCGCCACGGGTTCTCGATCTTCTTGTCCTTGAGCATCACCAGCGAGCGACAGATGCGCTTGCGCGTCTCGTGCGGCAGGATCACGTCGTCGATGAAGCCGCGCGCACCGGCGACGAACGGGTTGGCGAAGCGCGCCTTGTATTCGGCCTCCTTGGCCGCGAGTTTGGCCGCGTCGCCCTTGTCCTGGCGAAAGATGATCTCGACCGCACCCTTGGCACCCATCACCGCGATCTCGGCATTGGGCCAGGCGAAGTTGACGTCGCCGCGCAGGTGCTTGGACGCCATCACGTCGTACGCTCCGCCGTAGGCCTTGCGCGTGATCACGGTGATCTTGGGCACGGTGCACTCGGCGTAGGCATACAGCAGCTTGGCGCCGTGCTTGATGATGCCGCCGAACTCCTGGCTGGTGCCGGGCATGAAGCCGGGCACGTCGACGAAGGTCACGACCGGGATGTTGAACGCGTCGCAAAAGCGCACGAAACGCGCCGCCTTGATCGACGACTTGATGTCCAGGCAACCGGCCAGCACCAGCGGCTGGTTGGCCACGATGCCCACCGTCTGCCCGCCCATGCGCGCGAATCCGATCAGGATGTTGCGCGCGTAATCGGGTTGCAGCTCGAAGAAGTCGCCGTCGTCGACCGACTTGAGGATGAGCTCCTTCATGTCGTAGGGCTTGTTCGGGTTGTCCGGAATCAGCGTATCCAGGCTGTAGTCCATCCGGTCCGTCGGATCGCCGCTGTCGCGCACCGGCGCCTTTTCGCGGTTGTTCAGCGGCAGGTAGTTGTAGAGCCGGCGCAGCATCAGCAGCGCCTGCACGTCGTTTTCGAACGCCAGGTCGGCCACGCCGCTGCGGGTGGTGTGGCTGATCGCGCCGCCGAGTTCCTCGGCGGTGACTTCCTCGTGCGTGACCGTTTTCACGACTTCCGGGCCGGTCACGAACATGTAGGAGCTGTCCTTGACCATGAAGATGAAGTCGGTCATGGCCGGCGAATACACCGCACCGCCCGCGCACGGGCCCATGATCATGCTGATCTGCGGAACCACGCCGCTGGCCATGACGTTGCGCTGGAACACGTCGGCATAACCGCCCAGCGAGGCCACGCCCTCCTGGATGCGCGCGCCGCCCGAGTCGTTCAGGCCGATCACCGGCGCGCCGACCTTCATCGCCTGGTCCATGACCTTGCAGATCTTCTCGGCATGCGCCTCGGACAGAGCTCCGCCGAACACGGTGAAGTCCTGGCTGAACACGAACACCAGGCGGCCATTGATCATGCCGTAGCCGGTCACGACGCCGTCGCCGGGGACCTTCTGGTCCTGCATGCCAAAGTCGACGCAGCGGTGCTCGACGAACATGTCCCATTCCTCGAACGTGCCCTCGTCGAGCAGCAACTCGAGGCGCTCGCGCGCCGTCAGCTTGCCCTTGGCGTGTTGTGCCGCGATGCGCTTGTCACCGCCGCCCTTGCGCGCGCGCTCGCGCATGGTTTCGAGTTGTTCCAGTATTTCATGCATCGTTTTTCTCCGGTGTGGGGGACTCGTTGTGGGGCTGGTGGTGCCGGACCATCGCGGCGCCGACGGCCTGCAGGCTGACAAAATCCTTGCCCCAGATCCTGCGGTTGGTCGGCAGGTGGCGCAACCAGGACAGGCGGCGCGCCGCATGGCGCAATACCGCGCGTACCGGTTCGGACTCGCGCGACAACACCGTCCGCAGTGCGGCATCGAGCCGGTCCGGCTCCAGGCCGAGGTTGAACAGCGTGGACTGCAGGTAGATCAGCCAGTCGCGCGCCTGGGCCTGTTCGAGCGTCATCACCTCGAGCGGGTCGTCCTCGAAGTCGATCAGGCCCTCGAACCGGCTCGACACGATGATGTTGCGCGCAAAGCACTGGCTCAGGTACTGGCCGCGGGCGTGAACCAGCAGCAGGTGTTCCATGGCGGCCATCCACAGACCATACGCCTGCGGCCCCTGTTCGCGCAAGGCGCGCGCCAGGTCGTTGGAGCCGAGATACGACATGACGAAATAGTCGGTCGCGACATGGTGTACATCCGGCACCTGGATGCCGGCCTCGCGCAAGGCCGCCAGCCGGGCGAGCTCGATTGCCTGTGACTGCGCGCCGCCGTGCACCGGCACCGCCTTGAGGTAGGGCACGCCGGCCATCCACGCGAACAGGTTCAGCACCCGGTGGGCCCAGGGGCCGCGCAACGGCCGCTGGCCCTTGACCAGCATGCGGCCTTCGGGCAGGTCGATGATCTCGACCCGCTTCTGGCGCCAGACGGTGGAGGATTCGATGCGGGCGATCGAGGTCAGCGAGATCACGGCGCCGCTCCCTCCCGGCCCGCTGGCCCACCGTCGGCCTGGCCGGCGCCCGGGTGGAACAGGCCGAGCAGTTCGCGTGCCGCCACCGACGCGACCATCGTGCCGTCGGCGACCTGCTTCGACAGCGAGCCCAGGCGCTCCCGCACCGGCGGATCGGCGCGGAAGGCCTGGCGCAGTCCTGCCTCGATACGCTCCCACATCCAGGCCAGGGCCTGCTGGCGCCGGCGAGACTCCCATGCGCCGCCCGCGCTGCGCAGGCGGCGGAATTCGGTGGCGGCCGACCATAATGCATCCACGCCCTGGCCGGACAAGGCGCAGAGCTGCAGCACCCGGGGATGCCAGGCGGCCTTGTCGTGCCCGGCCCGTTCCGGGTTGCCATGTTGGCCCAGCAGGCGCAACGATGACGTGATCTGCGCGCGCGCGCGACTGGCTGCGTCCGGGTCGAGGTCGGCCTTGTTGATCAGCACCAGGTCCGCCATTTCCATCACGCCTTTCTTGATCGCCTGCAGTTCGTCGCCGGCGTTGGGCAGTTGCATCAGCACGAACATGTCGGTCATGCCGGCTACCGCGACCTCGCTTTGCCCGACGCCGACGGTCTCGACGATGACGACGTCGTAGCCGGCCGCCTCGAGCACCAGCATCGCCTCGCGTGTCTTCTCGGCCACGCCGCCCAGGGTGCCGCTGGACGGGCTCGGACGGATATATGCCCGCTCGTGCACGGAGAGTTTTTCCATGCGTGTCTTGTCACCCAGGATGGAACCGCCCGAGACTGCCGACGACGGGTCGATGGTCAACACCGCGACCGACAGGCCCTGCTCGATCAGGTACAGGCCCAGCGCCTCGATCAGCGTCGACTTGCCGACACCGGGAACGCCGCTCAGGCCTAGCCGGAACGCACCGCCGGCATGCGGCACCAGGCGCGCGAGCAGCTGGTCGGCCTGCATGCGGTGATCGGTGCGGGTCGACTCGAGCAAGGTGATGGCCTTGGCAATCGCGCGGCGGCGGGGCAGGCCCGATGCGCCCAGCACCGCGTCGGCGAGCACCGGCACCGTGGAGCTCTCCCCCGCCGGCGGGGTGGCGTTCTCGGCCTTCGAATCCATGGAACGGTCGATCAGGCCGTCTGTGCGGCGCGAATCTGCTTGAGCACGTCCGCCGCCGAATCCGGAATCGGCGTACCCGGGCCGTAAATGCCCTTGACACCGGCCTGGACCAGGAAGTCATAGTCCTGCCGCGGCACCACGCCGCCGACGAACACGACGATGTCGTCGGCGCCCTGCTTGCGCAACTCAGCGATGATGGCCGGCACCAGCGTCTTGTGGCCAGCCGCCAGCGTGGACACGCCCACGGCGTGCACGTCGTTCTCGATCGCCTGGCGCGCGCATTCTTCCGGCGTCTGGAACAAGGGCCCGATGTCGACGTCATAACCCAGGTCGGCAAAGGCCGTGGCCACCACCTTGGCACCGCGGTCATGTCCGTCCTGGCCGAGCTTGGCGATCATCACGCGCGGACGGCGCCCCTGCTGCTCGGCAAACTGCGCAATGTCGTGCTTGATCGTCTCCCACTGCTGCATCACGCCTCCCGGGTTGGCCGCATTGTCGTACGACGCGGCATAGACGCCGCTGACCTTGAGCGTGTCGGCCCGGTGGCGGCCGAAGGACTTCTCGAGTGCGTCGCTGATCTCGCCCACGGTGGCGCGGACCCGTGCCGCCTGGATCGACAGGTCGAGCAGATTGCCGGTGCCGTCCTGCGCTG
>CAXBDR010000155.1:0-10343 GCA_963974265.1 uncultured Rhodoferax sp.
CAATGAATGGAACAGGGTGCCAGTCTAGTGTGCCGCCGCCCTAGTGGCGCGACGACGCATAGATGCCGGCCAGGATCAGCGCGAATGCCACGCCGTGGTAGACCTGCGGCAACTCGCCAAGAAAGGCGCTGGCCATCACCGCTGCGAACAGCGGCGTGAGGTTGGTGAAGAAACCCGCCACGGCCGGCCCGGCCCGCTGCACGCCCAGCCCCCAGCAGCGATAGGCCAGCACGGCCGGCCCGACGGCGACGAACACCAGCGCGGCCAGCAGGCCGCCGCTCCAGCGGATATGCGCATCGGTCAGCACCCATTCCCCGGCGGTGAACACACCCGACCACAGCAGGCCCAGCGTGACCTGCGCCAGCAGGAAAGCCGCCCAGTCGGCGCGAATGCCGTCCGGCTCGGCACGCCGCGTCAGCAGCCAGCTGTACAAGGCCCAGCAGAAGGTGGCCGCCAGCATGAACAGATCGCCCACCACCAACCGCAACGCCAGCAGTTCGGTCCAGTCGCCACGCGTGAGCACCACCGCCACGCCGGATATCGACAACGCGGCGCCGACCAGCTGCTGTCGCGAGACCCGGGAGTCGAAAAACAGGGTTCCGAGCAGCAACATCCACAGCGGCATGCTCGAGGCCACCAGCGTCACGTTCAATGCGGTCGAGGTCTGCAACGCCAGGTATTGCAAGGTGTTGTACAAGCCGACGCCGAACAACCCGAGCACCGCAAAGCGGCGCCAATGCGCCCACATGCCGCTGGAGCGCCGCAACACCCAGGCGCCCAGCGGCAACAGGATGGCAAACGCAAAGACCCAGCGCAGCAAGTTCAGCGTGAAAGGCGGAATGTCGTCGCGCACCAGTCGCCCCACCACGGCATTGCCGGCCCACATCAGCGGGGGGACCGTGAGCAACAGCGCGGTGGCGGGTGACAGTCTCTGGTTCATGGGACTTCGTGCAGGGTTCGGGGCATAGTCCGATAGCCGTCGCGGCGGCGCCTGCCTGCGCTGGTCAACGCGGCACCTGCATGCGCAGCAGCCGCGCCGCTTCTTCCGCCCGCGCATCGTCGATTTCGCTCAGCAGGTGGCCCACGTCCACCGCACCGGCCTTGCGTACGAAGCGGCCCGTCAAGGTGACCGACGGATCCAGCAGGCCGCGCTGGTACAGGTCCCATATCTCGGGGCCGAAGTCGGTCTGCAGCAGCTCCGGGGCGACGCGGCCGAAGAAGTCGCGCAGATTGGCCACGTCGCGCAGCAACATGCGCTGTGCATGGTTGTTGCCCGCCGCGTCCACCGCCTGTGGCAGGTCGATGATGACCGGGCCATCAAACGCCAGCAGGATGTTGAACTCCGACAGGTCGCCATGCACGACGCCGGCGCACAACATGCGCACCACCTCGAGCAGCAGCGTTGCATGGTGCCCGCGCGCCTGCTCCGGCGTGAGGTCCACATCGTTGAGCCGTGGCGCGGCATCGCCGTCTTGGTCACTGACCAGTTCCATCAGCAATACGCCGTCGTGGAAGTTGTGCGGTTTGGGCACCCGCACACCGGCACCAGCCAGCCGATGCAAGGCGTCGACCTCGGCGCTTTGCCAGGCGGCCTCCTGTGCCTGGCGGCCAAAATTCGTACCCTTGGCCATGGCGCGCGCCTGGCGCGAGTTCTTGACCTTGCGGTTTTCGGTGTAGTCCACCGCCTGGCGAAAGCTGCGCTGCGTGGCCTCCTTGTAGATCTTGGCGCACAAGGTCTCGTCACCGCTGCGCACCACGTACACCATCGCCTCCTTGCCGCTCATGAGCTGGCGCACGACGGTATCGATCAGGCCTTCGTCGATCAGGGATTGCAGACGCGCGGGAGCTTTCATGGCCGCCATTGTCGGGCACGGCCCTGACGCGGCCGACCGGACCCCGCGCGCCAGCCCCTGCCTACAATGCGCCAGCCCCGGATACAGGGCACTCCCGCGCTCCCGATCACCCTGCTCCGAGCCCGTGCAACCGAACACTGCCCCCATTTCTGCCCAGACACGGCGCACCATCCTGCTGCTGTCGTTCGCGACCTTCTCCAGCATGGTGGCGCAGCGCATCTGCGACGCAATGTTGCCCGAGCTGGCGCGCGCCTTCGACACCGGCCTCACGCAGGCCGCCCAGGTGGTGTCGATGTTCGCCGTCGTCTACGGCGTGGCGCAACTGGTCTACGGCCCGCTGGGTGACCGGCTGGGCAAGTTCCGCATCGTGGCCTGGGCCACGCTGGCCTGCGGTGTCGGCAGCGTGCTGGCGGCGCTGGCCGGCAGCCTGAACGCCCTGGTGCTCGCGCGCATGGCCACCGGCCTGGGGGCGGCGGCGGTCATTCCGCTGGCGTTGGCCTGGATCGGCGACAACGTGCCATTCGATGAATTGCAGCAGACCATCGCCCGCGTCGGCCTGGGCACGACGCTGGGCATCGGTGTCGGGCAGCTGGTGGGCGGCATGTTGACCCAGACCCTGGGCTGGCGCTGGGCCTTCGTCTTCATGGCCGTGTTGTTCGGCGTGGTCGGCACGCTGCTGCAGCTGGACTGGCGGCGCCAGCGCGCGGCGCTGCCGGCACCACCGATCGGCGCGGCGGCGCCGGCAACCGCACCCCGGGCCTCGTTTTTCTCCCAGACCCTGCCCATCATCACCGGGCCCTGGTCGCGCGTCGTGCTGCTGATCGCCTTCGCCGAAGGCGCGGCCGGCTTCGGGGTGCTGGCGATGTGGGCCTCGCACCTGCAGCGCGGCATCGGCATGTCAGCCTCGGGCTCGGGCGCGGTGGTGGCGGTGTTCGGCCTGGGCGGCATGCTCTACATGGCCACCGCACGCCGGCTGATCGCACGGCTGGGCCAGCATGGCCTGAGCCAGGCCGGTGGCGGCCTGATGGGCCTGTGCGCGCTGGTCGTGGCGTTTTCGCCGGTATGGCAACCCATCGTGCCGGCCAGCCTGCTGGCCGGGTTCGGCTTCTTCATGTTCCACAACACCATGCAGGCCAACGCCACCCAGATGGCGCCCGGCGCCCGCGGCACCGCCGTCTCGCTGTTCTCCGCCTTCCTGTTCATGGGCCAGTCGGCCGGCGCCCTGCTGGCGGCCAGCCTGATCGCCTGGATCGGCTCGCGCACGGTCGTGACGCTCGGTGGCGTAGCGATGATCGCGCTCGGCCTGTGGTTCGGCGCGGCGCTGCGCCGGCGCCAGCGCGCAGCCCTGGAACCCTGAGGCGTTGCCGCCGCAAGCCTGCGGTGCCGGCAGGCTGCAGCCGCAAATACCACCGCCTGGCAGCACCACGCGATGCGTACGTGGTACGGTTGTCCATCGACATGCAGGAGACCCGCACATGAACCCGCAGCCACTGTCCGGCAAACGCATTCTCGTGACCCAGGCCGACGTCTTCATGGGGCCGGACCTGTGCGCGGTCCTGGCCGAACACGGTGCCAACGTGGTCCGCGACACCCAGCCCATGCACAGCCCGCATGCACCAGCGGCAGCACTTGTCCAGGCCGGAGAGATCGACGCGCTGGTCGTCAACCTGGCGGTGCCGGCCCCGACCTCCGCGGCGACCGAGGCTTCGGACGCCGAATGGAACGACACCTTCGCCGCGCTGGTGCATCCGCTGCACCGGCTGGTACGCGCCGCCTTGCCGCCCATGATCGCGCGCCGCTCGGGCAAGATCCTGCTGATGGGCAGCGCCTCGGCGCTGCGCGGCATGAAACGCGCATCGACCTACAGTGCCGCGCGCGGCGCACAGCTGTCCTACATCCAGTCCGTCGGTGTCGAGGTGGCGCCGCACCAGGTGCAGGTCAACGCGATTGCGCAGAACTTCGTCGAGAACCCGACCTACTTCCCGCCCGAGGTCCAGGCGAATCCGAAGTTCCAGCAACGCCTGGCGCGCGAGGTTCCGCTGGGCCGGCTGGTGGGCGCACGCGAGGACGCGGCTTTCGCGGCCTACCTGTGCAGCGACGCGGCGAACTGCTTCGTCGGCCAGGTGTTTCCGGTCTGCGGCGGCTGGGTCGCACGCTGAGCGCGGTCGTCAACCCTGCGCCTGCAGCCAGGCGCGCGGCGACAGGCCGGTTTCCAGCGTGAACACGCGCGACAACGATGACGCGTTCGCATACCCGAGCGCGTCGGCGGCGACTTTCACCGACCGCCCTTCGCGCAGCATCCGGCCCGCCAGCGCGACCCGCCAGCGCGCCAGGTAACTGGCCGGCGGCTCGCCGACCCGCTCATGGAACCGCGCGGCGAAGCTGCTGCGCGACATGCCGGCGTGCCGCGCCATCGTCGCCAGCGTCCAGCGCGTGCCGGGGTCCTCGTGCAAGGCCACCAGCGTGCGCGCGATGCGCGGATCGGACAGGCCCTGCAATACGCCGGGCGCCATGGCCGCCTGTTGCGGATGGTCGAGCAACCAGCGCAGCAACTGCACCAGCAACACGTCGAACAGGCGGTCGGCCAGCAAGCGCTGGCCGCAACGTACGCGTTCGGTCTCCGCGAACAGCAGCTCCAGCGTCTGGGCCAGCCCGTCGACCGCGTGCAGCGGCAACACCACCAGCGCCGGCAAGGCGCGCGCCAGCGGGTGCTGGTCGCCGCCGTCGAAGTCCAGCGTCGCGCAGACGAAGTCGGCTCCGTCGCGCGGCGCGTTGTGAAACACGTGCTCGAGCGGCCGCGGATAAAACAGCAGGGTCGGTTCGTCGACGACCACCCGTGTCGGCGCACCGCCGCCGGCATGGTGCCGCACTTCCATGGATCCGCGGCGCAACACATGCAGGAAACCGCGCCCGGGCCGGGCGTCAAAGTGGGTGACGCCGCACAACGGGCCGGCATGGAACAGGTGGGCATGCACCCGGAAGCGCTCGAGCAGGCCGGACAGGCGATCGAGCGCGACGGCCGTCGTGTCGCCGAGCGCGGCTTGCGGACGATTGGTGCTGTTTGATGGACTCATTGCGGCCAATCATACAAACATCCGGCCGACACTGGGCGCTCCTCAACCCGGAAACCACAAGGAGTCCACCATGAACCGCGTTCCACTGATCGACCGCAACACCACCACCCCCGAGCGCAAGCAACTGCTCGACACCATCCACGCCGCCTTCGGCGCCAGCCCCAACATGTTCCGCGCCGTGGCCAACGCCCCGGCCGCGCTGCGCAGCATGTGGGGGTCGTTCGGCGCCCTGGGCAAGGGCGTGATCGGCGCACCACTGGGCGAGCAGATCGCGGTGGCCGTGGCCAACCGCAACCAGTGCCACTACTGCCTGGCCGCCCATACCGCGCTCGGCGCCAAGGCCGGCCTGGCGACCGAGACCCTGCATGCCGCACAACAAGGCGAGTCCAGCGACCCGAAGACCCGCGCCGCACTGCGATTTGCGCTGGCCATCGTCGAGCACCGCGGCCAGGTTTCCGACGCCGAGGTGCAGGCGGTCCGTGCGGCCGGCTTCGACGACGAGGCCATCGTCGAGATCGTTGCGCATGTGGCGTTGAACCTGTTCACCAACTATGTGAACATCGTGTTCGCGGTGCCGGTGGATTTCCCGGCCGTTGCGCTGGTGCCGGCCAAGCAGGCCCATTGACGCCGCCCGCCGTGCCCGCCGCCGACGGCAGCCTCGTACCAGGAGAGCCCGCATGCCCCAAGCCAACAACGCCCGCCACCCGCCCGAGCTGCAGGTCAGCGAGTGGATCAACACCTCCGAGACACCCAGCCTGTCGGCGCTGCGCGGGCAGGTGGTGGTGGTGCATGCCTTCCAGATGTTGTGCCCGGGCTGCGTCGCCCACGGCCTGCCCCAGGCCAAGCGGCTGACCCAGGTGTTCGCCGGCCGCGACCTGGTGGTGCTGGGCCTGCACACGGTGTTCGAACACCATGCGGTGATGACGCCGGCCGCGCTGCGGGTGTTCCTGCACGAATACCGCATCGGATTCCCGGTCGGCATCGACATGCCGGGCGATCCCGGCCCGCTGCCGCGCACCATGCAGGCCTACCGCATGGAAGGCACGCCCACGCTGCTGGTGTTCGACCGCCAGGGCCAGCTGCAGCTCAACCAGCTCGGGCAGGTCGACGACATGGCGCTGGGGGCGTTGCTGGGGGAATTGCTGGCGCAGCCGGCCTGAAGCGGCCACGGGCGGACCGGCGACTGCGCGTCAGCCGCCCAGCACCGACGTGGCAATTCCCACGTACAGCGGAATGCCGAACAGGATGTTGAACGGGAACGTCAGGCCCAGCGACATGCCGATGAAGAGCGAGGGATTGGCTTCGGGAATCGCGTGACGCACGACCGCCGGCACGGCGATGTAGGACGCGCTGGCGGCCAGCACCATCAGCAAGCCGCCGTCGCCGGCCGACAGGCCGAACACATACGCGAGCGCCAGCGCCATGCCGGCATGCACCAGCGGCGCGGCGATGGCGTAGACCAGCACCAGCACCGACTTGCCGCGCAGGCTGCCCATGTTGCGCGCCGCCGACAGCCCCATGTCGAGCAGGAAAAACGCCAGCATGCCCTTGAACAGGTCGACCGCGAACGGCTGCAGCGCCTTTTGCCCCGACTCCCCCGTGAACAGGCCCACCAGCATGGCGCCGAGCAGCAGCAACTGGGCGCCATCGGTCAGCGACTCGTGCAGGATCCTGCCCAGCGGTTGGCTGCTTGCGCCGGCCGATGCCTGCTGGCGTACCCGGTTGGCCAGCACCACGGCCATGATGATGGCCGGCGACTCCATCAGCGCCATCGCCGCGGCCATGTGGCCACCAAAGGCGATGCCGTGGTTGTCCAGGTATTGCACCGCCGTGATGAAGGTCACGGCACTGACCGACCCGTAGGTCGCGGCGATCGCGGCGGCGTCGAAACCGTTCAGGAAGCGGCGCAGCAGCAGGTAGCCGAGCGCCGGCACCAGCGCGGCCAGGAACAGGGCGCACAGGAGGCTGGTCACGACTTCGCGCGACAGGCCGGAGGCCGCCAGCGCAAAACCGCCCTTGAGCCCGAGGGCCATCAACAGGTACAGCGACAGAAAACGCGCAATCGGCTGCGGGATCTCCAGGTTCGATCGCAGCAGCCCGGCACCCAGGCCGAACACGAAGAACAGGATGGCGGGGTCTCGGAAATTGTCCATGCGGGTGCGGCACGCGGCTCAGGTGGCAAGGGGTCGATCTGCGGGTGGTCGGTCTGCGACGGCCGCCCCCATGCGCCGGGTCAAGACGCGCGAGCGATTGTCGCCACACCCCGAATGTCCCTTGCCTGCCCGGGCCGACCCCGGGGTGGTCAGGCCCGACGCAGTCGGTGCAGCGTGATCTCGGGCAGGCAATTGAGCCGCACGTCGACCACCGACGAGCCGCAACCGACCGAGGTGTAACCGGCCAGGGACCGGTATCGCCACGCGCCGCGTACGAAGGCTCGTGGCGCCGGTGTCTCGGTGAACACCGGTATTCCGCCGGGCAGGCAGATCTGGCCGCCGTGGGTATGGCCGCTGAGCATCAAATGCACGCCCGCGTGTTCGGCCAGGCGATAGGGCTCGGGCGTATGCGACAGCAACACCACGCAACTGTGCCGCTCCACCCCGGTCAACGCCTTGCGCAGGTCGTGGGTGCGGAAATAGTGCGCGTCGTCGATGCCCGCCAGCACGATCGTGTCGGTTCCGCGGCGCAGCCGCACAGACTCGTTCATCAGCACCGGAAAACCGCGCGACTCCATGCCCGGCACCATGCGCAGCGTGTCGTGGTTGCCCAGCACGGCATGGACCTGCTCTCCCAGGTGCGGTCGCAGCCATTGCAACGCATCGAGCACCCCCTGGTAGGGGCCGAATCCGTGGAAGCGGAAATCACCGGTCAGCACGCAGGAGTCGAACGCCAGGCCTTGCAGGCGCTCTATCAGATGGCGCTGGAATTCCGCATCCATGTCCATATGGGGATCGCTGACGTGCAGCAACGTGAATCCGTCGAAGCCGGCCGGCAGCCCATCGAGCAGGACCTCGTTGTGCCGCACCTGGATATCGAGCACGTTGCGCCGCCCACGCGCGCGCAGGCCGCTCAGGCGCAGTCCGGCTCGCATCAGGCGGTGCGACAGGCGTGGCGCCGGTGGACGCATGCCCTCGCGACGCAGCCGCTGCACGACGAGTTCGGGCCCGATGCGCCGGCCCAGGGCCTCGAGCGCCTCGCGTTCGGTTGCAGTGCAGTCGGACAGTTGCATAACCCGTGTCAGCGCTGGTGTCGATACCCCGGCCATCGGGGCCCGGCAACGACGGGCCGCACGGGAGTCGCGGCACCACGATGACAGGCGCCATTGTGGCCGACGCCGCGCCGGCGCGGCCAGCAGGCAGGCGCGCCGCGCCGCGCGATCAGCGAAACACGACGGTCTTGTGTCCGTCGAGCAGGATGCGGTGTTCCGCATGCCACTTGACGGCACGCGCCAGCACCGCGCTCTCGACATCGCGGCCCAGCGTGGTCAACGTGGCCACGTCCATGCCGTGGTTGGCGCGGGCCACGTCCTGCTCGATGATCGGGCCCTCGTCGAGGTCGCCAGTCACGTAGTGCGCCGTGGCGCCGATCAGCTTGACGCCGCGCTCGTGCGCCTGCTGGTACGGACGGGCACCCTTGAAGCTGGGCAAGAAGGAGTGGTGGATGTTGATGGCCCGGCCCGACAACTTGCGGCACAGGTCGTCCGACAACACCTGCATGTAACGCGCCAGCACGAGCAACTCGCCGCCTTCGGCCTCGAACAGCTCGAGCAGCTTGGCTTCGGCGGCCGGCTTGGTGTCGGCCTTCACCGGGATGTGGTGGAACGGGATGTTGTAACTTGCGGCCAGCTGGTAGAAGTCGCGGTGGTTGGACACGATGGCCCGCACCTCGATCGGCAGCAGACCCGAGCGCACCCGGAACAGCAGGTCGTGCAGGCAGTGCCCATGCTGCGAGACCATGATGACGGTGGGGATCGGCCGCGCCGCCTCATGGAAGCGTGCCTTCATGCTGAACTCGGTGGCCAGCGGCGCGAACGCCTCCTGGATCTCGACGACCGCACGCGCATCGCCTTGCTTGAGCTCGAAACACACGCGCATGAAGAACACGCCGGTGACGGCGTCGTCGAACTGCGCCGCCTCGACGATGTTGCCACCCTGGGCCAGCAGGAAGCCGCTGACGGCATGCACGATGCCGGGACGGTCGGGGCAGGAAAGCGTGAGGATCAGTCGCATGAAGGGGTCCGTTCGTAGGTGGTTGCTACCCCCGGGAACCACCCCGGGCCTGGCGTCGATTGCGCGCTAGTCTATGTCGGCACCCGGGGCCGTCATATGCCGATTGCGACCGGAAATAGGCTCGCAGCGCCGCTGTGCGTACCGCGCCTGCTGACGCCACGTTATCAGCAGCGGCGGCGGCGCACGCAGGCCAGTCCGGCCATCGCCAGGCCCACCAACGCCAGGCTCCCCGGCTCGGGTGTCTGGAACACTTCAGCCGCAGTGCCCTGCACGCCAACGGTGAATCCGTTCCAGTTCTCAGCGGTCAGGCTGCGCCAACTGACGGTGTCGAAGGCGCCCAGGAAACGCAAGGTGCCATGCGGCTCACCGGTGCCGAGCAACTGATACTCGAAATTGCCTCCACCCAGGTCGACCACGTTCTTGGTCGATGTGCCGCAACCCCAATAACCGCAGCTGTTGCCGTCGACGGCACTGCCGAAACTCAGGATCTCGAAGTCCTGGTCGAACGCATAACCGTTGCCATTGAGACTCACATACGAGAAAACCGGGTTGGCGATGGCCTGGGAAAAATGCAGTGTCTGCGTACCCGCGGCGCGCAGTGCAATGATGTCGGTGCCAGTCGGTATGTTGTCGACCGCCGAACTGGTGTAGGGCGAGGTCGCCGGGTCGCGGCCGGAGCGACCATTCTGGTAGTAGTCAATGCCGCCGCTGGGCTGGTAGAACGCAATGCCATTGGCGTTGGTGTAAGTCACGGTCACCGTCGACGACCCGGTCGTGATCGTGCCCTGCACCTGGAACCCGGCGGTCGGGTCGAGATCGGCGCCCGTCCAGTCCGTCCAGAAGATGGGTGCCGCGTGGGCGGCCGAACCCGCCAGGGCCAGCAAGGCGGCGGATGCCGAGGCGGCAATGAAACGGTGCAAAGTGTGTCGCATGATGTCCTTTCTTTGGTAACGAGAGCGGGCGCAAGCACCCCTTGTCATGTCCAACAAGCACATTCGATGCCAGAAATAATTTTCATATGAATCAATAACTTGCATCCAAAAAAGGCGGTCCACCTGATTGATATGTAAGACATGCCGACATGTGTAGCCTTTTTCGACATATCAGCCGGAACATGCGCGGCGGCTGGGGGTTCGTGGCCGCTCGATACAGCCGCGCCACGCGTGATACTTCCGGCCACGGGCATGGAC
>CAXBDR010000156.1:0-10327 GCA_963974265.1 uncultured Rhodoferax sp.
GCCCCGGCATGTCGTGCCCGCCGCGCCGACCGCGACCGCGGCCGAACCGGTGGGTTTGCGCCAGCTGATGACCAGTGCGCCGTTCCTGCTGGTGGGCAGTTTCATCGTGTTGTTCATGGCCGCGACCGCGGCCTTGCCGGCGCACCTGGTCAGCCTGCTGCGCGAGCGCGGCATGGCCGAGACCTGGGCGATCGCGGTGCCGGCGAGTATCGGCGTGCTGCAGGTGGCGGGACGCCTGTTGTTGTATTTCTTCGAACGCCGGTTCGACGTCCACGTGGCCAACCGCTTCATCCCGTGCCTGATCCCGGCGGGCCTGGCCGCGTTGCTGCTGGCGCCGCTGCTGGGTACCGGCACGGGCGCGCTGGTGCTGGTACTGGCTTTCGTCGCGTTGTACGGCGCCGGCAACGGCATGCTGACCATCGTCAAGGGCACGGCGATCGCGCAATACGTGAGTCGGGAACACGTGGCCAGTCTCAATGGTGCGCTGGGCGTGCCGCTCGCGCTGACCCGGGCTGCGGCGCCGCTGGTGATGGGCCTGTTGTGGCAGCCCGGCGTGGGTTACCAATATGGCCTGTGGCTGCTGCTGGTGATGAGCGTGGTGGCGATTGCGATGTTGCTGCTGGCGCAGCGCCGGGTGCTGGCTGCGGGCGCCGGGGCGGCCTGATCGCGGGCCCGGGCGCGCCCGCGTCGGTTTCAATCCGTGCTGTAGACCTTGGCCCGCGCCTGCCCGGGCCGGCCCGTGGCGACGACGCCGGATTCGGTCACGACATAGGGTGCGGGCGCGGCAGCGGTGCTCGGCATTGCCACCGGCGTGGCTGGCGGAACCGGAGCGGCGTCCGGCGTTGCGGCCGCCGGGCGGGCCGGCAAGACCGCCTCGTCCGGCGCCACCGTGTTCACCGGCAGTGGCGCGGCGGTCGTCTCCGGTTCGGCGTCGAACGGGTCGCCCGTGACCAGAACCGAATGTCCGTCCACCGGCCGCGTCTGCACATGGATCAGGCTGGCGCCGAGCGCCAGCACCACCACGCCGAGCACCGCGATGGCGGCCCACAAGGGGCGGGAACTGAAATGCCTGCGGCCCGCAGGCAGGGTCTGGATGTGGGTTGTCATGGGCTTGGTCCTCCCTGTGCCGGCGATCCTGTTCGCCCGGTCATGCACCCGCCGCCGAAACGGAGCAGGCACATGCACAAGCTAACCCAGTCGTGTTGCGTCAGATGTGCATCTGTGTAACGGTCGGTAAAGCGAGGGCCTGCCCAGGTGTATGCCTGCCAGGGTTCAGGCGTCGACCTTGGCCGGCAGTTTCCAGTCGGCCCGCGGGTAGTGGCAGGTGTATCCGTTCGGATACCGCTCCAGGTAGTCCTGGTGCTCGGGTTCGGCTTCCCAGAAGGGCCCGGCCGGAGCGACTTCGGTCACCACCTTGCCCGGCCACAGGCCGGAGTCGTTGACGTCGATGATGGTGCGCAGGGCTTCGGCCTTCTGCGCCTCGTTCACGTAGTAGATGGCCGAGCGGTACGACATGCCCCTGTCGTTGCCCTGCTGGTTCAAGGTGCTCGGATCGTGGATCTGGAAAAAAAACTCCAGCAGGCGGCGGTAACTGATGACGGCCGGATCGAACAGTATCTCGATGCCTTCGGCATGGGTGCCGTGGTTGCGGTAGGTCGCGTTGGGCACGTCGCCGCCGGTATAGCCCACACGCGTGGACAACACGCCCGGCAGCTTGCGGATCAGATCCTGCATGCCCCAGAAACACCCGCCTGCCAATACCGCCCGTTCCTGTGTCGTCGCCATTTCAGTTCTCCTCGACCTGGTTCAGATACTCGCCATAACCTTCGGCCTGCATGTCGTCGCGGTGCACGAAACGCAGTGAGGCCGAATTGATGCAATACCGCAGCCCGCCGCGGTCGCGCGGACCATCGGGGAACACGTGGCCCAGATGGCTGTCTCCGTGCCTGGAGCGCACCTCGGTGCGCAGCATGCCGTGGCTGGTGTCGCGCAATTCGTTGACGTAGGCCGGCACGATGGGCTTGGTGAAGCTCGGCCAGCCGCAGCCGGACTCGAACTTGTCGGAGGACGCGAACAGCGGCTCGCCCGACACGATGTCGACATAGATGCCGGGTTCGTGGTTGTCCAGGTAGGCACCGGTGCCGGGTCGCTCGGTGCCGCTTTGCTGCGTCACCCGGTATTGCTCGGGGGTCAGCCGGGCGATGGCCTCGGCGTTTTTTTCGTATCGGTTCATGGGTCGGGCTATCTCCTGTTCGTGCGCCGTGAGCCATGGCTGGCCGCTCGGTCACAGATGCGATCTTGGCGCGGCTTTTCAAGCCGTGGTCGGTCAAGGCGTCATTCCTGCCCGTTCAGCAGGGTCAATGCCGCGCCGTCGGCCATGGCCGCAGCATAACGCCGCCGTGCCGTCGGTGTTGCGAACGTCGATGCCATAATGGCCGTGCTCCGGGGTGCACGGCCAGTGATGGCGTGCTGAGATGGTTGAACCAAACCCGCGAACTTGATCCGGCTAGTACCGGCGAAAGAAGAGCTGTCACCCCAGACCATGGGCCTTCCGGGCCCTGTGTCGCCGGGTCACCTTCGGAGCAGATGTCCAGCAACTGCCACTGAAGGAGCCCCGATGAATCCGCCCGACCTTTTCGCCCAGCGCCTCGCCACTTCGCGAGCGCCGTTTCCCGCCTCGCGCAAGATCCATCTCGACGGCCCGCGGGGCGATCTGCGCGTGCCAGCGCGCGAAGTGACGCTGAGCAACGGCGAGGTGATCGACCTGTACGACACCTCGGGGCCCTACAGCGATCCGGCGGTGGCCATCGACGTGCGGCGCGGCCTGCCCGCGCTGCGGGCGACATGGATCGACGCACGGGGCGATACGGAGGTTTACCCGGGACGCCAGCACCAGGCGCTCGACGACGGCATCCGGCAGGTCCGGGCCGAGTCGCCCCATCTGGCGGACCTGCGCCGCGCCGCCGCCGGCCTGCAGCGCACGCCGCGCCGCGCGCGTGCCGGCGGCAACGTCACGCAGATGCATTACGCGCGCCGCGGCATCGTCACGCCCGAGATGGAATTCGTCGCCGTGCGCGAGAACGGGCGCCGGGAATGGATGGCCGAGTACCTGGGCGACGACGAGCGCGCCCGGCGGCTCAAGGGCAATGCGATGGGCGCGCTGATGCCCGCCATCATCACGCCGGAATTCGTGCGCGACGAGGTGGCGCGCGGGCGCGCCATCATTCCCGCCAACATCAACCATCCGGAGATCGAGCCGATGGCGATCGGGCGCAACTTCAAGGTCAAGATCAACGCCAACATCGGCAACTCGGCGGTCACCTCGAGCATCGAGGAGGAGGTCGAGAAGCTGGTCTGGGCGATCCGCTGGGGCGCCGACAACGTGATGGACCTGTCCACCGGGCGCGACATCCACACCACGCGCGACTGGATCGTGCGCAACTCCCCGGTGCCGATCGGCACCGTGCCGATCTACCAGGCGCTGGAGAAGGTCGGCGGCGTGGCCGAGGACCTGAGCTGGGAGATCTTCCGCGACACCTTGATCGAGCAGGCGGAACAGGGCGTGGACTATTTCACCATCCATGCCGGCGTGCGGCTGGCCTTCATCCACCTGACGGCGGGGCGGCGCACCGGCATCGTCTCGCGCGGCGGATCCATCATGGCCAAGTGGTGCATCACGCATCACAAGGAGAGTTTTCTCTACACCCATTTCGAGGACATCTGCGACATCATGAAGGCCTACGACGTGAGCTTCTCGCTCGGCGACGGCCTGCGCCCGGGCTCGGGCGCCGACGCCAACGACGAGGCGCAGTTCGCCGAGTTGCGCACGCTGGGCGAACTCACGCAGCGGGCCTGGAAACACGACGTGCAGACCATGGTCGAAGGCCCCGGCCATGTGCCGATGCACATGATCCAGGCCAACATGCAGGAGCAGCTCACGCATTGCCACGAGGCGCCGTTCTACACGCTGGGCCCGCTGACGATCGACATCGCACCGGGTTACGACCATATCTCCAGTGCCATCGGCGCCGCGATGATCGGCTGGATGGGCACGGCCATGTTGTGTTACGTCACGCCCAAGGAACACCTGGGCCTGCCCGATCGCGACGACGTCAAGCAGGGCATCATCGCGTACAAGATCGCCGCCCATGCAGCCGACGTGGCCAAGGGTCATCCGGCGGCGCGGGCGCGCGACGAGGCCTTGTCCAAGGCGCGTTTCGAGTTCCGCTGGTCCGACCAGTTCGCGCTCGGGCTCGATCCGGACACGGCGCGCGATTTCCATGACGAGACATTGCCCAAGGACGCGGCCAAGGTGGCGCATTTCTGCAGCATGTGCGGCCCGAAATTCTGCTCGATGAAGATCAGCCAGGACGTGCGGGCCTATGCCGCGGCGCAACCCGATGCGCAGGCCGCCGACGCGGAACTGGCGCAAACCATCGCGCAGGGCATGGCCGAGAAATCGGCCGAGTTCCGTGCCGGCGGCGGCGCCTTGTATATCCCGATCGCACGCCAGGATTGAGCCGTGGCCGGTTTGTCCATCGGCATCGCCGGAGCCGGGCTGCTGGGGCGGCTGCTGGCCTGGCGGCTGGCGCATGCCGGTCACCGCGTCACCGTGTTCGACCCGGCGCCGGGGCCGGCACCGTGTTTCGATGGCCGGCAGGCGGCCGGTTTCAGTGCCGCCGGCATGCTCAGTCCGCTGGCCGAGCGCGAGGTCTCGTCCGCCCGCGTGGCGCAACTGGGTTGGCGTTCGATCGGCCTGTGGCGCGCCATCGTCGCCAGCCTGCGCGCCCCGGTGGGGTTTGCCGGGCACGGCAGCCTGCTGCTGGCGCATCGCAGCGACCGGGGCACGGCGCAACGCCTGCTGGCCCGCATCGCGCCGGGCGAGCCCGGTGCCGTACAGCCGCAGGCGCTGGCGCCGGCCGCGTTGGCGACGCTGGAGCCGGCGCTGCTGGCGGTCGCGCATGCCTGGCTGCTGCCGCAGGAGGCCTGCATCGATACCGTGGCGGCGATGTGCGCACTGCAGGCCGAGGCGCCCGGCGTGGCCTGGGCGTGGGGGCAGACGGTGCGGGAACTGGCGCCCGGCCGCGTGTGCGTCGACGGTGCGCAGCCGCACCGGTTCGACTGGGCCATCGATGTGCGCGGCGTCGCCGGACGCGGCCCGGACGCGGTGCGTGGCGTGCGCGGTGAAACCGTCTGGCTGAGACTGAAGGGTCATGGCCTGGGCCGACCAGTGCGGCTGCTGCATCCCCGGCACCGGGTGTATGTCGTGCCGCGCAGCGCCGACCTGCTGATCGTCGGCGCCAGCGAGATCGAAAGCGCGGATCGTTCGCCGGTCTCGCTGCGCAGCGCCGTCGAGTTGATGGCGGCGGCGCACAGCGTGTTCCCGGCGCTGGACGAAGCCCGCATCGAACGGCTGGACGTCAACCTTCGCCCCGCGCTGCCGGACAACGAACCGGCGAGTTGCGTCGAACCGGGGCTGGTGCGCATCAACGGCCTGTTCCGCCACGGCTGGTTGCTCGCGCCGGCGCTGGTCGAGGATGTGTTGCAGGCAAGCGGTCTGGCCCGCGCGATGGTGGCCCCATGACGGCGGGCAACCACACCGGCCCGTCGCGCGCTGCGGACGGCGACGACGCGACGATGGCGCTGGAGCTGGGCGGCCGCATTTATCGACTGCCGCAGGGCGGCACGCTGGCGCAATTGCTGGCGCTGGCCGGCCATGCGCCGGACCGGGTCGCCACGGCGGTGAACGGGCAGTTCGTGCCGCGCCCGCAACGCGCCACCCACATCTTGCACGCCACCGACACGGTGGTGTTGTTCCGGCCCATCGTGGGCGGATGAAAGGAACCGGACTCCATGAACGACATTGCTTCCGATCCCGACACAGCGGCATCCTCGACGACGGACACGATGCCCGATTCCGCATGCTGGCGCATCGGCGACGTGGTGCTGCACAGCCGCTTCCTGCTGGGCAGCGCGGGTTATCCGTCGCCGCAGGTCTTGCACGACGCGGTCGTGCGCTCCGGCGCCGAGGTGGTGACCGTCGCGTTGCGCCGTGTCGTGGCCGCTGCCGGCGACAACGGCCATCTTGCCGTGCTCGATCGGGCCTTGCGCGTGCACGGCGCCCGCCTGTTGCCCAACACCGCCGGCTGCCGCACCGCGCGCGAGGCGGTGCAGCTGGCGGCGATGGCGCGCGAGCTGTACGGCACGCCCTGGATCAAGCTCGAGGTGATCGGCGACAGCCACAGCCTGCAGCCGGACCCGTTCGAGTTGCTGGAGGCGGCGACGCAGCTGGTGCGCGAGGGTTTTACGGTGTTTCCGTATTGCACCGATGACCTGGTGTTGTGCCGGCGTCTGCTCGATGCCGGTTGCCCGGTGTTGATGCCCTGGGGTGCGCCGATCGGCTCCGGCCAGGGCCTGCTGAATCCGTTCGCCTTGCGCACGCTGCGCGAACGGCTGCCGGACGCGACCCTGATCATCGACGCCGGCATCGGCGCGCCGTCCCATGCCGCGCTGGCGATGGAGATGGGCTTCGATGCGGTGCTGCTCAATTCGGCCGTCGCGCAGGCACGCGATCCAGTGCGGATGGCCGGCGCATTCCGGCACGCCATCGAGGCCGGGCGCCTGGGCTGGCAGGCGGGTGTCATGGCGGCGCAGGATTTCGCGGTCGCCAGCACGCCGGTCGGCGGCGAGCCGATGCTGCTGGGCGCACGGCCGTGAGCAGGACCGAGGCAAACGCCCCGGCGCGCGCCGTGCATGGGCGGTCGCCGGCGCCGCCCGTGGTCTGGAGCGCGGCCGGCACCGACAGCGCCGGCGGTGCCGGCCTGGCCGCGGACCTGCGGGCCGCCGACGCGTTCGGTGTGCACCTGTGCCCGGTGGTCGCCGCGGTGACGGCGCAACATTCGCAGGCGGTCACGCGCATCGAGCCGCTGTCGGAGGCCATGCTCGACGCGCAGCTGCGTGCGCTGGCCGACGACATGCCGCCGCAGGTGCTCAAGACCGGCCTGCTGGGTGGCGTCGCCCAGGTGCGCCTGGTCGCGCAGTGGGTGGACCGCCTGCGCCAGGTCGCGCCCGTGGCGCTGGTCGTGGATCCGGTGCTGGGCGCGAGCAGCGGCGCGGCGTTCGCAGACGCCCGGACCGTGCAGGCCTACCGCGACTATCTGCTGCCGCGCGCGACCGTGATCACGCCGAACCGGCGCGAAGCCGTGCGGCTGCTGGGGCTGGACGCCGCGGCGCATTCTTTGCGTGCCGACGTGCCGGCGCTCGCGCAGGCGCTGCGCGCAGCCGGCGCGCAGGCCGTGTGTATCACCGGCGGCGACGACGACACGGCCGCGCCATGGGTGCAGGACTGGTTCGACGGCCCGCACGCCCGCGGCTGGCTGGGCTTGCCGCGGGTGCCGACGCCGCATCATCATGGCACCGGATGTACGTTTGCCAGCAGCGTGGCGGCCGCGCTGGCCATGGGTTTTGTCGGCGCGGACGCGGCCGTATTGGCCAAGATGGCGACCACCCATGCGCTGCGCCGCGGCCATGCGGCCGGCGCCGGAGCCGGCCCGGTGATCGCCGGCCCGGGTTTCGGCGCCGACGCCAGCCTGTTGCCGCAGATGTCCTGGGGCGAGGCGACGCTCGCACCCGCGCAGGCGGGCGAGCCGTCGCAGCGGCCGGCGCTGGGCCTGTACGCCATCGTCGACGATGCGAGGCGTGTCGTGCCGGTGCTGGCCAGCGGTGTGCGGACCCTGCAGCTGCGCATCAAGGCGCCGGATGCGCCCGATGCGCACTGGCAGGCGCGCCTGCGGCAGGCGGTGGAACACAGCGTAACGGCCTGCCGCGCCGCCGGCGCGTCGTTGTTCGTCAACGACCACTGGCGCGTGGCGATCGCGACCGGCGCATCCGGCGTGCATCTGGGGCAGGAGGACCTGCTGGCCCTGGATGACGACGAGCGCAAGGCCTTGCGTGCCAGTGGCCTGGCCCTGGGCGTGAGTTCGCACAGCCTGTGGGAGTTGTGCCGCGCCGCCAGCCTGGCGCCACGCTACATCGCCTGCGGGCCGGTGTGGCCGACCGCGACCAAGCGCATGCCATGGCGCGCGCAGGGTCTGCACAACCTGGCGTGGTGGCGTCACATGGCGCCCGCGCCGGTGGTGGCGATCGGTGGCATCCTGGACGCGCAGCGGGCGGCCACCGCGGCCGCAACCGGTGTCGACGGGGTCTGCGTCGTGCGCGGGCTGGGCGTCGACCCGGCTGTCAGCGTGCCGCGGTTCCAGCAGGCCATCGCGTCTGCGGCGGGCGTGCAGCCGGCGGTGCCGGCGTTTCCGCTGCCGTCGCTGGATCCGGCCGCCGATCAGGGCGCCGCGGTCAGGCGCTCGATCAACTCCGGTGTTGGATAACCATCGGCCGGCCAGCCGATGCTGCGCTGGAAGCGGCGCACGCCGGCACGGGTGGCCGGGCCCATCAAGCCGTCCGGCGTGCCGGCGTCGAAACCCCGCCGGTTGAGCGTCGTCTGCAAAGTCAGTACTTGCTCGCGTGTGAGGGGCTGCAGATCCCGTGGCCATGCCGCCTGCACCCCGGGCTCGCCGGCCAGCTGCTGCGCCAGCAGGCCCACGGCCAGCGCGTAGCTGGTGGCGTTGTTGTAGCGCAGGATGGTGCGAAAGTTGTGTCCGACCAGGAAGGCCGGACCGCGTGCGCCGGCCGGCAGCAACAGCGCGGCGTCCGGCAGCGCGGGCAGTGGCGTGCCGGTCATCGTGCGCACGCCTTCGGCGGCCCATTGCGCGCTGGCCTGGCGGAGGTCGGTGTCGGCGCGCGCGTAATCGAAACCCTCGGGCAGCCGCACCTCCAGGCCCCACGGCTGGCCGGCACGCCAACCCGATCGCGCCAGGAAGTTGGCGGTCGACGCCAGCACGTCGGCCATCGAACCCCAGATGTCGCGCCGGCCGTCGCCGTCCGCGTCGACCGCGTAGGCCAGGAAATTCGACGGCAGGAACTGGGTCTGTCCCATGGCGCCGGCCCAGGAGCCGATCATGCGATCGCGCGCGATGTCGCCGCTTTGCAGGATGCGCAGCGCGGCCAGCAGTTGTGCGCGGGCCCAGGCCTCGCGCCGGCCGTCGAATCCCAGCGTGGCGAGCGCGTCGATGACGGACAAGGAGCCGAAGTTGCTGCCGTAGTTGCTCTCCATGCCCCAGATCGCCACCAGGACGGTGGCTGGCACGCCGTAACGGGCCGCCGCTGCGTCGGCCTGGGCGCGCACCTCGAACAGCCGGTCCTGCCCCCGCACGATGCGGCTGGGCGAGACCGCGATGTCGAGGTATTCCCAGACCGAGCGCGTGAATTCAGACTGGGAGCGGTCGCGTTCGACGACCTGGGGCAGGTATTGCACCTGCGCAAACGCGTCCTGCAGCGTGGCCGCGTCGATGCCGGCGCCGCGCGCATGGGCGCGAAAGTCCTGCACCCAGGCGGCAAACGCCTGTTCCTGCGTCGGCGGGGCCATCACCGCCTGCGACGGTGCCGCCACCGCCCTCGGCGGCATTGTTGCTTCGCCGGGAGCAGGCGTCGGTGGGGTCGTGGCCGCCTGCGTCGCGCAGCCGGCCAGGACCACGGCGGCCAGCATGGACGACAAGGCCTGCGATGTGGCGCGGGTGAATGGAAGACGAGGCAACTGCATGCATGCATTGTCACGGCTGGTCGCATCGGCCCGCGTGCCGTGTGGGCGGTGGGTCCTGCCTAGAATGGTCCGTCCACCCACACGGTACATGTCCATGCCCACGATCGAACACCTGAACTCGCCCGCCTTCGCGGCACTGAAGTTGCCGTTCTCGGAGATCGTGCGTGTCGGCGACACCTTGTATCTGTCGGGGCAGATGGGCACCCTGCCCGGCACCGTGACGCTGGCGCCCGGCGGGCTGGAGGCGCAGGCCCGACAGGCGCTGGAAAACATCCGGGCTGCGCTGTCCGCCCACGGCTTCGGCCTGGAGCGGGTTGTCAAGTGCACGGTGATGCTGGCTGACATGAACGACTGGGCCGCGTTCAACGCGGTCTACACCGGCTTCTTCACGCCGCCATATCCGGCCCGCAGTGCCTTTGCCGCCAGCGGACTGGCGCTCGGCGCACGGTTGGAGATCGAGGCGATCGCCGTGGTGCCGGGCTGAGCTGCCTTGCAGGTTCGAGCCGACCACGCGCTCGAGCTCGGTCGCACCCATGCCGCACCGCTGCACCATGTCCTCCAGTGGGACGTTGCCGATGTTGAGGCGGGTGCTCTCAGGTGTTTGCCGCATCCCGATTCAGCCTAAATCCGGCAGTTACCCTGTAGCCGGGAGGCCGATTGGGGGCCTGAACGGCC
>CAXBDR010000157.1:0-10279 GCA_963974265.1 uncultured Rhodoferax sp.
TCGAAGCTGAAACGCGCCACGCCGGAGTTCACGTCGGTGCCGACCAGTCCCATCAGCAGGCCGAGCAAGACCATTCCCACGGCCTTCAGGATGGAGCCGGACGCCAGCACGATGGCGCCGATCAGGCCCAGGATCATCAGCGAGAAATATTCGGCCGGACCGAACTTGAAGGCGACCTCGGTCAGCGGCACGGCGAAACCGGCGAGCACCAGGGTGCCGACGCAGCCCGCAAAGAACGAACCGAGACCGGCGGCGGCCAGCGCCGGACCCGCCCTGCCCTGTCGCGCCATCTGGTAGCCGTCGATCACCGTGACGACGGACGACGCCTCTCCCGGCAGGTTGACCAGGATGGCCGTGGTGGAGCCACCGTATTGGGCGCCATAGTAGATACCGGCCAGCATGATCAGTGCCGACACCGGCGGCAAGGCATAGGTGGCCGGCAGCAGCATGGCAATCGTCGCCAGCGGGCCGATGCCCGGCAACACACCGATCAGCGTGCCCAGCAGGCAGCCGATGAACGCGTACAGCAGGTTGATCGGCGTGAATGCAACGCCGAAGCCGATGGCGAGGTTATTGAACAGATCCATGTTTTTCCCCTTAACCGGCAATGAACGCAGGCCACGCCGGGAACTGCAGTTTCAGCGCGACGATGAACGTCAGGTAACAGGTGACGGCCAGGATCACCGCCAGGATCGCCACCTCCTTGAACTTGAATTCGTCGCCGGCCAGTGCGGCGATGAAGGTCAGCGCGATGATGGCTGCCGTCAGCCCCATGTAGGGCAGGTTGATGCTGGGCAGGCCGCCGAGCAAGACGCCGAAGGTCAGGTTGGCCAGGATGATGAAGAACAGCGGCTTCCAGGCGATGCTGCCGATCTTGTCGCCATCTTCGGTCTCGACGACCAGGGCATTGAAGGTGACGACCAGGCCCAGGATCGCCAGCAACACGCCCAGCATCAACGGGAAATAACCCGGCCCCATGCGGGCCGCGTCCCCGACCTTGTAGTTGGTCGCGCCCCAGGCAAACGCGACGCCGACCACGATGAACAACAAGCCCGAGAAAAAGTCTTTCTGACTTTTGATCCGCATGCAAACGCTCCTCTGTTATTGAAACCGAGCGCGATTGTGAGCAGCGTTTGGCGCCGTGGCGATGTGGATACCACCTACTGGCGCATGTGGATAACACGTACCCGCGGCCGCCCGGGCCGACGGTACGCAGCCTTATTGCAGCGGGGGTGTGGCCGCCAGGACTTCGGCCATCACCGTCGTTCCGTGCGCCACCTCGAGCGCGCCGGCCAGGCGCAGCGGCCGCATGCCGTCCTTGACGGCCTGGCGGCGCAAGGCATCGGTGTTGGGCTCGCGCGTGACCGTGGCCTTGAACGCCTCGGTCACGACCAGCAACTCGTACAGGCCGGTGCGGCCGCGGAAACCGGTCATGCGGCAATCGACGCAACCGACCGGCTTGAACGGCCGGTAGGCGCCATTGATCTGCCAGGGCTTGACGAATTCGGCCAGGTCGGCGCGGTTCGCGTCCGGGTCGCGCACGCGGCACTTCTCGCACAAGGTGCGCACCAGGCGTTGTGCCAGCACCCCGTTCAGGGTGGCGTTGATCAGGTAGGGCGGGATGCCCAGCTCCAGCAAGCGGCTGACCGCGGCGGGCGCGTCGTTGGTGTGCAGCGTCGAGAACACCAGGTGGCCGGTGAGTGCTGCCTGCACCGCCATCTCGGCCGTCTGCAGGTCGCGGATCTCGCCCACCATGATGATGTCCGGGTCCTGGCGCATCAGCGCGCGCAGGCCTTCCGTGAAGCCGAAGTCGAGCTGCGGCTGGACCTGCGTCTGGTTGAACGACGGCTCGATCATCTCGATCGGGTCTTCCACCGTGCTGACGTTGACCTCCTCGGTCGCCACCCGCTTGAGCGTGGAATACAGCGTCGTCGTCTTGCCCGAGCCGGTGGGGCCGGTGACCAGCACGATGCCGTGCGGCCGGCGCACCAGCGCCTCCCAGCGCTGCGCGTCATGGGAGCCGAAACCGAGCGCATCGAGGTCCTTGACCGCCGTGTCCGGATCGAAGATGCGCATCACCATCTTCTCGCCGAACGCGGTCGGCAGCGTGGAGATCCGCATCTCGACCTCGTCGCCGCGCGGATTGCGCGTCTTGATGCGGCCGTCCTGCGGGCGGCGCTTCTCGACCACGTCCATGCGCCCGAGCAGCTTGATGCGCGCGGTCATCGCGTTGAGAACGCCCATCGGCATCTGGTAGACCGGATGCAGCACGCCGTCGATGCGAAACCGGATCACGCCCTGTTCGCGGCGCGGCTCCAGGTGGATGTCGCTGGCGCGCTGGTCGAAGGCGTATTGCCACAACCAGTCCACCACCTGCACCACGCCCTGGTCGTTGGCGTCGAGTTGCTTGTTGGCCTTGCCCAGTTCGACCAGCTGCTCGAAACTGGCGCCGGCATTGCCCCCGCCGGACTTCATCGCCGAGCGCACCGACTTGGCCAGCGCATAGAACTCGGCCGTGTAGCGCGCGATTTCCTGCGGGCTTGCCAATACACGGCGCACCGAACGCCGGCTCTGGCGCTCGACCTCGGCGACCCAGTCGACGATGAACGGCTCGGCCGTGGCCACGACCATCTCGGTCGGCGTGACCTGGACCGGCAATACCCGGTGCCGCTCGGCGTACGGCGCGCTCATCGCATCGGCCACCTTGCCGACATCGACCTTGAGCGGATCGATGCGCAGGTAACCCAGGCCGGCGCGCCCGGCCAGCCATTCGGTCAGCGACTCGATGTCGAGCGCGCGGTTGTCGCCGGCGCGTCGCATCGACACGCTGGCCAGCCGCACCAGCGGATGTTGCGCACTCTCGGCCTGCGAGCAGCGCGCAATCGTGCGCTCGGCCTCCTCGGTTGCGATCACGCCATCGGCGCGCAGCCATTCGACCAGCGCACGCCAGTCCAGTGGACCCTGGGCCTTGGCGGGGGTGTCGTGCCGCACGGCGCCGTTCATCGCGCCGCCACCAGGGGCTTGAGCACCCGCACCCACTGCGCCGCCGGCAAGGCCCAGCGTTGCTCGATGTCCTGGGCCCGCTGCTGCAGCACGGCACGGGTCGGCCGCGTGGCAGTCTTCTGTGCCAGCACCACGGTGTTGCCTTCGCGCGTGGCCTTGAACGGCCAGATCGCGTCGCGGCCGAACACCGTCGAGAGCCGTTCAATGCTGCGGTCGCAGCTGGACGAACGGCCGAACAGGTTCACGGTCAGGCAACCATCGTCGGTCAGCAGGCGCCGGCAATCGGCATAGAACGCTTCGCTGTCCAGCACCGGGGCGGCGGCCTCGTGGTCGTACAGGTCGACCTGCAAGGTGTCGATGCTGCCGAACCATTGCGGGTCCCGGATCTCCTGCGCGGCATCGGCCAGCAACACGCGCATGCGGGCGTTGTCGGGCGGCAGCTTGAACCAGCCGCGGCAGGCCACCAGCACCTTGGGGTTGATCTCGATGGCCACCGTCTGCATGCGCAGCACCTTGGAGCAGAACTTGGTCAGGGAGCCGGCGCCCAGGCCCAGCTGCATGGCCTGGCGGCGCGGCACCGAGGCTGGTTCGACGAACAGCAACCAGGCCATCATGCGCTGGATGTATTGATGCACCAGCACCTGCGGCGAATCGATCAGCATCGAACCCTGGATCCAGATCGAGTCCAGGTGCAGATGGCGCACCGGGCCCTCGTCGGAAAAATACACATCGGCCAGCAGGTTCGTATCGGTCGTCGTCGCCATGGCGCGTTATACCAGCAAGGCCCGCAGTTTCGGCAGCGCCACGCAGGCATTCTCGACGGTGGCCGCGGCCAGTTCAGGCTCTGCCACCGCCCGCAGCTGCGCCACCACCGCCGCGATGGCCGGAAGCTCGCCCGGCTCGTTGATGCCCTGGGCCCGGCCGGCGGCCCGTTCGGCGGCGGTGCGGTACAACCAGTGGGGCGGGATGTCCGGCGCATCCGTCTCAAGCACCAGGTCCCGCAGCGGCAACTCCGACGCCAGGCGGCGCAGCTGCAACGCACGCTCGAAGGTCACCGCGCCGCCGAAGCCGAGCTTGAAACCGAGGGTCGCGAACATCCGGGCCTGCTGCCGGCTGCCGGCAAAGGCATGGGCGATGCCACTCCAGCCGGCCTCGGGCAGCACCGCGCGCAGGCCGCGCAACAGGCGATCGGCCGAGCGCCGCACATGCAGGATGACCGGCAACCCGAAACGGCGCGCCAGTCGCAGCTGCTCCAGGTAGAACTGTTCCTGGCGCGCGCGCATGGGCGGTTCGCACAATGCCGGCACGAAGAAGTCCAGCCCGATCTCGCCGACCGCGACCAGGCGCGGATCGTCGCGGTGGGCCTGCAGCGCCTGCGCCAGCCGCTGCAGGTCGCCGTCGCCGGCCTGCGGCACGAACAGGGGATGGATGCCCAGCGCGTAACTGTCCCCTCCCGCAAGGGCCAGCGCCCGCACGGCATCGAAATGGTCCACGCAGACCGCCGGAATCACGCAATGCGCGACACCGCGCGCGCGTGCGCGCGCACGCACCTGCGCCACCCGATCCGCAAACTCCGGCGCATCGAGATGGCAATGGGTATCGATCCAGACCGTCATACAGGGAAAACCCTCTCCGCAGGTCGCTTGCCTCGGCTTCGCTTTGACACTAGATTGTCATGGGAGCGTCATCTCGAGCCACTACGCTGCTGTCACCGTTTCACGCGATTGTCATTCACCCCAAGGAAGCACCATGAAAACCAAGATCACCCTGATCGCCGCCGCCCTCGCACTGGGCCTGGCCGGCGCCGCCGCCGCCCAGGAAAAAACCCTGCGCCTGCTGACCTGGGGCGGTTATGTTCCAGACGCCGTGAAGGCCCAGTTCGAGAAAGAGACCGGATACACCGTCGAGGTCACGCTGTCGAACAACGAAGAGATGATCTCCAAGCTGCGCGCCACCGGCGGCGCCGGTTTCGACCTGGCACAGCCGTCGCAGGACCGCATCACCGGCCCGCAGCAGGAGTTCAAGATCTACAAGCCGCTGGACCTGTCCAAGATCAAGTCCGACCAGTTCATCGGGTCCATGCTGACGGCGACCAAGAAAAACACCACGCTGGCCGGCAAGGTCTACGGCCTGCCGCACATCTGGGGCACCGACGGCCTGGTGGTCAACACCAAGCTGGCCAAGATGACCGACTATCCCGACCTGTGCAAGGCCGACTACAAGGGCAAGACCACCGTGCGCCTGAAGCGCCCGACGCTGCTGGCCTTCGCCTTTGCCGCCGGCAAGGACCCGTTCGCGCTGTACAACAATCCCAAGGCCTACCAGGCGCTGATGGACGATGTCGGCAAGACCATCATCGCCTGCAAGGGCAACCTGAAGTTCTTCTGGGACAACAAGGACCAGGTGCTCAATGGCATCCGCACCGACGAGATTGTCGGCGCCATGATGTGGGATACCGGCGGCTGGACGCTCAACAGCGAGAAGGCCGACCTGCAATTCATTGCACCCAAGTCAGGCGCGCTGGGCTGGATCGACACCTTCGCGATTCCGGCCAAAGGCAAGAACGACGCCGCGGCCTACGCCTGGATCAACTTCAACATGCGCCCGGACATCGCCGCCAAGGTGGCCGGCGCCGCCGGCAACTTCACGGCCTCGAAAGGCGCGGACAAGCTGATGGACGAGAAACTCAAGGCCCAGTTCGCCGCAAGCTTCCCGCAGGCCGCGCTGGACAACGTCAAGTGGTATCCGGCGGTTCCGGCCGGCCTGGAAGAGATCGAGGGCCGCGTGCTGGACCGCATCAAGGCCGCCAACTGATCGGTCGCGTCCGCAGCGGATGCCACAGATCGACCTCGAAACCCGCCGTGTCGCCAAGCGATACGGCGGGCTGGTTGCCGTCGACGCACTCGATATCGCAGTGCGCCGCGGCAGCTTTTTCTCCATCCTGGGACCCTCGGGCTGCGGCAAGACCACCTTGCTGCGCATGATCGCGGGTTTCCTGGAGCCCGACTCCGGCGACGTGCTGATCGGCGGCCAGTCCATGGCCGCGGTGCCGCCCAACCGGCGCCCGGTCAACATGGTGTTCCAGCACCTGGCGCTGTTTCCGATGATGACGGTCGGCCAGAACGTCGGTTACGGCCTGGCGCGCCGCGGCATGGCGCGCAAGGAGATCGACCAGCGCGTGGGCGCCATGCTCGAGCGCGTGAGCCTGCCGGGCTCGCAGCACAAGCGCATCGACCAGCTCTCGGGCGGCCAGAAACAACGCATCGCGATCGCCCGCTCGCTGGTGCTCGAACCCACGCTGCTGCTGCTCGACGAGCCGTTGGGCGCACTCGACCTCAAGCTGCGCGAGCACATGAAGATCGAGCTCAAGCAACTGCAGGCCGACTTCGGCACGACCTTCGTCTACATCACCCACGACCAGTCCGAGGCGCTGGTGTTGTCCGACCATGTGGCCGTCATGCACAAGGGCCGCTTCGAGCAGGTCGGCACGCCGCAGTCGCTGTATTACGAACCGCAGACGCCGTTCGTGGCCGGCTTCGTCGGCGCCAACAACCGGATCCCCGGGCGCGCCAGCCAGGTCAGCGGCGACCTGGTCGAGGTCACGACCGACCAGGGCCTGCGGCTGTTCGCCCGCCGGCGTGGTGAGATCCAGGCCGAGACAGTGGTGACGGCCTTCGTGCGACCGGAGGTGGCGACGCTGGCGCGGTCCGTGTCCGGACTGCCGGCGGACCAGCCCCGGTACGAAGCCACCGTGGCCAGCCTGTTGTTCGACGGCGCCAATTCGGCGGTGCTGGTGCGCGAGAAAGCCAGCCGGGCCGAGTTTCACATCGCCTTGCCGCAGACCGGGCAGTTTGCCGACCTCGCGGTCGGCGAGGCGGTGGCATTCGGATTCGACCCCGAACGCGCCCTGTGTTTCCCGGGCGACGCCTGAACGGGCAGGATCGTGCCGCACAAGCGCCTGCTGCTCGCACTGCTGATGGCCCCGGCGTTGCTGTGGCTGGTCGGACTGGTCGTGTTGCCCCACATCGACCTGGCCATCCTGTCGCTGCGCGCGCGGGTGGCGCCGGGCGAATACGCGCCCAGCCTGCGCCAGTACGAGACCTTCATCGAGGAGCCGCTGTATTGGCACACCTTCGTGCGGACCGCGGTGATGTCGATGCTGGCCACCGGGCTGACGTTGCTGCTGGCGTTCCCGATCGCCTGGACCATCGCCAAGATCGCGCGCGGGCGAGCGCGCTCGCTGATGTTCGTGCTCTGCCTGATCCCGTTCTGGGTCAGCGAGACGGTGCGCACGCTGGGCTGGATGATCCTGTTGCGTGAATCCGGCGTGTTGCCCGCCGTGCTGGTGGCGCTGGGCCTGACCGACCAGCCGATCGAGCTGTTGTACCGCGATGCCACCATCCTGGTCGGACTGGTCTACACCTCGATGCTGTTCATGGTGGTGCCGCTGATCGGCGCGCTCGAGAGCCTGGACGACACGCTGATCGAGGCCGCCTATGACCTGGGGGGCAATGGCTGGTCCATCCTGCGCCAGATCATCGTGCCGCATGCCGCGCCGGGCATCGTGGCCGGCTGCATCGTGGTGTTCATGCTGACACTGGGCAACTACCTCACGCCCACCCTGCTCGGCGGCAAGAACTCGTTGTGGTTCACCGAGCAGATCTACAACCAGTTCATCACCCGATTCAACTGGGAGCAGGGCGCCGCCTTCGGCTTCCTGCTGCTGGGGCTGTCGACGGCCATCGTCTGGGCAGGACTGAAACTGACCGGACAGCAGTTCGGCGATGTGATGCGGCGATCATGATTCCATCCCTGCCCCGACCCGCCTGGTTGCGCGGCGGCACCGTCGTCTATGCGCTGCTGTTCTTCGGCTTCCTGTTCCTGCCGCTGGCCGTGGTGGCGGTGTTCGCGTTCAACGACGCCCCGTATCCGGCGCCACCGTGGAACGGCTTCACGCTGGACTGGTTCTTCGGCGCCGCCGGCTCGGAGCGGGTCGGCCTGTTCGCCGACGGCCCGGTGCTGGCCAGCCTGTGGACCAGCGTCGTGGTCGCGTCCTGGGTGACGCTGCTGTCGGTGCTGGTGGGAACGGCCAACGCCTTCCTGCTCGAGCGTGCCGACTTCCGTGGCAAGGCAGCGATCTCCCTGCTGATGCTCGCACCGCTGGTCATTCCCGGCGTGATCCTGGGCATTTCCATCCTGGCGTTCGCCAGCCGGCTGGCACAGTTCGCCGACGACATGTGGGCGCTGGAACTGGAATTCCTGCGGCCCGGGCTGCCGCTGGTCGTACTGGGGCAGTTCTCGTATATCGTGTCCATTGCCACGTTGACGATCAGCGCCAGGCTCAAGCGATTCGACCGCACGCTCGAGGACGCGGCCTACAACCTCGGCGCCTCCCGTGCGGCGGTATTGTGGACGGTCACCCTGCCCTACCTGGCGCCGTCGCTGGTCGGCGCGGCCGCCATCTCGTTCCTGATGTCGTTCGAAAACTTCAACACCACGCTGATGCTGGTGGGGTCGGATCCGCCGCTGACGGTGATGATGTACGGCCGCATGCGCGAGGGCGCCACGCCGGTGCTCAATGCGGTCAGCCTGTTCCTGATGATCGTCTCGGCCGCAATCGCGCTCGGCCTGATGCGTCGCGCCCGCGAGCCCGGCGCCTGATTTCGGCCGGCGAAACGCGGCGACGGGGAACCGAACACCCCGCGGACCGATCGGATGGGATAACTCCGATGTGCACGGACACGAGAACCGTGATACCGTCAATTCCACCCCGTTACCAACCGTTGCAGGTGACCCGATGCGCAGACCCGCTCTGTACAGCCGCTCCCGAGTTCCACCCCCTCCCGGCGGTGATGCCGCGTCGGACGAGGCCGCCAAGGCCGTGACCGCCGCGCGACGTGCGCAAAAGGCCAAGGCCCTGGCGGCGGACCCCCGGCTGCTGTGGGCCGCGATCGGCCTGCTGCTGGCGGCCCTGGTGTTCGTCGCGGTGTCGCTGTCCGGGCCGGCGGCCCGGGTGCTGACCCAGGAAGACATCGACAACGCCGTCCTCAAGACGCTGGAGACGACCGTCCTGCCGTCGGCGGCGGCGCGCGCCGCCCATGCCATTGCCCCGTCCATCGTGCGGGTCATGAGTTATGAAAAGGGCACGAACGGCCGCGAGGACGTCGAACGCGGCGTCGGCACCGGCGTGGTCATCGTCGACAAAGGCATCATCCTGACCAATCTGCACGTGGTCGCGGGCGCCGACACCATCAAGGTGGTGTTCGCCGACGGCCTGGAGTCGGAGGCCTCGATCAAGGGCGTGCAGGCGCAGGACGACCTGGCCGTATTGCAGGCGCACAAGATTCCCGACGACCTGATGGCCGCGACCATGCGCTCCACCGGCGACCTGATGCCTGGCGACCATGTCGTGGCGGTCGGCTTTCCGTTCGGCATCGGACCATCGACCTCGGCCGGCGTCATCTCGGGGCTGGGCCGCTCGTTCCGCTCGCCCGAAGGCAAGCAGGAAATGACCAACCTGATCCAGTTCGACGCCGCGGCCAACCCCGGCAACTCGGGCGGCGCGCTGGCCACGATGGACGGGCAGGTGGTCGGCATCGTGACCGCCATCCTCAATCCCGGCGACCAGCGCACCTTCATCGGCATCGGATTCGCCGTGCCGATCGAGAACGCTGCATCGGCCGTGGGCCTGCATCCGTTCTGAGGCGCCCGCCAACGCCATCGTTCGCTCCCCCTTCCCTCCAAGCCAACCCTTTCGACAGGAGTCTTCATGGACACGCAACCCAAGGTCAATTCCGAGACCGCCGAACTGATGGAACAGATCCTGTACGAGGTCAAGCGCGTGGTGGTCGGCCAGGATCGCTTCCTGGAACGCGTGATGGTGGCCATGCTGGCCCAGGGTCACCTGCTGGTCGAAGGGGTTCCCGGCCTGGCCAAGACGCTGACCATCAAGACGCTGGCCAACACCATCCGCGGCAACTTCAAGCGGATCCAGTTCACGCCCGACCTGGTGCCGTCCGACCTGGTCGGCACCCGCATCTACAACCAGAAGACCGGCGACTTCAGCACCGCGCTCGGACCGGTCTTCACCAACCTGCTGCTGGCCGACGAGATCAACCGGGCGCCGGCCAAGGTGCAGAGCGCGCTGCTCGAGGTAATGCAGGAGCGCCAGGTCACGATCGCCGGCGAGACGCACCGGGTGCCCGAACCCTTCCTGGTCATGGCCACGCAGAACCCGATCGAGACCGAAGGCACCTATCCGCTGCCCGAAGCCCAG
>CAXBDR010000158.1:0-10249 GCA_963974265.1 uncultured Rhodoferax sp.
AAGGCGTCACGCGAAACGCGCCATTTGATTTTCTGATCGTCAGGTCGCGGATCATTAGAATCGGCACAAATCAAAAAGGTTAGTGCGCCGATATCCGGTGTACAACGGGAGTTATTGCATCAATATGGAGACTGGGTCATGGGTAATTTGCTGGATATTCAAAGTCAGATCGAGAAACTACAGAAACAGGCCAACGATATTCGTACGCGGGAGTTTGACAAGACCTTGCAGGAAATCCTTGCCAAGATGCAGGCGTTTGGAATAACCGTCAAGGATCTGCAGGCTGCCACGACGCGTGGGGCCAAGGCCGTCGGCGCCGGCCGCAAGCGTGCGGCGGGTGCAAGCACAAAAGGCGGCAAGGCCAGCAAGATGGCCGGGACCACGGTCGCGCCCAAGTACCGTGGCCCGAACGGAGAAACCTGGAGCGGTCGCGGGCTGATGCCCCGCTGGATGAGCCAACGGGTCGAGCAGGGGGCGAAGAAGGAAGACTTTGCAATCGGCGAGTGACACCCTTTCGGTGACAGTTTCCGGGGCTGGCGAGGGGGCTGGCCTGCGTTCACGACTGGTGGCCATGGCGGCGTTCTGCTGGGGCCTGAGCGCCTTCCTGCCAGTCGGCGTGATGTATCTCAATCTGCTGGTCATGTTGCTGGTGCTTGGCCTGCAGCCGGACCGATCGCTCCGGTTGGCGCGTCTGCGTCGAACCGCCGTGGCACTCCCGATGGCATTGCTGCTGCTCTGGTCCCTGCTTGTCGTGCTGGCCGGTCCCTGGTATCCCGATTCCGCAACGCGCCTGTTCCATCTGCTGCGCGTCGCGCTCATCGTCTCTGTCGGCCTGATGCTCAGTGCAGCCGAGGCGCGTCTTGCCATCCGGGCTTTCCTCGCCAGCGCGATCGTTGCGGTCCTCGTCGTCGTCGCACACCGGATCTGGGGCCTGCCGGACTGGACCATCTGGAGCAGCCTGCTGTCGTCGCGCAACAACTTCAGCAGCGCCAACATGATCGTGCTGGCCACTGCGAGCGGCATCTTTTGGTGGATCGCAGCGCAGTCGCAACAAGGCTTGTTACGCCGCGCAGGCGCCATCGTGGCCGGTCTGGCCACGGCCACGACCGTGGCCGTGCACGCGCAGTCACGCAATGCCCAGCTCCTGATGGCGGTGCTGCTGCTGGTCGTGGTGGTGTGCCGCTTCCGTTCCTGGCGCGCCGGCGCCGCTGGTGCGGCTGCCGTGGTGACGCTGGCATTGGGAGCCTGGTGGTTGTCGCCGACGGTCCATGACCGTTTCGCCGAACTGGTCAGTGACGTGCGAGGCGTGCAGGCCGAATCCGACACGATCACCAGCATCGGGCTGCGCTGGCGCATGGCACAGGAGGCGGTGGTCGCGATCGGCGAGAATCCCGTGCTGGGGTCCGGACTGGGCAGCTGGCTGCCACGCTGGCACCTTGCATGGGCTGGCTTCGCCGACCGGCTGCCGCCGGATACCCCCCCCCATCTTGCCGACACGAACAATCCGCACAATGACTTTCTTCTCACGGGCATGGAAACGGGAATACCCGGCATGCTGATCCTGATCTGGCTGCTGCTGGCTTTTGTCGCAACGGGCTGGCGCCGGCACTCGCTTGCGGGTGGCGTCACCGTCGTGCTGGGCGTGGCCGTCATGGTCACGGCCGCTGTCAATGCCCCTCTGCGCGATGCGGCACTGGGGTCGGCGCTGTTGTGGTTGCTTGCCGCGAGCATGTCCTGGCATCGAGGGGCGAACCATGCGTAACGTGATCATCGGCTGGCCGCGACTGGGCAAGCAGCTGGCGGTCATCGGGCTGGACATCGTGTTGGCCACGATGGCCACCTGGGCCGCCTTCAGCCTTCGGCTCGACCACCTGCACTGGCCAACCGACGCGCAGTGGTGGGCATACGCCCTGACACCCGCGCTGGCCATTCCCATCTTCGTACGCTTCGGCCTGTATCGCGCCATCTTCCGCTACACCGGCATGGACGCGCTGATGGCGATCGTCAAGGCGGTGGTGCTGTATGGTGCGATCCTGTTCGCCATCTTGCTGTGGCAACGCTGGCCGGGCGTGCCGCGCAGCATGGGCGTGTTGCAGCCACTCGTGTTTCTGCTGCTGGTTGCCGGTAGCCGTACGCTGGCTCGCGCGTGGTTGTCGCGTGCCGGTCGTCATGGCTTGGAGTACGAAGGTCGGCTGCTGATATACGGCGCCGGCGCGTCCGGGGTACAGACTGCGGCGGCCATCGGCAACGCCTACCAGTACAAGCTGCTCGGTTTCGTCGACGACGACCCGCGCAAGACAGGGCGCAGCATCAACGGCGCGGTCGTCTATCCGGCGAGCAAGATAGCGGAACTCGTGCGCAAACGCGGCATTACCGACATCTTGTTGGCCCTGCCCAGCGTGTCGCGCGCGCGCCGCAACGAGATCATCGAGAGCCTGCGTGCGGTGCCGGTGCATATCCGTACCCTTCCTGGCATTTCCGACCTGACCAGTGGCCGCATCACGGTGCGCGACTTCAAGGAGCTCGATGTCGAGGACCTGCTTGGCCGCGACCCCGTCATTCCGGATCCGTCCGTCGCGACCCGCTCGACCACCGACCGCGTAGTCCTGGTCACCGGCGCCGGCGGCAGCATCGGCAGCGAGTTGTGCCGCCAGATCGCACTCGAGAGGCCGGCGCAGTTGGTGCTTTTCGACCACAACGAATACGGGCTGTACACCATCCACCAGGAGCTGCTGGCGTTGTGCGCGGCGAGCCGGCTCGACGTCAACATCGTCGCGCTGCTGGGCAGCGTCTCGAATCCGCGGCGCCTGCACGACGTGTTCAGCCGCTATCGTCCGAACTGGGTCTACCACGCGGCAGCCTACAAGCATGTTCCTCTGGTCGAGAGCAACCCGGCCGAGGGCATCATGAACAACGTGTTCGGCACGCTCAACGTGGCGCGCGCGGCGGCCGAGAGCCACGTGGCCAACATGGTGCTGGTGTCCACCGACAAGGCCGTGCGGCCGACCAATGTGATGGGTGCGAGCAAACGCATGGCCGAGTTGGTGCTGCAGGCCATGGCGGCGGCCAATGGCAAGACGCGTTTTTGCATGGTCCGTTTCGGCAACGTGCTCGGCTCCAGCGGCAGCGTCGTGCCGTTGTTCCGCTCGCAGCTTGCCAGTGGCGGGCCGCTGACGGTGACGCACCCCGAGGTGACACGTTATTTCATGACGATTCCCGAGGCGGCGCAGCTGGTGCTCTATGCCGGCGCGATGGCCAAGGGTGGCGAGGTGTTCGTGCTCGACATGGGCGAGCCGGTCAAGATCATGGACCTGGCCCGGCGCATGATCGACCTGTCCGGCCTGACGGTGCGCGACGAGAAGGCGCCCGACGGCGATATCGCCATCAAGATCACCGGCCTGCGGCCTGGAGAAAAACTCTACGAGGAACTGCTGATCGGCGACGACCCATCGCCGACCGACCATCCGCGCATCATGAAGGCGCACGAGGAGTTCCTGCCCTGGAAGGAGCTCGAGGCGCAGCTCGAACTGCTGCGCGAGGCTGCCCGGCGCGATGACGTGGACGGCATCAAGTCCGTGCTCACGACCTGCGTGCACGGCTATGTCGAATCGGGTTACGGTCAGTTGAGTTGATCGGCCCCGGTGATGTTGCACAATGGCACGTCATCTTTCCGCATCCATTCACTGATTGCTGCCCCATGACCGATTCGTCCCCCATCGCACCGCGTGACAAGGCCGAGATCCTCGCGCTGGCCCTGCCGTACATCCGCAAGTTCCATGGCAAGACCATGGTCATCAAATACGGCGGCAACGCCATGACCGACCCGGGGCTGCAGGCCGACTTTGCCGAAGACGTGGTGCTGCTCAAGCTGGTGGGCATCAACCCGGTGGTGGTGCACGGCGGTGGCCCGCAGATCGAGAGCGCGCTCAAGCGCCTGGGCAAGAAGGGCGAGTTCATCCAGGGCATGCGGGTCACCGATGCCGAGACCATGGAGGTGGTCGAATGGGTGCTGGCCGGCCAGGTGCAGCAGGACATCGTGGGCCTGATCAACCAGGCCGGCGGCAAGGCGGTCGGCCTGACCGGCCGCGACGGCGCGATGATCCGGGCGCGCAAGCTCAAGATGCTCGACAACCAGGATCCGAGCCGCGAGCACGACGTCGGCCAGGTCGGCGACATCGTCAGCGTCGATCCCAGCGTGGTGCGCGCGCTGCAGGATGACGCCTTCATCCCGGTCATCACGCCGATCGGTTTCGGCGACGACAACGAAAGCTACAACATCAACGCCGACGTCGTCGCCGGCAAGCTGGCCATGGTGCTGGCGGCCGAGAAGCTGCTGCTGCTGACCAACACCCCCGGCGTGCTCGACAAGTCCGGCCAGTTGCTGACCGACCTCACGGCGCGCGAGATCGACGGCATGTTCGCCGACGGCACGCTCAGCGGTGGCATGTTGCCCAAGATCGCGTCGGCCCTCGACGCCGCCAAGAGTGGCGTGGCCTCGGTGCACATCATCGATGGCCGCGTCCCGCACGCGTTGCTGCTGGAGATCCTGACGGACCAGCCGTTCGGCACCATGATCCGTTCCCATTGAATGCCTGCGGCGCCGGCGTGCGGCGAGGCTGGCCGACACGCCTCGTTCGCCCCGGCGACGAGGCGCCTGCGGGTTTGCCCCTAGATGGCGCTATGCGAGAATAAAAAACCCATCGCCGCCGCCACCATGCCAGACGCCCCGAACAGTCTCAGCGCATCCGATCCGGACGGCGTGGCCGTACCCGTCGCGCGCAAGCGGCCCAAGCCCGGCGAGCGGCGGATCCAGATCCTGCAGGCACTGGCCGAGATGCTCGAGCAACCCGATGCGGATCGCATCACGACGGCGGCACTGGCGGCCCGACTGGGGGTCAGCGAAGCCGCCTTGTACCGGCATTTCGCCAGCAAGGCGCAGATGTTCGAAGGCCTGATCGAATTCATCGAGCACAGCGTGTTCACGCTGGTCAACCAGGTCGCCGAACGAGCGCAGGCTGGCGCCGATGACGCCGCCGCACCCGCGCCGGCCATGCCGCGCCAGGCCGGCACGATGATCTCGATGGTGTTGCAGTTCGCCGAGAAGAATCCCGGCATGACACGCGTGATGGTCGGCGACGCGCTGGTGTTCGAGAACGCGCGGCTGCAGCAGCGCATGAACCAGTTCTTCGACAAGCTCGAAGCCACGTTGCGCCAGAGCCTGCGTCCCGTCGTCGAGGGCAGCGGCACCGACACGCCCAGTGTCGACGCGCAGGTCATGGCGTCGGCGTTGACGGCCTTCCTGGTTGGGCGCTTGCATCGTTTTGCGCGTTCGGGATTCAAGCGCCTGCCGTCCGAACATCTCGACGCCAGCCTGGCGCTGATCCTGTAGCCGGCCCTGCTGCGCCGCGGCGGCGCAACGGGTTCAGCGCGCCCGCGCGCTCACCAGGTTGTGCGTGTGTACATGCTCCCCGGCTTCGATGGCCCGCGTGGCGCGGCCGATGGCCTCGCCGTACTTGACGACCACCGCGTCCCGCGCAATCGCGCGCAGCGCGAACTTGTGGCACAGCGCAATCGGCTCGCGCAGCGTGACGTCGACGTCCGCAGATCCCGCGCCGCGGGCACGGACCCGGCTGGCGGCGTCCAGCGCGCACAAGGCCGTGGCCACGTTGTCGTGCGGGTGCAGCACGAGGGCCTGCGCCGCGGCGCCGGCCGGCGTGTCGGTCTCGTGGTGTGCAGCGCGCTGCTGCGTGCGGGGGTGCGATTCGGGACGGTTCACAAGGCTTCTCCGAGGCGGCTGACCACTTCATCGCCTTCACCGAGTACCTCGCCCCAGGTCAAGGTGCCGCTGGCAACGTCCACCAGCAATTCCAGCAACGCGCGCGCCGCATCGTCCGGCGTGCCGGCACCGCGCAACACGGCGCTGGCGTCGAAGTCGAGCTGCTCGTGCAGGCGCTGCGTGGCCTGCGGATTGGCCGACAGCTTGATCGTCGGCGCCAGCAGGCTGACATAACTGTTGCCCACGCCGGTGGAGAAAAGCAGCAACTGCGCGCCCGCGGCCACGAAGCCGGTCAAGGACTCCGGCGAATACGCCGGTGCGTCCATCGCATACAGGCCCTTGGCCGCCGGCGCCTGGGCATAGGCCAGCACGCCGGCGATCGGCGCCGTTCCGCTCTTGGCGATGGCACCCAGCGACTTCTCCTCGATGGTGGACAGGCCGGCCGCGATATTCGTCGGCCCCGGGTTGTTGCCCAGCAGGTCGACACCCTGGCGCGTCGCCAGCGCTTCGCGGCGCAGCACCGCCTCGCGCACGGCCTCGGCCACCGCCGGCGTCGCGGCGCGGCGCGCCAGCAGGTGTTCGGCGCCCAGCCATTCGAGTGTCTCGCCGAACACCGCGCTGCCGCCCTGGCCGACGACGGCATCCGTGAGCCTGCCGATCAGCGGGTTGGCGACGATGCCCGAACTCGGGTCGGAACGCCCGCATTCGAGCCCGATGAACAGCTGCGACACGGGCACAGGCACGCGGCGCTGGCGCGACAGGTCCCGATGCAGCCGCGCGCCGGCGCGAATGGCGCGGTCGCTCAGGCTCAGGCTGTCGTGTTCGCAGTCGTCCAGGCAGACCGAGGCCAGCGGCGTGCCGTGCGCCGCGATGGCCTGCGCCAGCGTGCGCAGCTTGGGCGGGTCGCTGCCGATCAGCAACACGGCGCCGACATTCGGGTTGCAGGCCAGGCCCGCCAAAGCGCGCATGTGCAGCGCCTGGTCGTCGCCGACCAGGCCGCCGCCATAGGGCATCGTCACCAGCCGCGCGCCGGGCAGGGCCTGCGCCACGCGCCGTGCCGCCGGCCCGGTGAGGCCGGCGACCGACAACACCAGCAGATGGTTGCGCACGCCGGCGTTGCCGCTGGCGCGCGCATAACCCAGGAAATGCGTATCCGTCATGATCGGCATTGTGCTGCAGGGCCTGCGTGTACCAGCTGCGCCTCAGTCGGCACGGGCACCGGAATCCTTCACCACCTTGCCCCATTTGACCGCTTCGGCGTCGAGCCAGCTCGCGAACTGCGCCGGCGTGTTCTCGACCGGCTCGGCGCCGAGCTGCGCCCAGCGGGCACGCACGTCGGGCAAGTGGATGATGCGCGCAATCTCGCCGTTGAGCCGGGTGACGATGTCGCGTGGCGTGCCGTTCGGCGCGAAGATGCCTTGCGCCGCGATCGACTCGAATCCGGCGAGGCCGGACTCCGCCACGGTCGGCACCGACGGCAGCGCCGCCATGCGCTTGGAGGTGGTCACGGCGATGGCCTTGAGCTTGCCGCTGGCCAGCAGCGGCATCGCCGGTGGAGAGCCGATGAACATCGCGTCGACCTGGCCGCCCATCACGTCCGCCAAGGCGGCGCCACCGCCTTTGTAGGGCACGTGCGTGAGCTTGATGCCGGCCAGGCTGTTGACCATCTCGGCCGTGAGGTGGGTGCTGGTGCCGTTGCCCGACGACGCGACGCTGGTGCTGCCCGGGTTGGCGCGTTCACGCTTGAGCACGTCTGCGAAGCTGCCCAGGCTCGACGTGGGCGCGGTGATCATCACGTGCGCAAAGGTGGCCAGGTTGATGACCGGCGCAAGGTCGGCGCGGGCATACGGCAGTTTGGCGTACAACGACGGCGCTATGGTCTGCACGGCCACATCGGCCAGCAGCAGGGTGTAGCCGTCCGGCGAGGCCTTGGCGACGATGTCGGCGCCGATCGTGCCGCCGGCGCCCGGCTTGTTGTCGACGATGATTTGTTGTCCCAGGCTGTCCGTCAGCTTCTGTGCCAGCACGCGGGCCAGGATGTCGGACGCGCCGCCGGGTGCGTACGGCACGACCAGGCGGATTGTTTTCTCCGGGTACCCGGCCGCATGGGCGCCACCCGTGCCCAGCAGGGCGGTGCCGGCCAGCAACAACGCCCTCAGCAGCTTCTCGAACATGGATGTCTCCTCTCGGTTGATGTGAACCACGGCAGTCTAGGCAGCCGATCGGTATGATGGAAGAGGAATGATCCGATATCAGCTATTCGCAAACTGTTGAACCCGACCCGCCATGGAATTGCGCGACCTCAAGTTGTTCCTGGACGTTGCCGCCACCGGCAGTTTCTCGCGCACGGCCACGCTGGCGATGACGACGCAGTCCACGGTCAGCAAGTCCGTCACTCAGCTCGAGTCCGAACTCGGGGTACGCCTGTTCGAGCGCACCGGCCGTGGTGCGACCCTGACCCCGGCCGGGCTGGACCTGCTGCCACGCGCCGAGACACTGGTCGCCGACGCCGTGCGGCTCAAGGGCTGGATGTCGGAGCGCCGCGGCGCCGTGTCGGGCACCGTGCGCATCGCGATCCAGCCCGGCCTGAGCTGGCCGCTGGTCGAGGAGGTGCTGGCGCAGACCCGTACCCGGTATCCGGACGTGCGCCTGCAGATCACCGAAGGCACGACGCACCAGATCGAGGAGTGGCTCGGCGACGGGCGCATCGACATCGGCGTGTTGTCGCGCGCGCCGGCAGCGGGCATCGCCGAGTCGCGTCCCTTGTTCTCGGTGCCGCTGCTGCTGGTGTCGTGCGCCGGCGCGGCGCACACGGCACGCGCCAGCGTGCCGTTCAGTCGCCTCGCCGGCATCGACCTGGTGTTGTCGACCGCGCGCAACGGCGGGCGCGTGCTGGTCGAGGAGGAGGCCACGCGGCGCGGCATGGCGCTGCGGGTCGTGCTGGAGATCAATGCCGTGGGCCTGATCAAGCGTGTCGTGGCCAGTGGCGACCTGTACACCGTCGCGGCCTGGCCGACGGTCTACCTCGAGGTGGCTCGCGGTGAGCTGGCCGCGGCGCGGCTGGTGAGTCCGGAGCTGCGCCACACCTACCATCTGGCGCTGGCCGCGCGACGGCATCCGACGCCGGCGGTCGAATGCATAGCCGAGCAGATCCGCGCCTTTCGCCCGCCGCCGGACTGGCACGCGACCCAGCCCGCCTGACAAGGCCTCGAGGCGCTCGTTCAGGCCATGCCCACCTGCGGCAACGGCGCACACGCGTCGTCGGGCCGGCTGGCGATCATGCCCTGCAACTCGCGTTGCACCGCGGCCAGTGCCGCGTCGTCGAAGCGGTTGTGCATCTCGCTCGGGTCTTCCTGCAGGTCGTAGAGTTCGCCCGCGCCGCTGATCAGTTCCATCGTCAGCTTGTGGCGCTGCGTGCGCACCGTGCGCAGCTGCAGGTCGACACCCGAGCGCGATGCGCGCAGGTCCCATTCCGAATACGCGAAATCGCGGCTGGCGTCGTCGCGCTCGAGCAGCGGGCGCAGGCTGCGGCTGTGCACCGTGTCGTCCAGCGGTGCCTGGCCGTAGTCGCAGAAGGTCTGCGCCAGGTCGAGCGTGGACACCGGGTCCGCCACCACCTTGCCGGCCGGCACGCCCGGCCCCTCGAACAGCAGACCCACGCGCAACAGGCCTTCGTAGGCCATCGGCCCCTTGAGCAGCAGGCCGTGGTCGCCGAGCCAGTCGCCGTGGTCGGTGGAGTAGACGACGATGGTGTCGTCGGCCAGGCCCAGCTCGCGCAGCGCGATGCGGATGCGCCCGACCTGGTGGTCGATCAGCGAGATCATGCCGTAGTAGTTGGCGATCAGGTGGCGCAGCTGCTCGTCGCTCTGGTGCGGCGTGCGCGAGGACTTCTCGCGGAACCTGCGCAGCCGCTCGTTTTCCATCTTCGGCGAACCCTCCAGGCTGGCGCGGTGCCACCAGGGGCGGCGGTCCAGGTCCAGTGTGCGGTGTTCGGGCAGGTCGACCTCGTCCGGATGGTGCAGGTGGCACCAGGGCTCGGGCGCATCGAACGGGTGGTGTGGGTCGGGGAACGAGGCCCACACGCAGAACGGCTGCTCGCCCTTGCGGCGCAGGAAGTCGATGGTGCGGTCGCCGATCCAGCTCGAGTTGTGCCAGGCAACCGGCAAGGCCGAGTTCCAGGTCTCGTGCGCGCCCACCGATGGCGTCACCGCCTGCTGGTACAAGGCCGTGCGTTCGTCGCCGCGGCCGTCCATGTGGTACCAGCGTTCGTAGTGCTGGCCCAGCGGCGGCTTCATCGGCGGGAACATGTTGTGCCCCTCGAGCATCAGCTCGACCTGGTCGAAGCCCATGTAGGGCCCCATCCAGTCGGCGCCATAACGCGCACTGCTTTCGCGGCATTCCGGCGAGCCGGTGGGCGTGAAGGTGTGCGAGGTCTTGAAGTGGGCCTTGCCGATCATCGCGGTGCGGTAGCCA
>CAXBDR010000159.1:0-10225 GCA_963974265.1 uncultured Rhodoferax sp.
CGCCACGGTGATACGGGTATCGATGTCGATTTCCACCGGGTCCGACGCAATCAGCGCCGGGGGCGGCTCGATGGCAATCTCGAGGTCCGTGGTCGGAGCGGGTTCGGCCGCTGTCTCTTCGACGGCCTCGACCGGCGCCGGTGGGTCGGTGTCGTCGCTGTTCGCCGGCGCGGCGACCGGCGCAGCCGCCTCCGGCTCGACCGGCTCGGCCACCGGCGTCGGCGCCACGACCGACAGCCTGAACACCATCTGGGCCGATGCGCCGGCGTCGTCGGTGGCGGTCACGCGCAGCGTGAGCGTGCCCACGTCGGCAAGGGCTGCATCGGCCGAGAAGCTGCGCGCCAGCGGATCGAACTGCAGCCAGGCGGGCAATGCCGATCCGTCTGCCAGCGTCGCCGCATAACGCAGGGAATCGCCCGCGTCGGGGTCGGTGAAACTGGCCGGCGGAATCTGCAGCAGCGCCGCCTGGGTGGCGACGACCGCCTGGTCGGCCCAAGGCGCCGCCAGGACGGGCGCATCGTTGACCGGCGTGACGACGATGGTGCTGGTCGCGAACGCCGAACGGGCCCCCCCGAGGCCGGTGTTGCCGCCATCGTCGATCGTGCTGCGCAGCGTGACGTTGGCGTTTGCGTCCTGCGCCGTGGTGAAGCCGATTCCGCCATTGGCGATGAAGGCGTTGAGGTCGGCAATCGAGCCGCTCAGCACCAGGGCTTGCGTACCCGAACCGGTGACCGCTACGCCGTTGCCGGCAATCGCGGCCAGCGTGCCGCTGTCGACACTGAAGCCTGCGTTGACGATGGCGTTGCCGGCGTCGGGGTCGCTGAAACTGATCGTGGTGATCGCGCCGGGGACGTCTTCGACGGCCGTCAGCAGCGCCGGCGCCGACACCTGCGGCGCCTTGTTCAGGGGACTGACCGTCAGGGTACGGTTGACAGTGGCCGTCTCGGGCACGCCGGTGCCGGTATGCCCGCCGTCGTTGATCGTGATCGTCAGTGCCACATCGGCGGTCGCGCCGCTGGCCGTCGTGAAACGCAGGTTGCCGGCGGCGATGAAGGCGTTGATGTCCGCGATCGAGCCGGTCAGGGTCATGGCCTGCGTACCCGCGCCGGCAACCGCAACGCCGTTGCCGGGCGAGGCGCCCAGCGTGCCGCTGGCGACACCGAAGCTGGCCACGACGGCGCCGGAGCCGGCATCGACGTCGGCGAACACGATGCCGGTGATCGGGCTGGCCGCGTCTTCGATGACCACCAGGGTGGCAGGCGCAGTCAGCGTTGGCGCATCGTTGACGGCGGTCGCCACCAGGGTGACGGTCTTGCTCGTCGCTTCGGAGTTGGCGCCGCCGCTGGCCCCGGGGTCGACGCCGGAATGGCCTTCGTCGTCGATGGTGATGGTCAGCGTGACGCTGGCCGTGGCGTCGAGCGCCGTCGTGAACCGCAGCTGATTCGTCGCCAGGAACAGGTTGATGTCGGCCAGCGTGCCCCGCAGCGTGAGGTTGGCACTGTCGCCACCGACCGTGACCAGCGCTGTCGACGTGGCGCTCAGGCTGCCGCTGGCCACGCCGAAGTTGGCCGTGACGATGCCGGCGCCGGCGTCGACATCGGCAAAGACGATTCCGGTCAAGGGGCTGGCAAGGTCTTCGACCACCGTGATCGACCCCGGCGCCACGATCGTCGGGGCGTCGTTGATCGCACCCACCGACGTCGACAGGCTGACGGTGGCCGCACTGAATGCCGATGTCCCGCCGTGGCCGGAAACGTCGATGGCGGCGCCGCCGGTCACGGCGACCGCGTTGTCGATCAGTCGCACCGTCAGGTCGTCGGGCGTGCCGTTGAAGTCGGCCCCTGGCAGGAAACGCAGCCAGTCGGTGTCGCGCAGCGCAACCGCGGCGCTGTCGCTCAAGGTCCCGCCGAAATCGTTCCACAACAGCCCGCCATCGATCGAATATTGCCAGCGGCCTTGCGTCGGCACGAGGTTCTGCCCGACGACGGCAATCCCGGCCAGCTGGTTCTGGCCCGGGTTGCCGGCGTCGCGGGTGTCGCTGAAATTGCCGCTGAACAGGCTGCCCACGGTGGCACCGTCCGGCGCCGGCGCATCCTCGGTCACGCCAGGCAACACGGCGCCGCCGCTGGCCACCGGCGCATCGTTGACCGGCGTCACGTCGATCGTCAGGGTGTAGCTGACGGAGCGGGTATCGGCGCTGTCGACGACACTGAACAGGAACTGGTCGAAGCCGGGCCCGTTGCCGTCCGTCTGCGGCTGGTAGACCAGGTCGCCCGCGGCCAGCCGTGCCGCCGTGATCGAATCCCCGATCTGCGCCGCCACGCCGGCGATATACAGGATGCCGAACTGCGGCAGCTGGTCGACGCGAAGCGCGGCAAAGCTCTGCCCCGCGTCCGCATCGGCATAGCCGATGTCGGCAACCTGTACCGTGTAGCTACCGTCCTCGGCCACCGAGACCGTGTTGTTGGCGCTGCTCGGCGCGGTGTTGACACCGACCGTGACGCGCAGCGTGCCGACGCTGCTCGCCGGCGTGGTGGCGTCGTCGGTGATCGTGTAGCGGATGACGACCTCGCCGCTGATATTGCTGGTCGGCGTGAACAGGACCGACCCGCGGGCGTCCAGCGCGTAGGAGATCGACACCGAGCCCAGCGACGGATCGTCGAGCGCGACACCGGTGATGGCATAGGAGACCGCGCCGCCGTCCGGATGGTTGTCATTGGCCAGCACGTTCACGTCGATCGGCTGGTTGATCGGCGTGCTGGCGGCGTCGTCCACGGCGATCGGCGCGTCCGACTGCGCCACGACATTGAACGTCAGCGTCGCGCTGGAAGCCGAATACGCGCCCACGCTGTCCTGTACGCTGAACTGCAGCGTCGCGTAGGTGGCGCCATTGGCGTTGGTGGCCGGCGTGAACACGAGCTTGCCCGCGGCCAGATCGGCCGCGTTGACGATCAGCCCGGCACTGGTCACCAGCTCGCCATTGAACCAGAGGCTGCCGGCCGTGGGCAGGCCGTCCACGCGCAGCGCGGCGAACGCATGGCCGTCCGGGTCGCCATAACCCAGGTTGGCCAGCACGATGGCGCGGCTCGTGTCCTCGTTCAGCGCCACCATGCCGCCGGCGGCCGTGGGCGCATTGTTGGCGCCGACGTTGACCGTCAGCACGGCGGTGTTCGAGATCCGGCCGGTGCTGTCGCGCACCGTGTAGTTGATCAGCACGGCGCCGGTCACGGCCGGGCCGGGCGTGAAGGTGATGGTGTTGTTGTCGAAACCCAGGCTGCCCTGGGTGCCGTCCTGCAGGCTGGCCGAGTCGATGACGAAGCTGTCGCCGTCCACGTCGTCGTCGTTGCCGAGCACCGCGACCACAACAGTCGTCGCCGCCGGCGTCGAGGCGAGGTCGTCCACCGCCACCGGATCGTCGGCGACCGGGTTGACCGTCAGCAGAAAGTCGCGCAGCGTCGTGTTGACACCGTCCGATACCGAGATCCGCACCGTGACCGAGCCTCCGTTGAGCACCGAGTTCGCGTTCGCCGCCGGCGCCAGCGTGATCGTGCGATTGGCGCCGGTGCCGCCGAGCACGATGCCGGCCTGGGGCAACAAGCCGTTGTTGAGCGAGGTCGCCGTCACGATGAGGCCATCGGGTCCGGATTCGAGGTCGTCGATCGTGAAGGCCAGCGGGCCCAGCGCCGTGTCCTCGGCGGTGGTCTGGTTGGCGATGGAGCCGACCGTCGGCGCGGAGTTGCCCAGGTTGTATTCGTAGGCACCGATGTCCGCCGTGCCGACACGCGCCACGCCACGCTGATCGGTCAGGGCGGAGGAGTCGCCCATGTCGATCGCGGTCGAACCGAGCAGCAGCGCGTGGGTCGGCGCAAAACCGCCATTGGCCGCCAGGGCCTCCAGCTTCAGGGCGACACTGGTCGAGATGATGTCCTGGGGATGGTCGAGCCAGGACGTGGACTGCGTGGCGAGGTTGTGACCCTGCGACTGCAGAGTGCGGTTGCTGACGTTGATCGAGGCCCCGGCGCCGCTGGTGTTCGATGCGAGGATGGTGGACTTGAGTCGTACGGCATTGTTGTCGTCGGCGTGGATGGCGCCGGCTCCCAGCGTTGCGTGGTTGTCCGCGATGGTGGCGCTGGCAAGCGACCAGTTAGTGGTCTTGCCCCGTATGGCGCCGCCATGTTCGCCCGCCGAATTGCCGCTGATCGTCACGTTGGTGGCGTTCAGCCGGCCGCCGGCCTCGCCGTAGATCGCGCCACCGTCCTTGCTTGCCGCGTTGGCGTTCAGCGTCACGTTGGTCAGCGTGACGTTGTTGCCGATGCCGCTCATCCACAAGGCGCCACCGTCCTCGGCGCTGTTGCCATACGCCCAGACGTCGGTGAGGGTGGCGGTTCCCTTGTTGTAGAGCGCGCCACCCTTGTTGCTGCCGGTCGCACTGTTGTTGGCCAGTTCGACCTGGTCGAGTACCAGTGTGCCGGTGTTGAAGATGGCGCCACCGTCGTTGTTGACGGCGGTGTTGCCACTCAAGACGCCGCGCGTGATCGTCAGGCTGCCCTGGTTGTAGATCGCGCCGCCATCGTTGCCGTTGCTGTCGCGGACGACGACGTCGGTCAGCGTCACCGTGACCGACGCGTCGATGCGCATCGCGCCGCCATCCTCGCCGCCGCCGCCCTGGATCGTCAGGCCCGACATGGCGACCGTGCCCGCGCCGCTGCGCAGGTCGAACACCCGGTCGGTGCCGAAGCCGCTGATGATGGTGTTGCCGCTGCCATTGCCGACAATGACCAGGCTGTCCTTGAGGTCGAGGTCACCCTTGTCGTTGTTGTCGTCGCCGGTGCCGGCGATCGACGATAGCGTGAACGTGCCGTTGACGCCGAAGGTGATGGTGTCGGTGCCCGGCGTATTGTTGGCCGCGGTGATCGCCTCGCGCAACGAGATCAGGCCGTCGGCACCCGGGTTGGCGATCAGCAGTTCGATCGAGCCGACGTTGCCGTCGTACACGTCGGACGTGGTCGAGACGATGATCGGTCCGCCGGACACATCGGTCACCGTGACCGCGATCGCCTGGTCATCGCTGAGCGTGCCATCGCTGGCGCGCACGATGACGTCATAGATGTTGTTGGCGGCCGCGCTGAGCGGGGTCTCGAAGTCCGGCGCATTCTGGAAGCGCAACACGCCGGTGCCCGCATCGATCTGGAAGAGGGCTGCGTCGGCACCGCCGGCGATGCTGTAGGTCAGCGACGCCGTGTCGTAGTCGATGGCTGCAACCGTCGTCACATGGGTCGTGTTCTCGGCGATGGACACGCCGGCGGTGGCGCCGCCCCCGTTGCTGGTGATGACCGGCGCGGCCGTCGGGGCGACGTCGGCATAACTCTGGCCAACGCGGATTTCGTCGATGACGCTCGTGTTGCTGCCGATCAATACGGTGCTGCCGGTGATGGCTATGCGCCTGAAACTGCCCAGGTCGATACTTGCGCTTGCGGTCAGGGCGGAATCAGGCGTGGTCAGGCCCGGTGTCGGGTTGACGTACAGCGTCAACGTGTCGTTGCCGGCAGCGTGTTCGAGCTTGACCACCAGCAGTGCGTTCTGACCATTGACCGGATTGGTGCCGGCGACCGCATTGCCGGCCGTTCCCGCCTCACCGATGACGAATTGCCCGTTGTTGAAACCGGCAAAACCGACGGTTGCCGAACTGCTGCCGAACTGGACGCCCGCATAGTTGATGCCGCCGGTGTCGGGTTGGATCACGAAACTGATCCAGGTCGTCGTTCCGTCCGCACCGATGTCGCCGCCCAGATCACGTGCCGCGGTCGCGGTCGACGGGAAGATCAGGCTGGCCAGCTGGAACTGCGCCTTGCCGCCGCTGGCCGGCAACAAGCCGCTCGGGTCGCTCAGGCTTCCGCTGGACAAGCGGATCGAGCTGCCGCCGCCGGACCAGTTGCCGGCCCAGCCGGTTCCGCCGCCGCTGCCGCTGAGGTTGCCCGACGTTCCCATCGGATCGCTCGCCAGCAGCGCCAGCGTCGCTTGCCACTGTGTCTGGGCCTGCGTGCTCGGCAAAATGGTGGCTTCGATATAGCCGGTGTGCGCCTCCAGCGTCCAGTTGCCGCCCATGGCGGCTGCGCCGGTCAGGTCAGTGCTGGCGGCCACGTCGGCGCCGGTCAGCAGCGCCAGATCGCGCACCAGTTGTTGCCCCACGCCCGATTGCGCGAAATCGCAGCCATACAGCAGCAGGTCCGCGTCGACCGTCAGCGCGCCGGACCAGGCGGCGATCGCGTCGGCGCGGGTCAGCAGTGTGTCGGCATCCAGCCGGGTATGCCCCAGTTGCATCGTGCCATCGCTGCCGTGCGCCAGTACGTGGACGGCACCGATGTCACTGCGACCGGCCAGCGTCTGGCCGATCCGGGCCAGGCCGTCCTCGTCGGCGGCGATGGTGACGATCTCCAGCGCCCGACCGGCTGCCTGCTGCGACCGCAGGTCGGCCAGCAGTGCACCGGCGTCGGGTACCGACAGGTCGACAAAGGCGATCTCACCGATGCGCGCGAGTGGCTCGTTGGCCGAAGTTTGTTGCTGCACCGGCTGCTGCAGCGCCAGGCCGCTGCCGACGTCGGACACCAGCAAGGGCGCGAGATCGGCCGAATGCAGGATGCGTTCCTCCATGGTCTCGCAGACCGGACGGAGGCTGGGCAATGGCAGGGACATCGCAGCTGCGCGCGCGTGCCGGCGGCAGTCAGCGCGACGGGGTCCGCGGTGCCGTCGCGTCCGGACGGAGCACGGCGGGCGTGGGTTTGGGGCGGGTGATCGTGGTCGCGGGCCCGTTCGGTCCCGCCGGCGCGGTCGGCTCCAGCACCTCGGCGCCGGGTATGTCGGCCTTGCAGCGCAGGCCCGCGGGCAACTGGTAATCCGGGTTGGGCAAGGAAAGACGGACGCGGAAACTGTTGCTCGCCGCATCCAGCACCCGGTCGACATGGCGGACCGTGGCGGTGACCGGCCGGGCATCGGGCAACTCCGGCAGCACCTGGATCTGGTCGCCCTTGGCCAGCCTGCCGTACAAGGCGGTGGGCACGAGCAACTCGACCCGCAACGGGTTGATCACCGCGACCCGCAACATCGGTCGCTCCTCGACCCGTTCGCCCTGGTTGACGTAACGCTCGACGACCACGCCGGTGAACGGGCTGCGCACGGTCCGCAATGCGAGCTGGGCCTGCGCGACCTTGCGTTCCTCGACCCAGATCCGCCGCTGGCTTTCGACCTGCTTGAGCTTCTGGCGCGCCACTTCGGCCTCGCCACGCGCCTGATCGACGGCCTGCTGCGATACGAATTGTTGTGCCACCAGGGATTCGGCCCGGCGCACCTTCTGCATCGCCAGGTCCAGGCTGGCCTGCGCGGCCAGGATCTCGGCATCGACACGGGACCGGGTGTCGGCCACGCCCATGTTGGCGCGTTCGACGTCGCCGCGCAGCGTGATCAGGCTCTGGCCCGCCCTGACGTTGTCGCCACGTTCCACGTGCAGCCGCTCGACCAGGCCGACCACCTGGGAGCCGACATCGGCGACACGATCGGGTTCGATCAGGCAACCGACGGATCGTGCCATCGTCGAACCGACCCTGGCGCCGGGCGTCGCGCCCGAACCGCTCAGGGGCAGCAGCAGCAGCGCCAACAGGGCCACGGCGCCACGCGCGCGCAGCCCCGGCAGGTGCCGCGATGCATGCGGGATTCGTGGTTCGATGGCAGAACAAGGCCCTGGAATACAGGGCCGTCGCAGTCCGGAAGAGGGCATGAAGTGCACCGGTGGTCGTAAGTCCATCACGCAAGCATAGTAGGCCGTCATTCCGTCGATGCCCGGAAAAGCGGCCGGATCGCCTCCTGGCTCTGTGTTCCGGTTGCGCGGGGCGTCGGGAAGGCTCTTGAGATTCTCCCGGTGGCGGCATGATAGCAGCGACGATCGGTCGCGTCGAAGGGCGAATGTCACACGGAACCGCCCGCAAACGCCAGCCTGCGTTCCCATTCGAGGTCTTGCTGCAGCAGTTGGCGTCGAAGCGTTGTCCGGCGGCGGTCCTCCTGCCATTGCGCCAGGCGTCGCGCCGCATCCAGCAGATGGCCACCGATCCGGCCGCCGCGCGCGAGCGGCCACGCGGCGGCAACGGACAGTGCCGACATGCCGGCGGCCTGGGCCGCGTCCTGCGCCATCCAGTGTTCATGGCTGCCCGGGTCCCCATGGCGCGCGGCCCGTCCGGCCAATTGACGGTCCAGCCGGCGCGATGGATTGTGCTGGCACGACAACACATGCAGGCCGCCGGCCGCCAGCGCGGCGGCATCCGGTTCGATGTCGGTGCCGCGGCCGGCCATGCGGGTGGCCACGGTCACGCTGGCGGCCAGCCCGGCACTGGCGACGATGTCGGCTTCCTGCGCGTCGTTCCGCGCGTTGAGCACGCGATGCGCCAGGCCCGCGGCCTGCAATCGGCCTGACAACTGTTGTGAATCTGCAACGCTGTCGGTCCCCACCAGGACCGGGCGACCCTGGTCATGCATCGTCCGGACCCGTTGCACCACCGCGTCGAGCAAGGTGTCGCGGTTGGCGAACAGGCGGGTGGGCAGGATCCGGTGCCGTGACGGACGGTGCAACGGGATCGCGACCACCTGCATGCCGTACACCGCACGCATCTCGGCCGCGGCCTCGCGCAGGGTGCCGCTGATGCCGCACAGGCGCCAATAGCGCTGGAAGAAGCGCTGGAACGTGGTTTGAGCCACGGTTTCGGTCTCCGGTGGCGGACTCAGGCCTTCCTTCAGCGCCACCAGGGTATGCAGGCCGCGTGACCAGACCCTTCCGTGCGCGACCCGGCCGGTGACTTCGTCCAGCAGTTCGATCGCGCCGTCGCGCACCAGGTAATGCGTGTCGCGTTCGAACACATGCAGGGCGGCCAGTGCGGTGACGACCGCTTCGCGCCGATACCGTGGCCGGCGCCAGGGTCCGTCCAGCGTCGACGCCAGCTCCGACAGCCGGGTTTCGCCCGCCTCGGTCAGGGCCGCATGGCGGTCGCGCGGCCGCACCATGAAGTGCTGGGGAGCGTCGAGCTTGCGTGCCAGCGCCAGCGCCTGCCACAGGAAGGCGCGGCGCGCGGCATGCGGGGCGGCCTGCGACAGGATCAGCGGTACGTCGGCCTCGTCGAGCAGGATGCTGTCGGCCTCGTCGAGCAAGGCCATGCACAGGCCTTGCATCAGCGGTGGGGTCGCAGCCGCGCCTGTACCGAGGCTTCTGGCGGCATGGTGATAGCGGTGATGCGGGCCCAGAGCCTGGCGATCGCGCAGGAAGTCGAAGGCCAGGTCCTTGGCGGTGGCGTAGACGATGTCGTGCCGGTAGGCGGCGCGCCGGGCCGGTGCATCCGTGCCGGCATCGGCCAGCGCGGCTGCGCGCAGGCCCAGGGCGTTGAACAACGCAGCCATCTGATGGGCGTCGCGGCGGGCGAGGTAGTCGTTGGCGGTGACGACATGGACACGCATGCCGGCCAGTGCCGCCACGGCGGCCGCCATGGCGATGGCCAGGGTCTTGCCTTCGCCGGTGGCCATCTCCGCCATGTGGTTGTCGAGCAGCGCGCCGGCGGCCATCAACTGGGTTGCGCGCGGTTGCAGGCCGAGCGTGTCGAACGCACTGGCCGACACCACACCCAGGGCACGCGCCGTTGCCCCGGCACACAGGCCCCGGCGGCGCAGCTCGCTGCGCAACGCAGCCAGTGCGGCGGGGCGTTGTGGCACCGGCAGGGCCTGCCACTGCGTGGCGTGCGGCGCGGCGGCGCGTGCCAGCGCGCGGCACCGGGCCAGCGCCGAACGCCATGCCAGGCCACGCGCCGGCGGCGCCTTGTCGGCGTCGCCGCGTTGCGGATAAGGACCCCACATCGGACCGGGCGCCGGCAGCAGGTGCGCGAGATCGGGTGCCATGCGCGGGGCCTACTGTTGCGGATTGAAGCGGCGCTCCACGGCGCGTCGCAGGGTGTTCGCCCATTGCAGCACCAGCGGGGCGGCACCGGCGTCGAATCGCACCCAGGCGCGCTCGCCGATGCGCCGCATGCCGGCGGCGGCATCGGCGTCGAGCTGGACGTCGAGCACGACGACCGGTTCGCGCGCCGTCAGTCCGTCGGCATCCGACGGATCGGTGACGATGTCGCCACCATGGCGGTCGGCCAGCGCCGCACTGGGCAACTGCGACACGGCGGCCCGGCTGTTGCGCAGCACCGTG
>CAXBDR010000160.1:0-10203 GCA_963974265.1 uncultured Rhodoferax sp.
CAGACGGCGACATGACGGCATACCTCGATTCGCTGGACCGCCTGACCGCCGCCTGCGTGCGCGACGACATCCGCTTCATTCTGCCGGCCCACGGCCACGTCATGGGTTCTGCCAGTGCAGCTATCGCCCGACTGAAGGCGCACCGCCTGGGCCGCGAAGCAAAGGTCATTGCGGCCATGCGCCAGGCACCGGACGGTGGCATCGACGCATGGGTGCCATTGGCATACGCCGACACACCCAGGGGGCTTTGGCCCCTGGCCAGGCGTTCCCTGCTGGCGCACGTGCAGCGCATCCAGTCTCTGGCACTGGCATGAACCGCGCGTGCGACCACGTCATACTTTGCGCAAAGCCGACCCGACCATGACCAGTGAACCCCTTGCCCAAGATGTCCTCGATGCGTTCTGGCAGCGCTGGGGCAACAACGAGTTCATGCGCGCACAGGGCCTTCAGCTTGAATTGACGGGCGCAGGTCAATCGGTCGTTCGGCTGCCGATGGTGCTCGATTCCCAGCGCGGCGGCGGTGGGTCGGCCGAAGTACTCAACGGCGGCGTGATCGCCTATATGTTCGACGGCGCGCTCGGATGCGCGATTGCATCGGCGCTGCTTGCAAGGCCAGAAGCGCGCAGCATCGACCCGGCCCGGTTGCGCCAATCAACCATCAACCTCGACATCACATATGTCGCGGCAGCCACCGGCAATCATTTCGAGGCGCACGCAAAAGTTGTGCGTGCCAGCCTCGGCACGGCATTCGCCGAAGGCCATTTGCTCGATGCACAGGGTCAGGTTTGTGCCACGGCAAAAGGCATCTGGCGCGTTTTCTGGCCGCGCAATGGCGTACCGGCGGACCAGACCCATACCTCGAAAGGAGTTACCTGATATGCCAAACAGCGTCTTGCGCATTGGCTGCGCCTCCGGTTTCTGGGGCGATACCGAGTTCGCCGCCGCCCAGTTGATCCGGCACGGCAACATCGACGTGCTGGTCTTTGACTACCTGGCCGAAATCACCATGTCGCTGTTGATCCGCGCCAAGGCCAAGGATCCGAATCTGGGTTACGCACCCGACTTCGTGGCCACGATGCAACCGCTCATGAAAGATCTGAAAGCGCGTGGCATCAGGGTCATTGCCAACGCCGGCGGTGTCAATCCGTCGGCCTGCCGCGATGCGCTGTGCGCCGCGGCGCTCGCCGAGGGAGTGGATCTGAAAATCGCCGCCGTCCTTGGAGACGACCTGCTGCCACAGGTAGAGGCGATGCGCTCCGCCGGACTGACGGAGATGTTTTCCGGCGCGCCTTTTCCCGCCAAGCTCATGAGCGCCAATGCCTACCTGGGGGCGTTTCCGATCGCCGCCGCGCTAGAGGCCGGCGCCGACATCGTGGTCACGGGACGCTGTGTCGACAGTGCGGTGACCCTGGCCCCGCTGATCGCACGATTCGGCTGGACAGCCGACGACCTGGATCTGCTGGCGCAAGGCAGCCTGGCCGGCCATTTGATCGAGTGCGGCACGCAGACCACCGGCGGCAACTATACCGACTGGGCCAGCGTGCCCGGATGGGACAACATGGGTTTCCCCATCGCCGAATGCAAGGCCGACGGCAGCTTCGTCATTACCAAGCCGGCCGGCACCGGGGGGCTGGTCTGCCCCTCCACCGTGGGCGAGCAGATGCTGTACGAGATCGGCGACCCGCGCTGCTACATCCTGCCCGACGTGATCTGCGACTTCACCGCCGTGACGCTCGAGCAGGCCGGACCGGACCGTGTCGAAGTCAAAGGCGCTCGTGGCCGCTCGCCCACCGACCAGGCCAAGGTGAGTGTCACCTACGCCGACGGCTTTCGCGCCATGAGCCTGTTCATGATCGGCGGCATCGATGCCGGCGCCAAGGCGCGGCGCGTTGGTGCGTCGATGCTGGCGCGCTTGCGCCGTCATTACCAGGAACGTGGCTGGCCCGATTTCAGCGAAACAAGTGTCGAAGCCATCGGCGCGGAGGACACCTACGGCCCGCATGCCCGGGTGTCGACGCGTGAAGTGATGCTCAAGGTGGGCGTGCGCCACCCCACGAAAGACGCGCTCGAACTGTTTTCACGCGAGGTCGCCCCGATGGCGCTGATGTCGGCGCCCGCCATCACCGGCTTCACCGGCGGACGCCCCAAGGTACAGCCGGTGGTGCGACTGTTTTCGTGCCTGGTGCCCAAGTCGCTACTGACCGCCAGCATCGACATGGGCGCGCTGAAGGTCATTGCGCCACAGTTATCCGGTCAACCTTTCGACGTGGCTTCGTTGCCAACGGTGAGTGGCCCGCTACCGGCGGCCGATGCCTTTGACCGCGGCAAACGCAGCGTTGCGCTGGTCCAGCTGGCCTGGGGCCGCAGCGGAGACAAAGGTGACGCGGCCAACATCGGCATCATCGCGCGCCGACCGGAATTCCTGCCCTACATCCGGGCAGCCATTACCGAAGAAGCAGTGAGCCACTGGTTCGCGCATCTTGTCACCGGCGCGGTGCAGCGTTATGACCTGCCAGGCATAAACGCCATCAATTTCCTGCTGCAGGAGGCGCTGGGCGGCGGAGGTATCGCCTCGGTGCGCATGGATCCGCAGGCCAAGGCGTACGCACAAATGCTGCTCGACCATCCGGTGCCGATTCCGGCCGACATGGCCGTATGAAATCGCCCGGAAATCCATCAACATGAGGAGTCTCAGCGTGAATGCCAAAACCCACCCGACCGGCAGCAGCGGCTCGGCCGCAATCCAGGCGCGCGTGCGCGATATCCAGCAGGCCACACGCGGTATCACCGTGCAATACCCGCGCAGCTACATCCTGCAATGCATCAAGGAGGATCGTTTTCCCGAGGAGCTGTGGCAGAAACTCGGCGAGTTCGGACTGCTCGGTCTGTCGATTCCCGAACAGCACGGCGGCTCGGGCGGCGGCGTGCTCGAGATCACCGCGCTGAACGAGGCGCTGGCGCTGGCGGGCGTGCCGACCCTGTTTCTCGTCGTCACCGGCCTGGCCCGCGTACCTATCGTGCGCCATGGCACGCCCGAGCAGATCAGAAAGTACGTCACGCCGACCTGTACCGGGGAAAAGAAGATGTGCTTCGCGATTACCGAGCCCAACGCCGGCACCAACAGCTTCGCGATGACAACGCTGGCAACACCAAACACCAATGGCGGCTGGACGCTGAATGGGCAAAAAGTCTTCATCTCGGGTGCACGTGATGCCGACTTCATGCTGGTCGTGGCGCGCAGCACCAAGGCGAGCGAGGTCAAGCACCGCACCGAGGGCATGTCGCTGTTCGTACTGGACATGAAGACGCCGGGCATCACGCTCAAGCAGCTCAATATCCAGATCGAGACCGCCGAACGCCAGTACATGGTGTTTTTCGACAACGTGCAGTTGCCCGCTGACGCCGTGATCGGCGAACCCGGCAAGGGTGCCAAGCTGATGTTCGAAGGGCTCAACTCCGAACGCCTGCTCGCCGCGGGTGCCGCTCTGGGCCTGGGTGACTATGCACTGTCCAAGGCCGTTGCCTACGCCAAGGACCGCAAGCCTTTCGGCAAGCCGATCGGCAGCTACCAGGCGCTGCAGCACCGCATGGCTCTGGCCAAGGCGGAGCTCGAGGCGGCACGACTGATGACCTACGACGCGGCCGACCGCTTCGACGCCGGCGAGGACGCCGGCGTGCACGCCAACATGGCCAAGTTGCTGGCCTCGCGCGCCGCCGTGGCGGCCATCGAAGCCACACTGCAGACGCATGGCGGCTACGGTTTCGACCGCGATTACGACGTTGTCACACTGTGGCCATTGATACGCCTGCTGGAGATCGCGCCGATCAACAACGAGATGCTGCTCAACTATATCGGCGAGCATGTGCTCGGATTGCCCAAGTCGTATTGAGCGGCCGAACTCCCGGCGCGGCGAGATGCGTCGGCCACCACTGAAAGTCGTCCCGGTTCAACCAGATGCAAATGCAACAGCACAACTTCGTCGCCGGCGGACATCGGCTCGGCGCAACGAGTTGGGGCCGGCTCAGCGATTCCCGGCCGACGATCGTGATGATGCATGGAGGGCTGGATTGCACCACGACCTGGAAGGACCTTCCGCAGGCGATCGCCACGGCCACCGGCCTGGCCGTGCTGTCGTACGACCGGTTCGGTTACGGCAATTCGGACCGGCTCGAAGGTGATCGGATCCGCGCCTACCGACATGAAGAAGCCGGCCCGGTTCTGGGCGACCTGTTCCGCCACTTTGGCATATCCAGCGCGCTGCTGTTCGGTCACAGCGACGGTGGCGCCATGGCCGTGCTAGGCGCGGCGGCACATCCCTCGGTGGTGCGGGCCGTGTGCACCTGCTCGCCGACGATCGCATTCGACGCGCAAACCGTGCGCAGCATGGCCAACGCACGCGACGCGTTCGAGCTCCATGGCCTGCGCGAGCGACTGGCCCGCCACCACGGCGCCAACACCGAATCCATGTTCTGGAGCTGGTACGGAGCCTGGTCCGGCGAAGATGCCGTCAACTGGTCAATGGCCGACCGGATCGCCGCCGTCACCTGCCCTGTTGCCGCGGTGTTTGGACGCGAAGACGAGTACGGTTGGAGGCCCAGTGCCCACGCTCTGGTCGAGCACGGCGCCATGGCGCTGGACCTGGTTGCCCTGCCAGGAATCGGACATGATCCGCAACATCGCGCGCGCGGCGCGGTGCTGGACGTCCTGCGGCGCCTGACCACCGCGATCAGGGCCGGCGCCTGAACACGAAGTGACGGCGCTGGTCGGCATTCCTGCTGTTACCGCCATGCGCAGGCCATTGCCTGAACCTTGCACCCGATCGACCTTGCTGCGCCGACGTGTGCATGATTCTTCAGGTCCGCGAATTTCTCGGGGTGGTGGTCCCACGTTGTTCCCAACGGCGCGCGACGGTCTCGAGTGAATCCAGCGCATTGCCAAGCTCCATGCCGTGCTCGGTCAGGCCATACGTCACCTCGGGCGGTATCGTCGCCTTGTGGTTGCGAAAAACGAGATCTTTGCCTTCCAGCAAGCGCAGGCGCTCGGTCAACACCTTGGACGACACGCCATCGAGTCGCTCTTTGAGGACACCAAATCGGAGCGGGCCGTCGTTCCTCAAGGTCCACAGGATATACATGGTCCAGGGCCCCATGAGCACGCGGAACATCGCTTCGACGGGACAGGACGGCTTCTGGTTTGAAGGGGGCATATTGGTTACTATTAGAACTTTTGTTACCAAAAGACTCCAACTTCCGTTAGGATACTTGAAGGGGCACAGGCATCTGCCAGTCTATCTGCAGTTGCCCTGTCATGTGAAACCGTTCTTTTACGAGGTGAAAAAATGATCTTGGTTATTGGAGCTACCGGCAATATCGGGTCTGAGGTGACGCGGCTTGTGGTGGAAAAAGGGGCCGACGTCCGGGTTCTGGCACGTGACAAAGCCAAGGCAATGGCAGCGCTGGGTACGAAGGTTCAGGTGGTGGAGGGCGATCTGACACAGCCCGAATCGCTGGCGCAAGCCTTCAATGGCGTGGAGAAGTTGTTCCTCGTCACCCCATTGCATCTCGATCAGGTCGCCATGAAATCGGCGGCAATTCAGGCGGCAAAGGCAGCCGGTGTCAGGCATATTGTCATGTCCACCGGCATCGGTGCCGCGCCGGACGCCGGTGTCGAAATCGGGCGCTGGCACGGCAAGAGCCAGGAAGAGGTCAAAGCGACCGGCATCCCCTATACCTTCCTTCAACCCACCTTTTTCATGCAGAACATGCTGATGTTCGCGGGCGCGATTCGCGACCAGGGTGCATTTTATTTGCCGCTGGGCGAAGCCAAGGTGAGTTGGGTTGATGCGCGTGACATCGCGCTGGTTGGCGCCGCTGCGCTGACCGGCGCCGGACATGAAAACAAGCAATATCCGATCACCGGCGGCGAGGCGGTAAGTTGCACCGAGATCGCGCAGGTTCTTTCGGATGTGCTGGGCAAGACGGTCAGCTATGTCGACGTCCCGCTTGAAGCGGCCAAGAAAGGCATGCTTGATGCCGGGATGCCCGAAAAACTGGCCGACCTGATGAACGAACTCTACGCCCTCGGCCCTGCCGGCCATCTGGCCTATGTCGCCGACTCGGTCAAGACGGTAACGGGTGGGGCTCCGCGCAGCTTCCGCCAGTTTGCCCAGGACCATGCCAAGGCGTTCAAAGGCTGACCGGTAGCAACGGGAATTGGGAAGTCCTGCGGCGGGGGCCACGCATCCGGCGCGCGTGCAATCCAGGGGGCCTGGCGCGCGCTGCGGTTTCGACGTCTGTGAGGCGGACCGCAGTTGCCTGGATTCGCAACCGTCTCAGGCAGCCGGGGCGTTCCCGATGTCTACTTCCACCATTCCGTTAACCGCGCGCACGGCGTAACGCCTGAGATTGCACTGCGGGCGGGGCAAGCGGCTGACATGTTCGCCTGTGGCGGCGTCAAATTCCCACAAGTGCTTGTTGCAGACCAGTACGAAGTCCTGCCGCTCGCCATGGATGCTCAGCGGATAGCCTTCGTGCGGGCACGCATCACGGTACGCCACGCATTCGCCATCGGCCCGCAGCAGAATGAGTTTGTGGTCTCCGACCGTCACCGGCGTGAATCCTTCGTCCGACAGATCCTGCTGCGGCAACGCGGGCCGCCAGTTTTCCGGATGCGACACGCGGCTCACCGCCCGGTAAAGCTCGGCGCCCGCTTCTCGACGAACGCCCGCGCGCCCTCGAGATGGTCATCGGTCCTTTTCAGGATGCTCTGGCCCAGACGCTCGAAATTGCGCGCCGTGTCGGGGTCGACCCGGGCGCAGTTGTTGAGCACGACTTTGGCAATGCCCAGCGCCTGTGGCGCCTTGGCAGCCAGTACGCGTGCGAACTCTATGACACGCGGCATCAGCATTTCGGGAGACAGGACTTCGTCCACCAGTTGGTATTGCAGTGCGCGGTCGGCCAGCACCATGTCGCCCGTCATCACCAGCCGCTTGGCGTTCGACAAGCCAACCTGCCGCACCAGCCGCGAGCAACCGCCGGAACCGGGAATCAATCCGACCTTGTTCTCGGGGAAACCGAGCTTGGCGTTGTCACTGGCAAACCGGAAGTCGCATGACAGTGCGAGTTCCAGGCCGCCGCCGGCGGCGACACCATTGATCGCCGCGATCACCGGCACTTCGATCGCCTCGATCTCGTCGAAAACATTGTGGATGTCTCGCACCACACGGCGGAAACCGCGCGTTCCGATTTCGGCAAGCGACTTCATGCCCCGCACGTCTTCGCCCGCCGAAAAGGCCCGGCCAGTGCCGGTGATAACCAACACGCGCAATTGGTCGTCCGCCACCATCGCCGCAACCGCGTCGCGCAGTTCATCGCGCATCTGCTGATTCCAAGAGTTCAGGTTATCAGGACGATTGAGCCGAAGAACGGCAATCTGGTCCTCGCGACTCAGATCAATGAACTCGTAATCCATGGTCAGCTTCCCTTGAACTGGGCAGAACGTTTTTCGACAAAGGCGCGCAAGCCCTCGGCTACATCGTCGGAGCCGAACAGCTGATTTTGGTGTGCGCGCTCGATCACAAGTCCCTGGGCCAAACTGGTTTCCAGGCCATTGTTGACCGACAGCTTGATGTAACCCTGGGCCATGGTGGGACCACTCGCCAGCTTTCGCGCATAGGCCATGACCTCGGCCTCGAAATTTTCAGTCGCGACCACGCGGTCTACGAGGCCCAGCGCCAGGGCTTCATCGGGTCCGACCGGTTCACCCGTCACCATCATGTGCAATGCGCGGCTCTTCGGAATCAGCCGCGGCAGGCGCTGGGTGCCGCCCATGCCAGGAGATAACCCGAGGTTGACTTCAGCAAGCCCCAGCTTGTACTTACCCGCTGCCGCAAAACGAAAATCGCAACCGAGCGCGATTTCCAGCCCACCTCCGATGCAATGGCCGGCGATCGCCGCCACAAACAATTTCGGCGTGCGGCCGATTGCGTCCACCGCCTCTTGCGCAATCGTCAGGAAATTGGCGAACTTGGCGGGTGATGAATTCTGTAACGTGCTGATATCAGCTCCGGTGCAGAAGAATTTGGGATTGGCGCTGCGTATGACCGCGACACGCACGGCCGGATCTTCGGCCACGCGATGCACGGCCGCCGTTAACTCGCCCAGCATCGCGGGATCGTACGCATTGGCCGGGGGGCGGTTGAATGAAATGACGGCGACGCCGTCCTGCAGATTGAAATCAATGGCCATGGCGTGTTCCTTCACAAAAAGCGGCGGTTGAGTTGGTTGTCTGCCGGGGCCAGGCCGAGTTTTTGAATCTCCGGCAGTGCCTCTGCGATGAATTTCTGGCGCAGTTCTTCGTTGTCGTGCGACTTGATGCCCCACTTGACATAGATCGGCGCATTGACCGACGTGGATCGGCCGAACATGTCCAGCGCCGCCGTCCACCACTTTTGCAGTCGTGCCTGCACGGCCGCCTTGCCCTCGGGAGTCGCACAGACCTCGCGCAAATGCCGGAAGCCTGACTTGGTATGAAACTCCTCGTCGGCCTCCAGCGCCGGCGCAACCGCCGCCAATGGCTCGTACGGGCTGCCGGCCCACTCCACTCCGACATACAGGCCCACGCGATCGATCAGCGCATGAAACCACGCCAGATCGATCCAGTCCTCCAGTGGTATGTGAAACGCATATTGCTTGATCGGCTTGGTGCAATAGGGATTGGCCCCCAGCCCCAGCAACACCTCTTCGCAGATCTTGCCGTGCTGGACCTCCTGGCGCACGATTTCCGCTTCGATTTCCATCGCACGTCCATGCGGGGCAAATCGCAGACCCGCGTTCGCGATGTTTCCGAGAATCTTGCGGTACTCGGTGTTGCCATTGTTCTCTAAGTGCGCGTCGAGCAACAATTTGACCAGCATGTCGCGGAACTCGGCCGGCATGTTGGGATCACCCTGCTTGTAGGTGCCTTGGACGACAACATCCTGTGCTGACATGGCTGACTCCTGTTCCTGGCTGGTTTGACTGAATATCGTGACAATTCTAAATACTATCCGGATGGTATGTAAAGAGATAAATCATGATCCCAGGAGCAGACGCGTGACTTTAATCAGGAAGGGGATGTCCTCTGGATTGCGGTTGCGCCCAGGACCGCCGCGCGCAGCGCCCTCACCAATTCCGGCCCATCAAGCGTCTTGGAACGACGAAACCATTCCAGGAAAGTGCCATCATTGATCGCCAGCACGATGGCAGCCAACTCCCGCGCGTGCAGGTCGGCGCGGAACTCACCGGCGCGTTGCCCGCTGCGAACCAAATCTTCGATCAACTGCCGTTGGCGCTGGTTAAGTTGATCGATAAAGGACAGAACCGGCCCTTCGCGCTCCTTGAATTCGAGCGACATCAGGATCAACAACAACACCTCGTCACGGTGTGAAATCCCCAGACCGGCTTGGTAATGCAGATAGGCAACCAGTTTATCCGTGGCGCGTGGACCAACTTCCATCACGCGCGCAACCGCCCTATCGACCACGATGCGTTCTACCGATCTCAGCAATTCCAGCAGCACAGCCTCCTTGCTGCGGAAGTAAAAATATACCGCACCCTTGCTCAGCTTGGCGGCACCGGATATCTGCTCGAGGTTGGTCGCGCGATACCCTTGCGAAACGAAAAGACGCAGGGCTGCCCCCAGCAGACCTTCGGTGCTGGCCTGGCGTTGACTGGCTTTTCGCGTGCGTTTCGCTGGAATTGCGACGGAGTCCGACTGCTCGCCCGCAGTAGCCTGCACCTCGGGAAGTCCGGTCAATGATCTTGTCTTTGGCATTTACTGGTACGACATTGGCTAACGCTTCTGCTCCGGCAACGGGTCCTTCGCACACATACTAACCGGATGGCGTGTAGCGGGACATCTACTGCACGCGGAACTGTGCGACCGGTTGACATCGACGTAGTGCCAAGGGATTTCCCGCATGTTCCACGGCAAAAACCAACATACTATCCAGAGAGTATGTTAAATAATGTCGCGGCCGACTGGAGAACGCAATGCCCATGTCCAATTTATCCGTACTCAGTCCCCAGACGACAGCAAGCCCGTTCTGGAACCGGCACACTGAGACGATGCCGCGCGAACAACTCGACGCGCTGCACCTTCAGCGCCTGAAGATGCTGGCGCATCACGCCTACGTCAACACACCCTTTTACCAGCGAAAATTT
>CAXBDR010000161.1:0-10073 GCA_963974265.1 uncultured Rhodoferax sp.
GAGCCGGTGGGGCACCAGCAGCCGGAACCGGCCGCGACCGGTCTTCTCGATCCGGATCGAGGCCGCATGTTCGGCCAGCCGGCGCTGCAGCAGCAGCAGCCGCGCCTCCAGGTTGTCGGTGAGGTCCGGCAGGCCGATGTCCGGGTCCAGCCGCAGTTCGCGATTCGAGAACTCGCAGCGCCCGAGCCGCACATGTTCGGTGACCAGCTTCCAGAAGATGGCGCCGGCCACACCCTTGATCAGGTAGCTGTCGTCGATGAAGACGCTGTTGTTGAGCTGGTAGCGCTTGATCCGCAACACGGTGCCGCCGCGGTTGCGCCGCCGCGGCGTGTCGGGTTCCGGGCCGGGTTCGTCGCGCGGATCGCTGCTGTCGCGCATCAGCTGCAGGGCTGCGCCCAGGTGGGCGGCCAGCGTGACCAGCATGTCTTCCTGTTCATGGTCGAAATGCAGGTCGTGCACGCTTTCGACGAACATGGCGCCCAGCACCCGGTCGCCATGGATGATCGGCGTCGCCATCTGGCTGTGGGGCTCGAGCAGTCCGGGATAGGGTATGTCCGTGTCCAGGGGCATCTGGGGGTTGTTCGAGCGCCAGCTCGAACGCACCGCGCGCTGGTACAGGTAGGCGGTGGTCATGTAGCCAATGCGTATCGGCGTGCGCTGTTCGGCCGCCACGCCGATCACGCCTTGACCGGGGGCGATCTCCGAGCCCAGGCCGGAGGTCGCGTATCCGCAGCTCGCCACGGTGTACAGCCGTTGCGTGACTGGATCGCACATCAGCACCATCGCATGTTCGGTATGGCAGACCGCACACAGGGTTTCCAGGGCCGTGGCCAGCAGTTCCTCGAGCGAGGTGCAGCGCGACAGCGCCTGGCTGCCACGGCGCAGCGACGCGAGCACCGCCGAGCGGGGCGCCGGCTGCGCCAACTGCCGGCCGGCCACGGCCTCGAGCCGTTCGAGCCGATAGATGTCGGAGCCCTGCAGCTTGAAGATGCCCGCCATGCCGCTGTGCGACGCGATGCCGGCGAGCTGGGCCTTCATGGCTTCGAATACCGGGCCGTCGGTGACGGTGTGCTGGTAGCGCAGGTGCAGCCGGAAAAACGCACCCGTGTAGGGATGCGCCACCAGCACGCTGGCATGCGGGTTGGCCAGGATGTTGTGCCGCGTCTTGTTGAAGAACTGGAACGACAGCGCGACGTGGTCCTCGTCGACATAGAACACCTGCGACACATATGCCACGTTGGGCGTGCCGTCGGTGGCTGCCGATGCCATCACGCCCGGAATCGCACCCTCCAGGCAAGGGCGGATGTCGGCCAGTCGGGGTGGCGGCGGCGTGTTCATGCCGCCGCCTGGCGCCGTTTGCCCAGCGGGGCGCCGGCCTTGGGACCGGGCGTCTGGTCGAACGCCTCTTCGGGCTCGAAGCTCACCGCCACCATGTCCTCGAGCGGCTGGGAGAACAGGGTACGGGTGAAGTCGGTGCCGAAGCCGATCAGGGCCAGTTCCTCTTCCATCGACGCAACATACCGCGCCAGCGCCGGCGCATCGGATACGTCGGCGCTGCGGATGCGGGCGTGGCCAGCCTTGAGCTGCACGGCGCGATGCGAATGGGGCTGGGTGAACACCACGGCCAGCCGTCCGGTGCTGGCGATGTCCTGCAGCAGCTCGCGCGACTGGCTGCGCGACAGGTAGACCGTGACGGTATGGCCGTCGGCGTCGACGGCGCTGCCCATGGCACGCATCAGGCTGGGACGCAGGTCCAGGCCGCAGGCGCCGACGATGACCGATACGCCCTTGACCATCAGAGCCAGCAGGTCGGGCGCGATCGCTGCTGCCGGCTTGTGTTTGCTGGCCGTTTTCATGCGGCTGAAGTATAGGATCGACGGGGCCGCCACGGACGGAAGTTTTTACCAGTCTTCCTTGACCGCGAGCACGACATCGCGGCCGGCCGCGGCACGCGCGGCCAGCCAGGCGGTGCAGGTGCCTGCCAGTACCGTGGCGGCGCACAATCCGGCCAGCTGGCGCCATGGCAGCATCAGGTCCATCGTCCAGTGGAAACTCTGCGGGTTGACGACATGGACCAGGATCACGCTGACCCCCAGGCCCAGCAGCAAGCCGGCCAGCGCGCCGATGCCGGTCCAGGCCAGGCCCTCGAGCGCCACCAGGGTCAGCACCTGGCGCGGCGTGACACCCAGGTGGGCCAGCAGGCCGAACTCCTTGCGCCGCGCCAGCACCTGGGCGCTGAAGTTCGCCGCCACGCCGAACAGGCCGATGGCGATGGCCACCGCCTGCAGCCAGTAGGTGACCGCGAAGCTGCGATCGAAGATGCGCAAGGACGTGGCGCGGATCTCGCCGGCGCTGGCCAGTTCCAGCTCCGCCGTCGGTTGCAGCCGGGCCAGCTGCGCCCGCAGCGCGGCCTGGACCGCGCCGGTGTCGGCACCGCCCTCCAGCGTCAGGGCCAGCTCCGAGATCCGGTCGTCGCCGGTGACGCGTTCGAAGTCCTGCCGGTCGATCGCGATGGCGCCGAACTGGCGACCGTAGTCGCGCCAGACACCGGCGACGACGAAACGCGGCATCGGCATGTCTGCCGCGCGTGCGGGCGTGTCGGCGAATACGGCGTCCAGCGGGCTGAAGGGCTGGCCGACGCGGGCGCCGTACAGCGCCACCATCGGTTCGCTCACGTAGACAGCAATGGCATCGGCCGGTACCGGCCGCAGCGGGCCCACCAGGGCCAGCGCACGTTCCGGCCGAGGCGCCAGCGGGCGGGCCAGCAACGGGACGGTCGGTCGGCCGCTGGCCAGTGTCAGCGGCACCGTGCGTGCACCCGCGACGGAGGCCACGCCGGGCAGGCTGCGCAGCGCGTTCACCGTGTCCGGCGTGAAGAAAGCCGTGGCGTCGCCGCCGGACGCATGGCGCACGTACAGGTCGGCCGGCAACACCACGGCGAGCCAGTCCTGTACCGAGGTCCGGAAACTGGCGACCATGACCGTGAGCGCGACCGCCAGGCTGAGCGCGGCCACCACGCCACTGACCGCGACTGCGGCACCGGCGCGCACGCGGCGTGCCCGCTCGATGGCCAGCATCGGCAACGGCCAGGCCGAGACCGCAGGCGCGAGGCGGTGGGTTGCGACGGCGATCAGCGAGGGCAGGGCGCTGATGCCGCCCACCAGCAACACGGCGATGGCCAGGTAGGCGCCCAGCGCCATGCCCCACAGCGGCGGCACCAGCAGCAACGCAAGGCAGGCGAGCACCAGCGCCAAGGCGCGCCAGGGATGGTCCGGGCCCTGGGCCAGCCGGCCCAGTCCCTTGAGCGTCTGCGCCGGCGGCAGCCGCTCGGCATCGCGCGCCGGCAGCCAGGCGCCGGCCATCGCGGCGGCAATACCCAGCGCACCGTAGGCGGCCGCGCTCCAGCCGTCGAACTGCAGCGTTGGCGCGACACCGCGGAAATAGCCGCCGCCCAGGTCGCCGCCCAGCCAGCGCAGGGCCAGCAGGGCGAGTCCGGTCCCGAGCGCGATGCCGAGTGCGCTACCCAGCGTACCCAGCAGCGCGGCCTCCGACAGCACCAGCCGCAGGCGCGCGCGTCCGCTCAGGCCCAGCACGCCGAGCAGCGCAAACTGCTGGGCGCGCTTGGCCACGCTCAGCGCCAGCACCGAAAACACCAGGAAGGCGCCGGTGAACAGCGCCACCAGCGCCAGCACCGTCAGGTTGACCCGGTAGGCCCGCGACAGGTTGCTGACGCTGGTGGCGGTGTCGGCCGGTGGTGCCGCGCGCACGCCGGCGGGCCAATGCGGATCGGCCTGCCAGGCCGCGGCCAGGGCCAGCGGGTCCTGGCCGGGCGCCAAGCGCAGGTCGATGCGCGTGAGCCGCCCGACCGCGCCGAACAGGTCCTGCGCCGCGCCGATGTCCATCACCGCCAGCGGACCGCCCGCGGCGGCCACGTCGCCCCGTATCCGCAGCGCTTGCGGCTGGCGCAGGCCCAGCACCTGCACCGCCGGCATGGCGACGCTGCGCACCCCCAGGGCCTGGGCCGCGGCCGGATTGAGGAACAGCGCGTCGGGTTCGAACCACGACAGGCGTCCGGCGTCGGACACCGGCCGTGGCACCAGGTCCGGGGCGACCCGGGCAATCCGCAGCGCATCGACGCCGACGATGCGCAAAGTCACGGCGCTGCCTGCCGGGGCCTGCAGCCGCACCCGTGTCTCCAGGATCGGCGACGCCAGCGCCACCCGCGGGTCGGTGGCCACGCGTGCGAAGACGGCTTCGTCGAAGTCGCCTCCGACGGCGCGCAGTTCCAGGTCGGCCTGGCCATTGACCGAACGCACGGCTTGCGCGAATTCGCTGAGTGCGGACCTGTTGATCAGCGACACCGACAATGCCAGCGCCACGCCAAGCATGACGGCCACCACGGCGGCGCCGTTGCGCCATGGATGGTGGCGCAATTCCTGCCACGAGAATGTCTTGAGCAAGTCGATCACAAGCCAGTATATTGACCGGCACCATTTCACGAAGAAGGTTCCATGTCCCGCCTGCCCACCTACGAAGATGTCATCGCCGCCGCCGCGCGCATCGATGGCCATGCCCACCAGACGCCGGTGCTGCGTTCGTCCACGCTCGATGCGCGCCTGGGCGCGCAGGTGTTCTTCAAGTGCGAGAACTTCCAGCGCATGGGCGCGTTCAAGTTCCGTGGCGCGTTCAATGCCTTGTCGCGTTTCGATGCGGCGCAGCGCCGCGCGGGCGTGATCGCGTTCTCCAGCGGCAACCATGCGCAGGCGATCGCGCTGTCGGCGCGGCTGCAAGGCATGGCGGCGCTGATCCTGATGCCGCTCGATGCGCCACAGGCCAAGATCGAGGCCACGCGGGGTTACGGCGCCGAGGTCGTGTTGTTCGACCGCTTCCAGCAGGACCGCGAGGCGATGGGGCGCGCCCTGGCCGCCGAGCGCGGCATGACGCTGATCCCTCCGTTCAACCACCCGGACGTCATCGCCGGGCAAGGCACCGCGGCCAAGGAGTTGTTCGAACAGGTCGGCCCGCTCGACTATCTGTTCGTCTGCCTGGGTGGCGGCGGACTGCTCAGCGGCTGCGCGCTGAGCGCGCGTGCGGTGTCGCCGCAGTGCCGGGTCATCGGCGTGGAGCCGGAGGCCGGCAACGACGCCCAGCAGTCGTTTCGCAGCGGTCAGATCGTCACCATCGCGACGCCACGCACCATCGCCGACGGCGCGCAGACCCAGGCCCTGGGCGAGCTGACCTTCGCCATCATCCGCCGCGACGTCGACGACGTGGTCACGGCCAGCGATGCGCAACTGGTCGACGCGATGCGTTTCTTTGCCGAGCGCATGAAGATCATCGTCGAGCCCACCGGTTGCCTGGCGGCGGCCGCCGTCATGCAGGGCCAGCTCCCGTTGGCCGGCAAGCGGGTCGGCGTGATCGTCAGTGGTGGCAATGTGGACCTGCAGCGGTTCGCCCAACTCGTGGCTCAAGCATGATCGCGGCCGTTGCGTTGCGGCGTCCCGGCATGCGGCAGCGGCGGTGCGAAGTGCCGTGCGCAGCCGGGTGGAAGCCGCGTATTGCGGCCTTGTTCGCGACGCTGCTGCTGGTGGCCGGCGCATGGGCCCAGCCGGACGCGTCCATGCAGCCCGAGGCATTGGCGCGTGCGGCGCTGGGCGCGGAGCCTGGCTGGGCCGGTGTTGCCGTGTGGCGCGACGGGCAGCTGACGCAGGCGACCATGCGGCGCGAAGGCGTGGACGGCAGGTTCGAGCCGGTGCCGGTCGGCGGCCCGGCACCGCTGTTCGAGATCGGGTCGGTCAGCAAGCTGTTCACCGGTCTGTTGCTGGCGCAGGCCGTCGAACGCGGCGACCTGTCGCTCGACGACACGATGGCGCATCTGCTGCGCGGCAAGATCGGGTTCGCTTCGCCGCAGGTCGCGGCCATCACGCTGCGCCAGCTGGTGACGCACACGTCCTGCCTGCCGCGCCAGTTCGGCCGGCTGCGCGACATGGGCGCCGTCGCCGAGCAGCTGCGCACCGCCAATCGGTTGCAGCTGATGGAAGCCCTGGCGTCGCAGCGCCTTGCGCAGTCAGCGCCGTGCCCCGCGCGGTACAGCAACTTCGGCCTGGCGCTGGTCGGCGAACTGCTGGCCGAGCACTACGGCCAGCCGTGGGAGGCGCTGGTGGCCGAACGCATCGCTAGGCCCCTGGGCCTGCGCGACACGATGTTGCAGCTCGGTGTCAACGCCGACCGGCTGGTCCGTCGGCCGACCGTGGCCGATGGTGGCGTTTGCCGGCGCCGGCGGCTTGCGCGCGAGTGCGCAGGACCTGGTGACGTTCGGGCGCGCACTGCTGGCCGGCCGCGCGGGGCCACTGGGTCCGGCCGCCGAGCGCATGCTGGCGCCGCTGGCCGTGTACCAGGGGCGCGAGATCGGCTATGCGGTGTTCATCCACGGGCCGCCGCAGCGCCGCACCTACACCCACGATGGGCTCACCGGAGCCTACCGGGCCTTGCTGGTGTTGGCGCCCGACACCGGCGAGGTGATGGCCGTGCTGGTCAGCAATGCACAGGCGCCGTTGCCCGAGATGGCGCAGGCCTGGTGGGCACGGCGGTATCCGGTCAGCGACCAGGCCGTGGCCGTGGAGCCGGCCGCATTGGCTCCGCTGGCCGGTGTCTACGAGGTGAACCCCGAGCTGCGTCTGTTCGTCACGGTCGTCGACAGCCGTCTGCTGGTGCGCTCGCGCGGCAACGTGTTCCGGGCCTATCTGCCGGTGGCGCCGGATGGGTTCACCCGGCCGGCCGGCGGTGCGCGCATCGTGTTCGAGCGTGACGCCGGCGGTGCGGTCGCCGGCCTGACGCTGGAGCAGGCCGGCAACCGGTATCGGGCCGCCCGCACGGCCGAAGCCGCGCCCCGGTCCGAGGTGCTGGCGCAGGGACGCGCACAGGATTACGTCGGTCGGTATCGGACCGCGGCCGTCGATGGCGTCTCGATCGCGTTCAGCGTCCGGTCCGAGGCTGGTCAGTTGCTGGTGCGCTCGTCCCGTTTTCCCTGGGAGCCGGTATTGCCGCTGCAAGGGCAGGCCGATCGTTTCCGCTACGACGTACCGGGCGCGGAGCTGCAGTTCGAACGGGACGCACAGGGCAAGGTCGTGGCGATGGTGTTGCACCAGCGCGGTGAGCTGCGTGCGAGCCGCGTCGAGGCCGGCCCCTGATTGCTGCGAACCGTGCAGGCACGGCCTGTCAGTGCCCGGTGCGGCCTGCGTCGGGTTTGATCCTCGTCAAAGCCGTGTGCGGACGCGGCGCAGGTCCACTTGAAACCGCGGCCGCGGCCTGCAGATAGCTTGGAGACGGCGCCGGGCGGTGCCGCCCCAGACCGAGTTGCAAGGAGTAGACGACATGAATTCGCTGATGACCCGTGGCAGTTTGTTCGATGACTTTTTCCGTGACATGGCCCCTGGTTTCTACGTCAAGCCTCTGCATGGCGACGCATTGCCGGCGCCATCGCAGATCAAGGTCGACGTGAAGGAGTCCGACAAGGCTTACACCGTGCAGGCCGAGGTGCCGGGCGTGCCCAAGGACGATATCCATGTGTCGATCGAAGGCAACGTGGTGACGCTGCGTGCCGAGGTGAAGCAGCAGGACAGCCAGACCCAGGATGAGAAGGTGCTGCGGACCGAGCGGTACTACGGTTCCGTGGCGCGCAGCTTCCAGCTGCCCGGGGACATCGACCAGGGCAGTGCCAAGGCGAAATACGACAACGGCGTGTTGACGCTGACGCTGCCCAAGAAGCTGGGTGGCGGATCGCAGCGACTGGCGATCGAATGATTCCGCGGCGTTGATCGCCTACAATCCGCCCATCACCGGGGGTGTCGTCGTGGTCATGCTGGCCGCGGCGACTGAGAAATACCCCACTCACCTGATCTGGGTCATGCCAGCGTAGGGAGCGTGATGAGATGGGTCTTTCGCACGCGATGGTCCGTTTTTTCAGGCGCCCGAAGCCGGCGTTTTTGAAAGGATGGACGGCATGTTGCGAAGGACCTTTTCTTTTGGTGCGGCCGCTGCACTGGCCTTGACGGGGCTGGCCCCCGCCAGCGCGTCGGCGCAGGAGTTGCGCGTGCTGGTGCACGGCTCGTTCTCGCTGCCCAAGCCGATGCTGGCGCAGTTCGAGGCCGATGCGGGCGTCAAGCTCGGCATCATCAAGGGCGGCGACGCCGGCGAGATGCTCAACAAGCTGATCCTCACGCGTGCTCAACCGATCGCCGACGTCGTGTTCGGTATCGACAACGCGCTGGTGTCCAAGGCCGTGGCGGCCAATGTGCTCGAACCGTATGCCGGGCCGGCGGCGTCCCGCGCGGCCGTCGTGCCGTTGCAGGGCCCGGTCGTTCCGGTCGACTACGGCTATGTGAACCTGAACTACGACAAGGCCTGGTTTGCCAAGAGTGGCCTGGCGCTGCCGAAGTCGCTCGACGACCTCGCCCTGCCGGCCTATCGCGACCTGCTGGTGGTGCAGAACCCGGCCACCTCCAGCCCCGGCTACGCCTTTCTGCTGGCCACCGTCTCCGGCATGGGCGAGCAGGCCGCGTTCGACTGGTGGGCGCGCATGCGGGCCAACGGCGTGAAGGTCGCCAAGGGCTGGAGCGAAGCCTATTACACCGAGTTCAGCCGCAACGGCGGCAGCCGCCCGCTGGTGGTCAGTTATGCCAGCAGCCCGGCGGCCGAGGTCTTCTACAGCAAGGAAAAAATCACCGAACCGCCGACCGGCAGCCTGTTCCTCAAGGGCGGCGTATTGCGCCAGGTCGAGGGGGTCGCGCTGGTGCGCGGCGGGCAGCAGCGCGAGGCGGCGGGCCGCTTCATCGAATTCATGCGTTCCAAAGCGGTGCAGGAAGCCTTGCAGACCACGATGTGGATGTTTCCCGCCGAACCCGGCGTGCCGCGTCCGGACGTGATGCGCCATGCCGGCGAGCCGGCAGCGTTCGAGGATCCGGCCGGCGACCTGGTTGCGCGCAAGGGCGCCGACTGGGTCAGCCGCTGGACGCGGGTCGTGCTCAAGTAGATCGCACGCTCATGGGCCAGCGCCGGACGTCGTGGGGCCCGCCTGCCGTGGGGCTGGCGGTGGTGCCCGCGGCGTTCCTGGGCCTGGTGATGCTGGCCCCGTTGGGGCGGCTGGCGATGGAGGCCGCAGCCGGCGCCCAGTGGCAGATGGTGGCCGAACTCTGGAGCGACGACTACCTGCGCTGGCGCATTGTGTGGTCCTTCGTGCAGGCCTTCGCCACTTGCGTGGCTGCCCTGGCGCTGGGCTTGCCGGTGGCGTGGGTGCTGGCACGGTTCCGGTTCCGCGGGCGCGCATGGGTGCTGCGCCTGCTGATGCTGCCCTTCGTCGTACCCACGCTGGTGGCGGCCATGGGCGTGCTGGCCTTGTGGGGGCCGCGCGGCTGGATCAGCGGCTGGATGGGCGTGGACCTGCAGGACACGCCGTGGCTGCTGCTGTACGGCAATCTGTTTTTCAACCTGTGCCTGGTGGTGCGCGCAGGCGTCGATGCCCTGGGCCAGGTCAGCGCGGCGCGGGTGGCGGCCGCGCGCACGCTGGGCGCGACGCCCTGGCGCGTGTTCTGGCGCGTCGAATGGCCGGCCATCGTGCCCTGGCTGGCGTCGGCGCTGTGCCTGGTGTTCCTGTATTGCTTTTCCGGCTTCGGCCTGGCGCTGGTGCTGGGCGGCCAGCGGTATGCCACCGCCGAGGTCGAGATCTACACGCTGGTCGCGCACGAGCTCAAGCTGGCCCAGGCCGGGGTGCTGGCCCTGTGCATGGCCTTGCTGACCGGCCTGGTGGCGCTGGCGTATGCGTGGATCGAAAAGGGCTTGTCCACGCCCGGGCGCGCCGACGTGATCGCCTTGCGCACGCCCGCCGGCCTGGCCGCGTGGGCCGCGGTGGTGGCGGCCCTGCTCATCCTCGGTGTGTTCTGCGCCGCACCCTTGCTGGCGATCGTGGCGGGTGCGGCCGCGGCGGGCCTCGATGCCTGGGCCAGCGTGTTCGATGCCGACAGCCTGCGCGCGATCGGGAACACCTTGCGTTTCACCACGCTGGCACTGCTGCTGGC
>CAXBDR010000162.1:0-10048 GCA_963974265.1 uncultured Rhodoferax sp.
CGCCGGCTCATCGATGGCTGCGCATCCATTGCCCGGGCCGCGACCAGCCCCTGGCCCCTATCGAACGCGCACGCCGGAGTCGCGTCGGTGAATCTGGCATGCGATCCACTATTTGATCAAAACATGCATTTGGTTTTGTATTTTTTCATCTATTGAGTTAATATTTGATCAATAAACACCAGAAAAACGCATTTTCCAGGAGCTGAACATGCACTGCAACAAGCCCGATCCACGTGCCGCGCCATGCGGAGAATCGCCGCCATCGGCGGCATCGTTGCGCCTTGCCCGGGAGCGCTCCGCATGAGCGTCCGAAGGGTACGAAGCGCCCGTTGGCACCAGATCCGGATCAGTGCCAAGACCTGCTGGATCTTCGTGCAGCTGCGCCTGGACGATGGTGCGGTCGGCTGCGGCGAAGCATCGCTGGCTGGGCAGGAGGACGCGGTGATCGCCGCGGCAAACGCCCTCGCCCCGCGCTTGTGGCAAGCGGCGCCCGATCGGCCCGCTGCATTTGCGGCAGGCGTCGTTCCCGCGACGCTCGCCGAATCGGCTGTCGTATCGGCCATCGACCAGGCCTTGTGGGACCTGCATGCCCGCAGCCAGCAACGAACGGTGGCCGACATGCTGGGTGGCGTGTGCCGCGACCGCATCGCTGTCTATGCCAATATCAACCGGCGCACCGAACCGCGCACGCCCGAAGGATTCGCGCAAAGCGCACGGGATGCCCTGACGGCAGGCCACGTGGCATTCAAGCTGGCACCGTTCGACGAGGTCGACACCGCGGCATGTGCCGCCGGTGACGGCATCGCGGCCATGCAAAAGGGCCTGGCGCGGATCGCAGCGGTACGCGATGTCGTCGGTCCGCAGCGCCGGCTGATGGTCGACTGCCATTGGCGTTTCGACGAGACGACGGCCCGCGCGCTGGTGCATGCGGCCGCGGACATGGGCCTGTACTGGATCGAGTGCCCGTTGCCGGAGACGGCTGAGCACATCGATGCCTTGGTGCGCCTGCGCTCGCTGGCCAACCCGAAGGGCATCCGGATGGCCGGCATGGAGCAAGGCATCCGATTCGACGCATTCCGACCCTTCTGCGAGGCCGGAGCCTACGACGTGATGATGCCGGACGTCAAATACATGGGTGGGCTGCAGGAGATGCTGCATGCGGCGGACCGGTTCGCGCTGCACGGCGTGCAGTTCTCGCCGCACAACCCGACCGGTCCGATCTGCCATGCGGCCAGCCTGCAACTGGCCGCGGCTGCCGGATCGTTCGACATGCTCGAGCTGCAGTTCGACGAATCTCCGTTGTTCGGCCAGCTCGTAGACGCGGACTTCGGTCCGGTGGCGGATGGGCACTGCCAGTTCCCCGCTGGCGCTGGCCTGGGCGCGCGTCTGCATGACGCCGCATTGGATCGCCATGCAATGGTTCCGGCCTGGGTTGCGGATAACGCAGCATGAACGGCGCGCCGTTCCCGTTCGACGTGCTGCGCCCGCAGCGCGACACCCTGGGCGAGACGCCGGTCTGGTGTGGCGAGCGCGGACGCTTGTGGTGGGTCGATATCCGGGCCCCGTCCCTGATGTGCTGGGACAGCGTCAGCCAGAACACGCGTGCATGGCCGATGCCGGAGTTGGCCGGCGCCGTGGTGACCGCGAGGCACGGGCATGTGGTGCTCGCACTGCGCCATGGCCTGTTCCGGTTCGACCCCGCCGACGCCAGCCTGTGCCCACTGGCGACGCTGGAAACCGGCGTGCCGGAGAATCGGCTCAACGAAGCGCGCTGCGACCGCCAGGGACGCCTGTGGTGCGGCAGCATGTGGGATTTCGGCGTGCGGACCCGTGGCAGCTTGTATCGCCTCGATGCCGATGGCACGGTGTCCTGTGCACGCAACGAGATCACCGTGCCGAACGGGATCGCGTTCGCGCCCGATGGCCGGTCCATGTATTTCGTCGACACCCCGACCGGACGCCTGGAGGTGGCCGATTACGACCCGGAATCCGGCCGGCCAGGCCCTTGGCGGACCCTGGTCGAACCAGGTGTGGTCCCGGGCAAGCCCGACGGCAGTGTGGTGGACAGCGACGGCTGCATCTGGAGCACGCGGTCGGGCGCCGGTTGCCTCGCCCGCTTCACCCCCCAGGGGCGGCTCGACCGCACCCTGCCCTTGCCGGTGTCCCAGCCCACCGGTCTGGCCTTTGGCGGTGATGCGCTCGACACCTTGTTCGTCACCAGTTCGCGCCAGCGCCTGGACGCGCAGGCACTGGCCGACGAACCGCTGGCCGGCAGCGTGCTGGCCCTGCGTGTCGGCGCGTCCGGCTTGCCCGAAACCCCGTTCGCCGGTTGAGCCATGACCACGCAACCGATGATCCGCCGCCTGCGCCGCACAGCCGAACCGCTGATCGGCATCGCTGCCGCCTTGATGCTGTGGGAAGTCACCGGGCGCCAGGTTGCCAATGCAACGCTGGTACCGATGCCGGCCATGGTGTGGAAGGCGTTTCTGGCCATGATGGCCGACGACCTGCCCCGGGACATCCTGGCCAGCCTGCTGCATCTGGCCGTCGGATACGGCCTGGGTACGCTCAGCGGCCTGGCGCTGGCGTTGCTGGCGGCCAGTTCGCGCTGGCTCGACGCGGTGATCGACCCGTTCGCCGAATTCCTGCGTCCGATCAGTCCGATCGCATGGATTCCGCTGGCCATCCTGTTCCTGGGCGTGGGTCGCGCGGTGCCGATCTTCCTGATCTTCTACGCGTCCATCTTCCCGATATTCGTCAGCACCCTGGTCGGCATCCGGCGCGTCGATGCCAACCTGGTCCATGCTGCCCGGTCGCTGGGTGCACCCCGGCGGCTGGTGATCAGCCATGTGATCCTGCCGGCCGCGTTGCCCGCGGTCGTCTCCGGCGCGCGCCTGTCGATGGGCGTGGCCTGGATGGCGCTGGTGGCCGGCGAGATCGTGGGGGGCGACGCCGGCATCGGATGGCGCATCCTGTGGTACCAGGAGTTCTTCCAGATGGATCGTGTGATGGCCGCGATCCTGGTGGTCGGCGTGTTGGGCCTGGCCGCCGACACCGTGTTGCGCCTGCTGCAGCAACGCGCGGGGCGCTGGAACCCCGCGCCGGAGGCCGCGCCATGAGTCTTCAGGCGACGCATCCCTTGCCCCCCGGCGCCCGCTGGTGGCTGCCGCTGCTGGTGCTGGCCGTGCTGTTGACCTTCTGGGAGGCCGCGGTGCGGCTGGCCGCGGCACAGGGACTGGTGCCGCTGCCCTCCGGCGTCGTGCGCAGCGCTGTCACGCTCGGCAGCAATGGCGTGATCTTCGAGGCCATGTCGGGCAGCCTGACGCGGGTGCTCATCGGTTTCGTGGTCGGTGCCCTGATCGGTGTTCCGCTGGGCCTGCTGATCGGCGTCGTGCCCGCCATGGACCGCGCATTGCGGCCGGTGCTCGACGCTTTGCGCTCGATCGCGCCCATCGCCTGGATTCCGATGGCCATCCTGTGGCTGGGCGTGCGTGGCGACGCTGCCTTGTTCGTCGTGGGCTATGCCGCGGTGTTTCCGTTCATCGTCAACACCGCCCAGGCCGCGCGGCTGGTCGACCGCCGGTTGTTGTCGGCAGCGCGCGCGCTTGGCGCCGGCCCTTGGGTGATGCTGCGATCGGTGCTGCTGCCGGGATCGATGCCGACGATCTTCACCGGCGCGCGTATCGCCCTGGCGTTCGCCTGGGCGTCCATCGTCGCCGCCGAATTGGCCATCGGCATCAAGATCCAGGGCCAGGGCCGCAGCGTGGCCGGCATCGGCCAGCTGATGGTCGAAACCCTGTACGTGCAGCGCGACGTGGACGCGCTGGTGTTCTACATGCTGGCCATCGGGCTGGTCAGCCTGCTCATCGACTCCGGCTTGCGCTGGTTGCAGCGTCGGCTGCTGCCGTGGAGCCCGCATTGAAATCGCCGAAGGACTCTCCCATGAAAGCATTGGTTGAATTGCAAGGTGTCGGCAAGACCTACGTGTCGGCGCGTGATGGCCAGCACGTGCAGGCGCTCGACGGCATTGATTTCACGCTGCGCCGCGGCGAGTTTCTCACCGTCGTCGGCCCCTCCGGCTGCGGCAAGTCGACGCTGTTGTCGCTGATCGCCGGCTTCAACGCTCCGACACACGGGTCGATCCTGTTCGACGGCAAGCCGGTCACGGGCCCGGGGCCCGAACGCGGCGTGATGTTCCAGGATTACGCATTGTTTCCATGGCGCACGGTGCTGGGCAACGTGGAGTTCGGTCCCTTCGCGCGCGGCGTGGCCACGTCGGAGCGCCGCAGCAAGGCGCAGCAGTTGATCGAGGTGGTAGGCCTGACCGGTTTCGAGACGCGTTTTCCGCACGAACTCTCGGGTGGCATGCGCCAGCGTTGTGCACTGGCACGCATGCTGGCAAACGATCCGACCATGTGGCTCATGGACGAACCGCTGGCCGCCGTCGACCTGCAGACCCGCATCATCCTGCAGGACGAGTTGCTGCGCCTGTGGGGCGACGCCGACACCGGTCGCGAGCGACCGACCGTGATGTTCGTGACCCACGGCATCGACGAGGCGGTGTTGCTGGCCGACCGGGTGCTGGTGCTGGGGCGGCGCCCCGGCCGCATCAAGGCCGTGGTCGACGTGGATCTGCCCCGGCCGCGCGATCGCCAGCGCAGCAGCCTGGAGATGGCGCGGCTGACCGATCACATCTGGAGCCTGATCCGCGACGAGGCGGCGCAGGCCATCACCGAAGAAACCCATTGACCCCTTGATCCCGCATCCCCCTTTCCCACCCACACCAGGAGACACACCATGACCCATATTCATCGCCGCAACCTGATCGGCGGCGCCGCACTGATCGCTGCATTGCCGATGTTTCGCGCCAGCCCGGCGCTGGCACAGGCCGCCAGGCTGAGTTTTGGCGTCGGTCTGGCGCAGGAGCCCGGCGCGCTGGTCATGAAGATGCAGCAGGACAAGCTGATCGAGCAGGCGATGAAGGAACTCGGCGCCGGCGCGATGGAGACCGAATACCTGTCGTTCCCGGTGCTGCTGCGCATGCTGCAAGGCATAGCGGCCGGCCAGCTGCAGTTCGGAACGCTGGGCTCCACGCCATGTATCCGCTCGTTGACCGGACCCGACCCGGTGGTGCCGATCGCCATCGTCGGCGGCGGCAACCTGTTTCCGCTGCAGGTACCGCCCAACTCGCCGATCCACAACCTGGACGACCTCAAGGGCAAGAACGTGCTGACCATCGTTGGCTCCGACCTGCACCTGGTGCTGGTGCGCATGCTCAAGGCCCATATGGGCGTCGACGACCCGAAGGATGTCGGCATCACCGTGCGCAACATCAACGCGCTGACCGAACTCGGCCGTGCGCAGCCCGGCATCGATGCCTGCCTGAGCCTGAGTCCGACTTCGGTGATGGCGGAGAAGGCAGGCGCCTTGGTCACCGTGCTGCGCAATGACGGCAAGACCGGTCCGGCCTACAAGGGACCGGAGGGCCAAGGTGCCGGCAAGACCATTTCCAGCTTCGCCAGGACACCGTTCGCGCCCGAGGCGTATTACCCGCATCGGATCTGGATCGTCGCGCGACGCGACTTCCTGGCCGCCAACCCGAAGGCGGTGACTGCGTTGCTGGTGGCCAACCACCGCGCCGTTGCCGCGCTGTCCAAGGCCGGCACGCCGGAGATCATCAAGTACGGCGCCCCGAACTGGGCCGGCACCCAGGAGGCTCAGAGCGACTGGATCGACCAGGTGTTGTGGAACCGGCGCGGCTGGTCCTGGATCACCGAAGGCGATGCGCGTACGCTGGTGGGACTGTCCACGACCAAGGCCATCTTCCAGCAGGCGCTGGATGCGGAGGCGGCGAAGAAGATCTTTGCGCTTGGCGCCGACGTGTCACGCGCCGCCTATGAGGTGGTGGGCAAATTCCCTGAGCGCGCGGTGTTCGACGACGGTCGCAGCGACGTGCGTGGACGGCCGGTCTGGGAGGCCGCGTCATGGAATCTGAAGGTGTGAACGCGCCCATTGGCGCCGATGCGTTGGCGCAGCGCTTCACGATGCGGGGCCGCCGCGCGCTGGTCACCGGCGCCAGCCTGTCGATCGGCCGCGCCATCGCGCTGGCGTTTGCCGATGCCGGGGCTGAGCTGGCGTTGCAATACGCCGGTTCGGCGGACGCCGGGCTGGAGCATGCCGACGCGGCGGCCGAATTGTCGCGCCAGTTGCAACGGCGCGCGGTGGTGCACCATCTGATCGAGGCCGACTTCAGCCGGAGCGGCGCAGGAAGCCGTACCGTGGCCCAGGCGCAGCGGTGCATGGGCGGTGTGGACGTGCTGGTGTTGTGTGCATCGGTGCAGCAACGCGAGGCTTTCACCGACATCGGCAGCGAATCCATGCAGCGCCAGATTCGCATCAACTTCGAAGCCAGCGTCGAATTGCTGCAAGCTGTTGTGCCGGGCATGCGCGAGCGCGGCTGGGGCCGCATCCTGACCATCGGCAGCATCAACCAGACCCGCCCGGAGCCGGAACTGGCGATCTATGCCGCGCTCAAGAGCGCACAACACAACCTGGCGTTGAATCTGGCGCGGCAACTGGCGCCATTCGGTGTCACCGTCAACAACCTGTCACCCGGACTGGTGGCCACCGCGCGCAACCAATGGCGCCGCGTCGACGAAAAGCAGTGGCAGTCCATCACCCACGGCGCCAACCCGATGCACCGGGCCGGCAACCCCGAGGAGATGACCGGTGCGGCACTGCTGCTGTGCTCGGATGCAGGCAGTTTCATCACGGGAAACGATTTGCAGGCCACCGGAGGCGCACAACTCTGAAGCCCCAAGTGGCCCAGGGCCGCCCCGCTCCTAGAATGGCCGCTTCCTTGACCCAAGCGGAGTAGCCATGTGGAAAGACGATGACGAGTTGTTCGCGCTGATGAAATCGCGGCTGTTTCCGGCCGTGGTCGGCGACATCCTGGATACCATGGGCCTGCTGCACCAGTTCCTGAGCCCGGGCATCAAGGCCTTGCGCAGCGACATGGTGGTGTGCGGCCGCGCGATGCCGGTGCTCGAGACCAACTGTTTTGCCGCCTCCGAACCCGAAGGCAAGCTGGAACTCAGCCGCAAGCCATTCGGCCTGTTGTTCGAAGCGCTGGATGACCTGAAGCAACACGAGGTCTATGTCGCCACCGGCTGCGCGCCGCAATTCGCGCTCTGGGGCGGACTGATGACGACACGTGCCCAGCACCTGAAGGCGGCCGGTGCCGTGCTCGACGGGTATTCGCGCGACACGCCCGAGGTGCTGGAGGCCGGTTTCCCGGTGTTCTCGTATGGCGGCTACGCGCAGGACCAGGGCGCGCGCGGCAAGGTCGTCGACTACCGGGTCGCGGTCGAGATCAACGGCGTGCGGGTCGGCCCGGGCGACATCGTGTTCGGCGACCTCGACGGTGTGCTGGTGATCCCGCGCGCCGCCGAAGAGGAAGCCATCCGCAAGGCGCTGGAGAAGGCGAGCACCGAGAACAAGGTGCGCGACGCCATCCGCGCCGGCATGGGAACCGTCGAGGCCTTCAACACCTTTGGTGTGATGTAAGCTGCGCGCTTTCCGGCTTCTTCCCGTCGACGCGGCTGGCCGCCAGCCTTGCCGCCCCGTTTCCGTTCATATCCGGACCCCACCATGACCCGTTTTTGCGTGCTGAGCGCCGAGTTCGCCCACGAAACCAATACCTTCAGCCGTGTCCCGACCCGCTACGAGAGCTTCGAGGCACAGGATTTCTTCCTGGACGGCGCCTCTGCGATCCGCGGGCGCGGCGACTCCAACACCGAGTTGGCCGGGTTCTGTGACGCCGCGCGCGCCCATGGCTGGGAACTGATCCATGTGTTGTCGGCGATCGCACAGCCGGCCGGCGCCGTCACCCGTGATGCCTTCGACCGGCTGACGGACCCCATCGTGGCCGCGGCGCGCGAGAACCGCGACCGGCTGGACGGCATCATCCTGGGCCTGCACGGCGCCATGGTGACCGACTTCTGCGACGACGGCGAGGGCGAACTGCTGGCGCGGCTGCGCGCGGTGGTCGGCCCCGACCTGCCGATCGCCGTCACGCTGGACCTGCATGCCAACGTGACGCGGGCCATGTGCCGGCATGCCGACATCCTGGTGTCGTACCAGACCTATCCGCATGTGGACATGCGTCGCACCGGCCTGGAGGCCGGCGACATCCTGCAGCGCACCATGGCGGGCGAGATCCGGCCGCGCACGATTCGCGCCCATCTTCCGATGATCGACGAGGTCAACGGCGGGCGCACCGACGTGGGTGCGATGCGTGAGCGGCTGCAGCGCGCCCGCACCTGGGAGCAGCAACACGCCGACGTGTTCGCGGTCAGCATCAATGCCGGATTCGCACGTGCCGACATCGCCGAGATCGGCCCCACCGTCACCGTCGTGGCGCAGGGCGACCTGGCGCCGCACCATCGCTTCGCCCATGAACTGGCCGAAGACATATGGAATCAGCGACACGAACAGATCAACCGTTTCCTCGACGTGCGCGAGGCCGCGCGCATCTGCCGCGACCACGACGCCGGCGACGACACGCGCCCGATCATCGTGGCCGATTATTCCGACAATCCCGGCGGCGGCGCGTACGGCGACGCGACCGCGTTGCTGGCCGCCCTGCTCGAGACCGGTGTTTCCGATGCCTGCTTCGGCCCCATCGTCGACCCCGAGACCGTGCAGCAGCTGCAACACGCCGCTATCGGTGACACGGTCGCGGTCCGGCTGGGCGGCAAGACCGACCCCAGCCTGGGCGGTGGCCCGCTCGTGGCGCAGGCCACGCTGCAGCTGCGCAGCGACGGCCGGTATTTCGCCGACGGCCCGATGACCGGCGGCCTGGACAAGACCTGGGGCCCGACCGTCGTGCTGCGGGTTGGTGGCATCGAGGTGCTGGTCGTGACGCAGCCGGCGCAGATGCTGGACCTGGCGCAGTTCACCGCCTTCGGGATCGATCCTGCCGTCAAGAAGGTCGTGGGTTTGAAGTCGATGCAGCATTTCCGCGCCGCGTTCGAACCCATCGCCTCCAGGGTCATCGTCTGCGACAGCGGCGCCTTGTGTTCGCCCCATTACGCCACCAAGCCGTACCGCAAGGTGCCGCGGCCGCTGTTCCCGCTCGACCGGGACATCGACCTGTCGGCATGGCGCGCCGAACACGCCGATCCGATTCCGACCTGATCGCGCATGCAGCAGCTGGCCGACCGAGCGTCGATGTCCGCCTGGCAGGTCGTGCTGGCGGGCATGGTCGCCCTGGGCGTGGCCATGGGCATCGGACGGTTCGCGTTCACGCCCATCCTGCCGATGATGCTGGCCGACGGCGTCACCGACCTGGCGCAGGCCAGCTGGCTGGCCAGTGCCAATTACCTGGGTTACCTGGTCGGCGCCGTATGGTGCACCTTCCAACCCTGGATATGGCGCCGCATGGGGTGGCACCGGGCTGTCGACGGCCCGGCCATGGTGCGCCTGGGCCTGGTCGCGACCGCCTTGCTGACCGCCGGCATGGCGCTGCATCTGCCCGGCCTGTGGCCGCTGCTGCGTTTCCTGGCTGGTGTGGCCAGTGCCGTGGTGTTCGTCTACGTGGCCGGCTGGTGCCTGGCACAGCTGGCACAACGCAGGCAGCCGGAGATGGGCGCGCTGATCTTCATCGGGCCGGGCGCCGGCATCGTGCTCAGCGGCATGATGGCCAGCGTCATGGTGGTCCTGCACGGTTCGGCGGCCATCGGCTGGCTGGTGTTCGCGGTGCTGGCGGTCGGGCTCAGTGCGCTGGTCTGGCGCGTATTGCGCACCGATGACGGCGGAGCATCGGCCGCGTCGCCCCCGTCGGCACCTTCGGTGGGCGAGGCCGATGGCCCGCCAGAGCACGGAGCCGTCGAGATCGCTCTGCTGGCCATGGGCTACGGACTGGCCGGACTCGGCTACATCGTCAGCGCCACCTTCCTGCCGGTGATCGCGCGCCAGGCCATTCCCGACTCGGTCTGGCTCGATCTGTTCTGGCCCTTGTTCGGCCTGGGCATCATGGCAGGCGCCC
>CAXBDR010000163.1:0-9990 GCA_963974265.1 uncultured Rhodoferax sp.
GATGAAGGACGCCCCCCGTCTGTCCGGTCGCACTGCGTGTCGACCGGCCGAACCCCGCACTGGGGGGCGCCTCCTGCGGCCTGGCAAAGCCAGTTCCGTGGGGGCCTGGACCGGCACAATATGCGGGACTGCGCCGTCCGGCGCCTGACAAGAACCTTTGAGAAATCGTGATGACCGTGGCCTCCGCCGAAACAAATCCCGCAACCCTGGCCGTCGACGTCAAGAACGCGTCGCTGATCTACAACCCCCACAGCGACGCGCCGGTGCATGCGTTGAGCAACGTCGACCTGGCCATCGAGCCCGGCCAGTTCGTCTCGCTGATCGGCCCCTCGGGTTGCGGCAAGACCACCCTGCTGCGCGTGATCGCCGACCTGGAACACATCACCTCGGGCAGCGCGCTGGTCAATGGCGTGACGCCGCACGAGGCCCGGCTGGCGCGGGCCTACGGCTATGTGTTCCAGGCGCCGGGCCTGTTCCCTTGGCGCACCGTGCTGGGCAATGTCAAGCTGCCCTTGCAGATCCACGGCCGCAGCGCCGCCGAATGCGAATCCATCGCGCGCGAGCAGTTGCAGCGCGTCGGACTGGCCGGATTCGAATCCAAGTACCCGTGGCAGCTCTCCGGCGGCATGCAGCAGCGGGTGTCGATCGCCCGCGCCTTGTCGTTCGAGCCGCGCATCCTGATGATGGACGAGCCCTTTGGCGCACTGGACGAGATCACCCGCGACCGGCTCAACGAACAGTTGCAGCAACTGTGGCAACGCGAGCGGCGCACCGTCGTCTTCGTGACCCACTCGATCGCCGAGGCGGTCTACCTGTCAAGCCGCATCGTCATCATGTCGCCGCGACCCGGGCGCATCGTCAAGGTCATCGATTCGCCGCTGCCCGACGAACGCACGCTGGACATGCGCGACTCGGCCGAATTCGTCCAGGTTGCACACGAGGTGCGTGAAGCCCTGGCCCATGGACATGACGAATAAGCAACGCGCCGGCAACCGGCTTGCTGCCCTCGCCCACCAGGGCGTGCCGATCGCCGTCGTGCTGGCCTTGATCGTGCTGGCCTGGTACGGCCTGGCGATTGCGCTCAATGCCCAGGGCGCGATCGAACGCGACCTGTCAGACGTACAGTGGAACTGGCAACAACTCGTCGCCACCACCTGGTCCATGGAGCGCCCGGTGCTGCCGGCGCCGCACCAGGTGGCGCTGGACCTGTGGGGCAGCATCACCGGCTGGCCGCCGGGCTCGCCACGCAACCTGCTGTTCCATGCGGCCGTCACCGCCGAGTCAACGCTGGTGGGCTTCGTCATGGGCACGGCACTGGGTCTGCTGCTGTCGATCGCCATCGTGCATTCGCGCACGCTGGACCGTGCCTTGCTGCCGTGGATCGTAGCCTCGCAGTCGGTTCCGGTGCTGGCCATCGCGCCCATCGTGCTGGTCATCCTGGGCTCCATCGGCCTGACCGGCGTGGCGCCCAAGGCCGTGATCGCGATGTATCTGAGTTTCTTCCCCGTCACCGTGGCCATGGTGCAGGGGCTGCGTTCGCCGCAGGTGATCGAAACCGAGATGCTGCACACCTATGCCGCCACACCGTGGCAGGCCTTGTGGATGTTGCGGCTGCCAGCCTCGCTGCCCTTCCTGTTCCCGGCGCTGCGCATCGGCGTCGCGGCCAGCCTGGTCGGCGCCATGGTCGCCGAACTGCCGACCGGTGCGCAGGCCGGCCTGGGGGCGCGGCTGCTGACCGGCTCGTATTACGGCCAGACCATCCAGATCTGGTCGGCCCTGGTGATGTCTGCCGTGCTTGGCCTGGTGCTGACCGCGGCCATGGCCGGCCTTGAGTACCTGGTGTTGCGCCGCAGGAGGCAGGCATGAACGCCAACGTCACGAACGCCCCCGACGGCAAGGCGACGGCCGTGCTGGTCGTCATTTCGTTTGCGCTCGCGCTGGCGCTGATGTTCTCGCCGCTGGCGACACCCGAGGCGCCGGTGGGCATGGCGTTCTGGAGCGCCACCGCCGTACTCGCCGTGCTGGCATCGGTGGGCATCCGCCGCGTGGCGGCGATCCGCGGCACGGGCAGCGGCTTTTACGCCAGCATGACGGCGGCCCTGTTCGGCATCTGGGTGCTGTACTTCTGGCAGCTGCTGGTGGTGGCGGCCGAGGTGCCGCGGGTGTTGTTGCCCTCGCCGGCGCTGATCGTGGCCTCGTTGTGGGAGAACCTGGCCACGCTGGGCGGCGACTTCGTGCAGACCGTCGTCAAGGCGGTGTTCGTGGGCTGGGCGCTGGGTTGCGGCCTGGGTTTCCTGGTCGCGATCGCGATCGACCGCATGCCCTTCCTGCAACGCGGCCTGCTGCCGATCGCGTCGCTGACCAGCGCCATCCCGCTGGTGGGCGTGGCGCCGATCGCCATCATGTGGTTCGGCTTCGAATGGCCGTCCAAGGCCGCGGTGGTGGTGCTGATGACGTTTTTCCCGATGCTGGTGTCCACGCTGGCCGGGCTGCAGGCCTCGCAGCGGCTCGAGCGCGAGCTGATGCACAGCTACGCCGCCAGCTACCTGCGCACCTTGTGGTCGCTGCGCCTGCCCTCGGCCGTGCCCTTCATGTTCGCCGCACTCAAGGTCAACGCCAGCCTGGCGCTGATCGGCGCCATCGTGGCCGAGTTTTTCGGCTCACCCACGACCGGCCTGGGTTTTCGCATCTCGACCGAGGCACTGAAGATGAACATGACGCTGGTCTGGGCCGCGGTCGTCGTCGCGGCCGTGACCGGCTCCACCGCCTACGCCTTGCTCAGCCGCCTGGAACGCAAGGTCGCGTTCTGGCACCCGTCGATCCGGGGCCGCAGATGAGCTGCGTCAACCTATCGCGTCAGCACCGATTGCCGTTTGCATCCGCGTCGATTAGTCTGTTGCGTCCATCACCCGTCCCTTTTCCTCTTTCCAACCCCAAGGAGTGTTTATGTTCCGTCGATCGAAATTGACCCAGGTCCTGCTGGCAGGCGTGCTCGCTGTCTCCGGATTCGCCGCCACGGCGCAGGAAAAAGTCACCGTGCAGCTCAAGTGGCTGCCGCAGGCGCAATTCGCCGGTTATTACGTCGCCCAGGCCAAAGGTTATTACAAGGCCGAAGGCCTGGACGTGACGATCAAGGCCGGTGGCCCGGACATCTCGCCGGTGCAGGTCATTGCCGGCAAGGGAGCCGACGTGGTCGTCAACTGGATGCCCGACGCGCTGGCCGCACGTGAGGCCGGCGTACCGCTGGTCAACATCGCCCAGGTATTCAACCGCTCCGGCCTGATGCTGACCTGCAAGAAGGCCAGCGGCGTATCCAGCCCGAAAGACCTCAAGGGCAAGACCCTGGGCGTGTGGTTTGGCGGCAACGAATATCCGTTCCTGAACTGGATGGCCAAACTCGGCTACAAGCCCGACACCGACATCAAGATCATGAAGCAGGGCTTCAACGTCGACCCGCTGCTGCAGAACCAGGCCGCATGCATCTCGACCATGATCTACAACGAGTACTGGCAGGTCATCGATGCCGGCGTCAAGGAAAGCGACCTGGTCACCTTCTTCTACGAAGACCAGGGCGTGGCTTCGCTGGAAGACGGCCTGTACGTGCTCGAGTCCAACCTGAAGGACCCGGCCTTCGTCAAGCGCATGGCCAAGTTCCTCAAGGCCACGTTCAAGGGCTGGAACGAAGCCGTCAAGGACCCGGCCGGCGCGGCCAAGATCGTCGTGGCTGCCGACATGTCGGGCAGCGCGACCGAGAAGGTGCAAAAGCGCCAGATGGAAAACGTCGCCAAGCTGATCTCCAACGCCAACTCGCCGAAGATGGGTTACCTGGAGCCGGCCGCGTATGAGCGCACCGTCAAGGTCCTGCTGTCCAGCGGCAGCGCGCCGGTGATCAAGAAGGATCCGGGCAAGGCCGGCTACACCCACGCGGTGTGGGAAGCGGCGAAATAAGGCAAGCTGCACCTCTTGCCTGGGACGTCATCCGGTCCGCGGCATCTGCAACGAAGGCCCCAGCTGTCTCGACAGCTGGGGCTTTTTCTCGACCGCAAGGGTATTGCTGCGCTGTTGGCCCACGAACAGCCGGAAACCCCATATTCATGCGGATTGCAAACCATTTTGGCGCATCGCAATACATCCTTGCTCGCCCAAATTGCCAACTGTGATTGGCGGCTGGGCTGGAAGCAACTCAATTCGTCGAAAAGGCGGCTCTCCAGCAGCACCGATGAGTCCATCCATCACCCGAGCCGTCTCGGTTTGGGTGTTGAACTCGTCCAAGCCCGTCAACAACTGGCTGACCAGACTATTGTTCTTGAAAGGCGGCTCCCGAGGAGGTTGACCGGCTCCAAGAGACTGATTGCGGACGGTGGCATTCGGCAGCCCATCGGTTGGTGTCAGTGGGAGCAGTCGTTGCGGGCAGTCACGCAGCCGAGTGGAACTCTCGTCGGGACCGGTGGCTCAGCGTTGCCGTCAGTGCCTCGTTAACAGCGGCGGCGTGCTTACAGACCTTCAGAAGTTCTGAAGGGGCCGTTGTACTGCAGTGGTCGATTCGGGAAACATCTCCGGTTCCCTGTCGCTTGAAGACTTTGCCATGCAGCGACAATAGCAAGCATGCCAACGAAGCGGCCCCATGCAGCAGCGGAAGAGCACCAGCTTCGAAAGGGAGAAGCATGAGTGAGCAGGAAATGCCTCCGGCTGACAGCAGTCCAGGGACGAGCACGTTGGCTAGCGGGCCAGCGGGCACCCATTTCGAGGCCCAGGTCGGTGCGTCATACTTGCTAGCCATGCTCGCCGGGGCACCCGCCAGGGGCCTTCCCGGCGCCACGATAGATCGAGTCGCGCTACAGCAGGCCAATGCGGGGCGTCCGCTCGACGACGTGGTCATCCACGCCCACGACAACGTGTCCGGGAAGCCGGCGGTGCTGGAGATTCAGGTCAAGCGATCCATCACCTTCGCCGCCGCCGATCCCGTCTTTCGCAAAGTCGTAGGCCAAGTCGTCAAAGCGTCGCAACGGCCTGACTTCCTGACGCAGCGGTACGAGCTGGCGATTGCGACGACGAAGGGATCGCGCAAGATCGATGGGGCATATCAGGATGTACTCACGCTCGCGCGGCAGATTGGCGACGCGGCTACGTTCGCCGCCCAAATTGATCTGGCGGGCGTGGCAAACGACGACATGCGCGCACTCGTAAAGACGTTCAAAAGCCACCTGCGAGACGAAGGCTCGCCAGACGACAACGAGACCGTCTGGCTCTTGCTGCGCCGGCTGCAGATTCTGACCTTCGACTTCACGGCCCCAGGCTCTGCATCGCACGACCTGGCGCTAGAACGCGCTGTGCGCGTGCTGCATACCGACGATGGATCGCGCGCCGGGGTCTTCTGGGTCAGCCTCATCGAGCAAGCAATCGATGTGGCGAAAAGCGGCGGCGACAGAACCCGCGAGACAGCACTGCAAGCTCTCGCGCAGCTGGGCTATCGGTTCCTAGGCGAACGTCGGCACGCTACGGCCCGAGCCGCGCTAGCCGAGTCGTCTCGCTTGGCACTTGCCGACATGCGTAACCGCGTGGGCGACGTCGTACTTGCACGACAGGAGCGTGTTGCCGCAACGCGCGAAGCATTGGACCGCGGACGCTATGTGGAGGTCCGTGGTGATGCAGGCGTCGGGAAATCGGGTGTCTTGCGGCAGATGGCCGAGGCCATGCAAGCCGAAAGTCAGGTCATCGTTCTCAGCCCAGGACGATGTGTTCCCCGGGGGTGGACCGCGTTGCGCGCACAGCTCGGCTTCGACGGAACGCTTCGCGAGTTGCTTGTCGAACTGGCCAATGACGGCGGCGCCACGATCTTTGTCGACAACCTCGACTCTTTCAGCACAGAGGAGAGGCTCACGGTCGTCGATGTCGTCGGGGAAGCCTCTGTCGTTCCGGGAGTGGCCGTGGTCGCGACGGCTCGGCGCGAATTTGGGATTGATGAGCCCAGCTGGCTGCCGAGCGATGCACTGGCACGCCTGGGCCAAACCGACCCAATCACAATAGGTGAGCTGAGCAAGGTGGAGATTGAGCAGCTGAAGGTGACTGATCCTTCGCTTGCGCCCCTTCTAACGGACGGCCATCCCGCACGCCAGGTCGCCAGAAACCTGTTTCGCCTCGCACGGCTGGCGAGTCAGCCAGCATCTGATCCCGTACCGCGCACTGAAGTCGAGATGGCCGAGCAGTGGTGGACCACTGCGGACGGCGCCCGCGACGCCGGGTGGCGTGATCGGACTCGGCTGCTGCAAGGCGCAGCAGCGCAGACCTTGTCAGGCGCTGACTTCCTCGACGTTACAGGCCAAGCTGCGGCGCCGATCGACGCGCTGGTGTCCAGCGGCACTCTGCGGGATTTGGGCATTGACCGGGTCGCGTTTCGTCACGACGTGCTGCGCGAGTGGGCGATTGCAGGCGCCCTGCACGCCGATCCCGAACTCGTCGACAGGCTGCATCTAGAACGGCCAGCAACGGCGATGTTTGCACGTGGCGTTGAGCTGGCAGCGCGCATGGCAATCGAGCGGGCGACTGATGGCGTGAGGTGGCACGCGCTCGTTGATCGGCTGAGCCAAGCGGGAGTTCATCGTTCTTGGCGCCGCGCCGCTTTGCTCGCACTAGCTCGATCCGAAGCTGCGGAAGCACTTCTCCAACGCGCATCGCCCGAGCTACTGGTCAATGGCGCCGAACTGCTGCGCGAACTCATCCGAACGGTCATGGCTGTCGACGTGCTTCCGGCCGCAATGGTCTTCGCGGCTGCGGGAGTCCACCCCGCGCTCATACCGGCATCGATCAACGTCCCGCGCGGCCCGGCATGGACGACGTTGATTGTCTGGCTCTTGGGTACCGGAGATAGCGTTCCTAACGAGGCCATTCCAGAGATAGTTCAACTATACGCGGCATTCTCGGTTGGCACGCTTGGCGCCACCGATATCACGCCGTTTACGACACGACAGATCTATCGTTGGCTGAGGTTGATGGAGCCAAGAGATGCAATGCCGACGCCGAGCGAGGGCCCTGTGTTTTGGGGGCACCTTGATCGCGACGGGGTCCAGTCCCTGAAATCGGACCTTCGCGATGCGTTCGTCATGTTCGCGCGGACAACGCCGGAGTTGGCTGCCGAATACCTGGCGGCAGTGGGAAAGAGCGAGCACAACGAAGACATCGTGCGCAGCATCCTGAAGATGCGCGGCACGCTGGCACAAGCAGCCCCGGCAGAGCTGGCTAACCTGACCGCGCAGGCGTTGATCGCAAGGCCCCGGCGACGCGAGCGCCACTTCGGCCGGGAGCGCGAAGAGGCGTTTACCTATTTCGATCACGAGTTCCTTCAGGCATCGCCGGCACAAGGCCCATTCCTCGATTTGTTGGCCAACTCGCCCAAGGACGGGTTGGCCTTGGTTCATCGCTTGGTCGCACACGCAGTCGCACACGGAAGCCGAGGTGCTGACCCAGGGACGAATGGATTCGACTTGGCTTTGCCGGGAGGTGCGCGCACGTTCCCATGGACGCAGACCTACTTCTGGTCACGCAACAGCAACTTCTACGCCGTCACGTCCGCGCTGATGGCACTCGAAGCATGGGCGCACCGCCGCATCGAGGCGGGCGAATCACTCGAAGGTGTGCTGACAGACGTGCTCGGGCCGCAGGGCTCGTGCGCTGCGTACTTGCTGGTGGCAGTTGATCTAATAATTTCGCATTGGCCCAAATCGCTTGACATGGCGGCGGCCTTTCTCAGTTGCCCCGAACTGCTGTGCATCGATCACACGCGTCAGGTGCACGATCGCGTCGAAATGCCGGACTTCTTCGGGCTTGGTGCCTCGCGTAGCGAACCGCGCGGCAGCGTGACCGCCGCTGACCTGAAGCGCCGGCCATCCCGACGGACAACGCTCGACGAACTGATTGGCAATTTCACGTTCCTGGCATCCTCGGATCAACTCGCGACACTGAGGACGCTGTTGGCGACCGCGGCCGCACGCCTGGGCGAACCTGCCGCGAGCGCGCATCTGGGCAACCCGGAATTCATGGTTCGGTACGCACTGAACCTCTCTGATGCCGCAAATTGGCAAGAAGTCGAAGTGACGCTCAAGAACGGATCATCCGCGACGGCGCGCAAGTATCTATCGCCAATGGCAGAGCAGACCCATCTACAAGCTTTGCGAGACGCCACGACTGCGCGAGAGTCAGACTTCGCCACGCGGTCTGCGCTGACCCTTGCGGTCGACGATCCCGCCCGGTTGCTACCAGAAGGTCGGTCGGCAGCAGTGGCTTGGGCGCGGCGTTCTGCGACGGCTACGGCAGAAGTCGAATCCGACGACGACAGTGGAGAGCAGCGCATGCAAGAGGAAGCGCATGTGACGGCCGCGATGATCGTCATGCGGGACGGCGATGACGCCTTGCGCGCCGAGCACGGAGAATGGGCGCGATCTCAACTGGACAAGACGCTTGAAGCTCTCGACGACGATCCTGCGCGTCAGATGCGAGGGGGTCTGCGCTTCAATCCGACCGCAATCGCCTATGCCGGGTTGATCCACGCCTTGCGACATCGGTCAACGCCGGCAGACGTGCGGTCGTTTCTTGAGGTAGCGGCGACAGGAAGCCACGCTGCCGCGCACGGCTTTGGGACGGCCGCCGCAGTCCTAGCGGACGTCGATAGTCGCCTACCGAGAGCTGTGCTTCGATGTGCATTCAGCTCGAGTGTCGTGGAGAACCGAGCTTGGGATGCGCCGCAGGAAGAGGTCGACGCTCGCAAAGCGCGCAGTCATGAACGGGCACAGGCTGCCGTTGCCGCTGAGATGGCATGGCTTGGCGGCGAAGGCCCGGAGCCAACGTGGCCGACATTTCCGGTAGAGCAAGCTCAGCCGAGAAGGCGATTGCGCTTACCTGGAACCCGGATTGCTACATCAGAACCATCAGAAGCGCCGGCGCCTTCGCCAACAGAGCATGTAAATCATCAGGCTGCGGCTCTCTGGTTGCGCCAAGTGCGCGCTCTTTCCCACGATGACACGCGCCCTTGGCTCAGCGAGTTCGTGAAAGCCTACATGCCTTGGACGGCCCTCGCGAATGGAGCGAACCTAGACGACGGAGACGAAACGGACCATCCGCCATCTCAGTGGAACGATACGTTCTTTGCGGCGGTTGCACGCTGCATTGTCGGTCTGTCAACGCCTGAGGCCACTGAACTGGCCGTGCGGCACATCGTTTCGCTTCCGGACCGGAATTTCTACGATGTGCTTGTCGATTTCTTGCGCAGCATCGACGCGGTGTACTTCGAGGGCGACAACATTCCGACGCAGGTGGCCGTAGACATTCGGAGCACGCTCGCCGACCACATGCTAATCACGCGTGGATGGGAACGTCTCAGCCGAAGCAGGGACTTGTCCATAGAAATGCACATTGGCCCGGCAATCGCCGTATTGTTCTTTAACGACCACATGTACGGGCAGGGATCGAAGTGCTACCTGTTTGAGAATGGCGTGGAGCGAGTCGGTCCGTTTCTCCCTGTTCTGGGAAAACTGGTCAGCAAAGGGCCGTCACCCTTCGTCGCCCTGGTACTGCTCAACCTGCTTGAGGTTGCGCCACGAACCGAGCAACTGGATGTACTCGTCGTGGCCGGAAGCGCATGGATCGAGGCCTATCCTGATTTCCGACAGCTATGGATCGACCACGGTGTGGGCCGCCGTTGGTGCTTGTTGATGGAGGCCATCCGGGCACGCACCCTGACCAGCTTTAGCAACAGCGCGCCGCTGCGGCCTGCCATCGACACCCTCGTCGCGTCGCTTATTGCGCTTGGCGTGCCTGAGGCCACGCGGTTGGAGGAGGAGCTTAGCAAGCTTTGAACCACGAACGGCCTATCGGGGTGCTCTTGACTACTTTCCGCCATACAGCAGTGCCCCAATGCCTTTGCCGTTAGGCGGTGGATCGTCACGCCATGGTGTACCGGCAGCAGCTACTGCGACGCCGACGTTGACCGCGTCAGAT
>CAXBDR010000164.1:0-9979 GCA_963974265.1 uncultured Rhodoferax sp.
GGCGCGCCGCCAAGGCTTTCTTGATCACGTCCTGGTGCGATCCCGAGAACGAGGTGTAGACCAGATCGCCGACGTACGGATGGCGCGGATGCACGGGCAGCTGGTTGCAGTATTCGACGACGCGGCGGATCTCGTCGATGTCGGAGAAGTCCAGCCCGGGCGACACGCCCTGCGTGTAGAGATTGAGCGCGATGTTGACCAGATCCACGTTGCCGGTGCGTTCGCCGTTGCCGAACAGGCAACCTTCGATGCGGTCGGCGCCGGCCATCAGCGCCAGCTCACCGGCCGCGGTGCCGGTGCCCCGGTCGTTGTGCGGATGGACCGACAAAACGATGCTGTCGCGCCGCGCGAGGTGGGTGTGCATCCACTCCATCATGTCGGCGAACACGTTGGGGGTCGAATACTCCACGGTCGAGGGCAGGTTGACGATGCACTTGTGTTGAGGCGTCGGCTGCCAGACCTCGGTCACGGCGTCGACGACGCGCAGCGCGAATGGCAGCTCGGTGCCGGAAAAATGCTCGGGCGAATACTCGAATGTCCAGTGCGTGGCCGGCTGGCGTGCAGCCAGCTCCCGGATCTGCCGTGCATGCTCGACCGCGAGCTGAACGATCTGGTCCTCATCCATGCCCAGGGCCACGCGCCGCATCACCGGCGAGGTCGCGTTGTACACGTGCACGATGGCACGCGGAGCGCCGACGAGTGACTCGAAGGTCCGCTCGATCAGATGCGAGCGCGCCTGTGTCAGCACCTGGATCGTGACGTTGTCCGGAATCAGGTCTTCGTCGATGAGCTTGCGCACGAAGTCGAACTCCACCTGCGATGCGGACGGAAAGCCGACCTCGATCTCGGTGAATCCGATCCGCACCAGGGCCTGGAACATGCGCAGCTTGCGCTCGATGTCCATCGGCTCGATCAACGCCTGGTTGCCGTCGCGCAGATCGACGCTGCACCACAGCGGCGCGCGGGTCAGGACGGCATCGGGCCAGGTTCGGTTGGCAAGGCGGACCGGGGCAAAGGCCCGGTATTTGGTGCTGGGTTGCTTCAACATCGTGGTTCCTTCAGTGATCGAAACCAGCAACGTCTGAACATGAAAAAACGGCTCGTTGCTGGTGCATACGAGCCGTTTGATCGATAAGCGCAGGTTACCGTCGTCGCCCGTATCGGGTTCCCAGTAGTAGCGCTAGCACGATTGGTTTCATGACCGCAATGTAGCACAAGTCCGTGACCGAGGCCATCTCAGTGCAAACCGCGTTCGTCCGGATCATCGGTCGATGTGCTGATGACACTGGTTGGCTGGCCCTTGTAGCGCCGCCAGAGGTAGACCACGTATCCACTGATGCCATAGGCGGCGAACAGGCCGAGCAAGGCCTTGGCCGGATCGATGCTGATCGCCCCGATGGCCAGTGCCACCAGCACGATGACGGGAAACGGCACACTCCTGCGCGCGCTGAAGTCCTTGAAGCTGTAGAAGGGAACATTGGTGACCATGGTCAACCCGGCACACAAGGCCAGCGCGAACATCGGCCATGCAACCTGCGGACCCTTGACTCCGAGTTCCGCCATCACCAGGATGAAGCCGGCGATCAACGCTGCGGCTGCCGGCGAAGGCAGCCCCTGGAAGAATCGCTTGTCGACGACGCCGGTATTGACGTTGAAACGGGCCAGGCGCAACGCGGCGCAGGCGCAATACACGAAGGCCGCGATCCAACCCCAGCGGCCCAGGCCGCGCAACGCCCATTCGTACGCGATGAGGGCGGGCGCCGCGCCGAACGAGACCATGTCGGACAGGGAATCCATCTGTTCGCCGAACGCGCTTTGCGTGTTCGTCATGCGCGCCACGCGCCCGTCCAGGCTGTCGAGCACCATGGCGCAGAACACGCCGATCGCCGCCATGTCGAAGCGGCCATTCATGGCCATGACGATGGAATAGAAACCCGCGAACAAGGCCGCGAGCGTCACCATGTTGGGCAGGATGTACAAGCCCTTGCGACGCCGGGGCACGACGACGGTCTCGAGTTCCACCAATTCGGAATCTGCGCCATCAGGCATAGTGTGTTCTCCAATGCATTCCAAGCGACAGCGAGCGGCCAGTGTATGACACACCGTCTCCCGCGCGCCACGGAACATGCTGCTGCCCTAGCGACAAAGGCCACCGAAGTGGCCTTTGTGCGGATCGGTCGCTGCCGATCAGTTGCGGGTCTGGTCGACCAGCTTGTTCTTCTTGATCCAGGGCATCATGGCGCGCAGCTTCTCGCCCACGACCTCGATCTGGTGCTCGGCCATCAGGCGGCGACGGCTGAGCAGCGTCGGCGCGCCGGCCGCGTTCTCCAGGATGAAGCTCTTGGCGTATTCGCCGCTCTGGATGTCCTTGAGCACCTGCTTCATCACCTGCTTGGTCTCGTCGGTGATGATGCGCGGACCGGTCACGTATTCACCGTATTCGGCGTTGTTCGAGATCGAGTAGTTCATGTTGGCGATGCCGCCTTCATAGATCATGTCGACGATCAGCTTGAGCTCGTGCAGGCACTCGAAATACGCCATCTCGGGTGCGTAGCCGGCCTCGACCAGGGTCTCGAAGCCAGCCTTGATCAGTTCGACCGTGCCGCCGCACAGGACGGCCTGCTCGCCGAACAAGTCGGTCTCGGTCTCTTCGCGGAAATTGGTCTCGATGATGCCGGCCTTGCCGCCGCCATTGGCCATCGCGTAGCTCAGCGCCAGTTCGCGGGTACGGCCGGACTTGTCCTGCGCGATCGCGATCAGGTGCGGCACGCCGCCACCCTGGGTGTAGGTGCCGCGCACCGTGTGGCCGGGCGCCTTGGGCGCAACCATCCAGACATCCAGGTCGGCACGCGGCGTGACCAGGCCGTAGTGCACGTTGAAGCCGTGCGCGAACACCAGCGAGGCGCCGGACTTGATGTTCGGCTCGACCTCCGTCTTGTAGACGGTGCCGATCTGCTCGTCGGGCAGCAGGATCATGACCACGTCGGCGGCCTTGACCGCCTCGGCGACCTCGGCAACCTTCAGGCCGGCCTTCTCGACCTTGGGCCAGGATGCGCCGCCCTTGCGCAGGCCGACAATGACCTTGACGCCGCTGTCGTTCAGATTCTGCGCATGGGCATGGCCCTGGCTGCCGTAACCGATGATGGCCACGGTCTTGCCCTTGATCAGGCTCAGATCACAATCCTTGTCGTAATAGACTTTCATTTCTTTTCTCCTAAATTGGTCTCTCAGACCCGCAAAATCCGTTCGCCGCGGCCAATCCCGCTCGATCCGGTCCTCACTGTTTCCAGAATCGCACTGCGTTCGATCGCCTCCAGAAAGGCGTCGTTCTTCGACTGCACACCGGTCAACTCGATGGTGTAGCTCTTCTCGGTGACATCGATGATGCGTCCCCGGAAGATGTCGGCCATGCGCTTCATCTCTTCGCGCTCCTTGCCGACCGCGCGCACCTTGACCATCATCAGTTCGCGCTCGGTATAGGCGCCCTCCGTCAGGTCCACGACCTTGACCACCTCGATCAGGCGGTTCAGGTGCTTGGTGATCTGTTCGATCACGTCGTCCGAGCCCGTGGTCTGTATCGTCATGCGCGACAGACTGGCATCTTCGGTGGGTGCCACCGTCAGCGACTCGATGTTGTAGCCGCGTGCGGAAAAAAGCCCGACCACGCGGGACAAGGCCCCGGGCGTGTTCTCGAGCAGGACAGCAATGATATGTTTCATGAATGGATTCCTCTTTTCGCCGCCCTCCCCGGGTCGCGGTAACGACCCGGCTTGGCAAGCAATAGACGCATCAGGTTGTGGGACGCGCACACGGGCCGGCCTTGTGCCGGGGGTGGGCGCGACGGGATCGGAAAGTGGTTAGAGCTCCTCTGATCCCAGCAGCATTTCGGTGATGCCCATGCCGGCCTTGACCATCGGGAACACGTTCTCGGTGGGGTCGGTACGGAAATCCATGAAGACCGTGCGGTCCTTGAGCTTGCGCGCCTCGCGCAGCGCGCCTTCCACGTCGCCCGGCTTTTCGATCAGCATGCCGACATGGCCATAGGCCTCGGCGAGCTTGACGAAATTGGGCAAGGCGTCCATGTAGCTGTGGCTGTAGCGCCCCTCGTAGTCGAGTTCCTGCCACTGGCGCACCATGCCCAGGTAGCGGTTGTTCAGCGACACGATCTTGATCGGCGTGTTGTACTGCAGGCAGGTGGACAGTTCCTGGATGCACATCTGCACCGAACCTTCTCCGGTGACGCAGAACACCTCGGCGTCGGGCTTGGCCAGCTTGATGCCCATTGCATACGGAATGCCCACGCCCATCGTGCCCAGGCCGCCCGAGTTGATCCAGCGCCGTGGCTCGTCGAAGCGGTAATACTGCGCCGCCCACATCTGGTGCTGCCCGACGTCGGACGTGATGTAGGTCTCGGTGTCCTTGGTCATGCCCCACAAGGTTTGCAACACATGTTGCGGCTTGATGACGTCGCCCTTGCCCATGTCGAAGCGCAGGCAGTCGCGCGCGCGCCATTCCTCGATCGTGCTCCACCAGGCCCCCAGCGCATCCGCATCCGGACGCAGCGGGTTTTCGCGAATCATGCTCAGCATCTCGGTCAAAACGTCCTTGACGTCGCCGACGATGGGGATGTCGACCCGGACCCGCTTGGAGATGCTCGACGGATCGATGTCGATGTGGATGATCTTGCGCTCGTTCTGCGCAAAGTGCTTGGGGTTGCCGATCACCCGGTCATCGAAACGCGCGCCCACGGCCAGCAACACGTCGCAGTTCTGCATCGCATTGTTGGCTTCGATGGTGCCGTGCATGCCCAGCATGCCGAGGAATTTCCTGTCGCTGGCCGGGTAAGCGCCCAGACCCATCAGCGTGTTGGTCACCGGGTAACCCAGCATGTCGACCAGCGCCCGCAACTCTGCGGAGGCATTGCTCAGCAACACGCCACCACCGGTGTAGATGTACGGCCGCTTGGCCGTCAGCAGCAACTGCAGCGCCTTGCGGATCTGGCCTCCGTGGCCCTTGCGCACCGGGTTGTACGAGCGCATCTCGACGGTCTTGGGGTAGCCGTGATAGGGCACCATCTTGAACGAGACGTCCTTCGGGATGTCGACCACGACAGGCCCCGGGCGACCGGTACGCGCGATGTGGAACGCCTTCTTCATCACATCGGCGATGTCGCGGGCATCCTTGACCAGGAAGTTGTGCTTGACGATGGGCCGCGTGATGCCCACGGTGTCGCACTCCTGGAATGCATCGAGGCCGATCGCCGCGGTCGGCACCTGGCCGGTGATGATCACCATCGGGATGCTGTCCATGTAGGCCGTTGCAATGCCGGTCACCGCATTCGTCACGCCGGGGCCGGAGGTCACCAGGGCCACGCCGACGTCGCCGGTCGCACGGGCATAACCGTCCGCCGCATGGACCGCCGCCTGCTCGTGACGCACCAGCACGTGCTGGATGGTGTCCTGCTTGTAGAACGCGTCGTAGATGTGCAGTACCGCGCCACCCGGGTAGCCCCAGATGAACTTGACGTCTTCGGCCTGCAAGGCCTTGACCAGGATTTCGGCTCCACGCAGCTCCAGGGCTGCCGGCGCGGAAGAAGACTTGGGGGTGGTCGCGCTCGCGGCGGCCGCCGAACTGATTTCGGCCTTGGATATTTCCATGATGATGAACCTTTGTGAATTTCTCTGACGAAAGACCTTGGGTGCCCCTTCGCAAACGCTTGTGACGTCGCGTCGGAACTTGAGGCCAAAGCCACAGGCGCAACCAATAATGCGCCAGACCATGACCCGTTTGCCATTTGAATTGCAACGCGGATTATCGCACCACCGAAAGCCCGATTGCGCGTCGCAACGGAAAATGTCGCCTGCACGGTGCCATAATCGTCGCCGACGTGCGCCTGGCAGGCCTTTGCAGCCGCCCCCGCCGCTCTCACCGCAACCGGTTTCCCTTGGCAACAGAACAAGAACTGTCCGATTTCCTGAAGAGCGTCGAAACCCGGGCGTTCAAGCGCTCGCTCTACCATGTGCGCAACGAGGAATCGGCGCTGGACATCGTGCAGGACAGCATGATGAAACTGGCCGAGAGTTACGGCGACAAGCCGGCCTCCGAGTTGCCGATGTTGTTCCAGCGCATCCTGTCCAATTGCACGCTCGACTGGTTCCGGCGCAACAAGACCCGCAATGCCCTTTTCTCGAATATCGGCGACTTCGAATCACCCGACGACGACGGTGACTTCGACCTGCTCGACATCCTGTCCGACAGCGAAACATCCGGTCAGGGCGAGAGCGCGCAGGACGCCACGCAAAGAGCCCAGACCTTGCGGGAGATCGAAACCGAGTTGCAACTGCTGCCGCATCGTCAACGGGAAGCCTTCCTGATGCGTTATTGGGAGGAAATGGATGTCACCGAGACCGCCCGGGCCATGGGGTGTTCGGAAGGCAGCGTCAAGACGCATTGTTCGCGCGCCGTGCAGGCGCTGGCCCGCGCACTGCGCGCCAGAGGGATCACCATATGAGCCAATCTCGCCACCAGCACCTCGAGGACAGGCTCGGACTGAAAATTGCCGCGCGGCTGTCCGATGGCAGCGACGCAGTGCCGTACGACATCGGCGAACGCCTGCGCCACGCCCGGATGCAGGCCTTGGCACGCCGCAAGCCGGCGCGCAGCACGATGGCCGAGATGGTGTTGGCATCAGGCAGCAGCGCCGTGCTGCTGGGCCACGGCAGCCAGGAGTCACGCTGGTGGCCACGCATGCTCGCAGTGTTGCCGATGCTGGCGCTGGTCGTGGGACTGGTCGCCATTGACCAGGCGATGGACGACAAGACGGCCCAGGAAGTCGCCAAGGTGGACGCCGCCTTGCTGATCGACGACCTGCCGCCGGCGGCATATGCCGATCCGGGATTCCTGCAGTTCCTCAAAGCCAACCGCGGCGAGGCCCGTTGACCACCATGCCTTGCCCGCCCCCGGCCCACCGCACCAGCCGCCTGTTGGCCGCTCTGCTTGCGCTCGTGCTGGCGCTCGCGGTCGGCCCGATGGCGGCCCAGACAGCGCCCCCGGCCCGCGCTGCGGAACCTTCGGCGCAGCCGTCAGGCAGCGCATGGGCGTGGAGCCGTCTCAGTGAGCGGCAACAGGCGGCGCTCCAACCCCTGGCCCCGGTCTGGAGCCAGATCGGCCCGAGCCGCAAACGCAAGTGGATTGCGCTGTCCGCCGATTTCGACCAACTGACGCCGGCCGAACAGTCGACCTTGCATGGTCGCATGCGCGAATGGGCCGCGCTCAGCAACACCGAGCGCAACCGGGCCCGGCTGAACTTTGCCGAGACCCGCAACCTGTCCGTCGACGAGCGCAAGGCGCAGTGGGAGGCCTACCAGGCGCTGAGTCCGGCCCAGAAGGAGCAGTTGGCGCGGCAGGCAGGCAGCCGACCGCCCGCCGGAGCAGCACCGGCGGTCACGCAGCGTTCGACGGCCAAACTCGCTGCCGTGCCGGTCACCCGCGCCGACGCCGCTTCCGCGGCGGCACGATCCGCATCGAAACCCGCGGCCGCGCCGGACCCCGCTGTCACGACAACCCCGACCACCCGTCCATGAGCGAGCACGACATTCCGCCCCGATCGACCCAGGCCACGCACCCCGCCACTCCGGAACCGGGCCAGGCCCTTCCCCCGCCGAACACCCCCCCGCTGATGCGCCGCATGGCATGCTGGCTGTACGAAGGCATGTTGCTGTTCGGCGTCGTGTTCATTGCCGGCTACCTGTTCGGCACCTTGAGCCAGACCCGCAACGCCATGGACAACCGGCATGCGCTGCAGGCCTTCCTGTTCGTCGTGTTCGGCATCTACTTCACCTGGTTCTGGGCACGTGGCCAGACGCTGGCCATGAAGACATGGGACATCGCCGTGGTGGACCGCGTCGGCCGACCGATCTCGCAGCCGCGCGCGCTGCTGCGCTACCTCGCGAGCTGGTTGTGGTTCCTGCCGCCACTGGCGGCCGTGGCACCCTATCACCTGGACGGCGGCGAAACCACGGTCATCGTATTCGGCTGGGTCGCCGTCTGGGCGCTGCTGAGCCGCTTCCATCCCCAACAACAGTTCTGGCACGACGCCATCGCCGGCACGCGGCTCGTCACCCGTGTCCGCCCACCCAAACGCTGAACGTCCGACCATGCACACCGCCCTGATCGCCGGCGAGGCGGGCAGCGGCGCCGATGCAGCCGCACTGCACGACAATGCCGCCATGCCAAACCCGCAACCGCCCAACCCGGAGCCGGCCACCGACAGCAATCCGCAGAAGAGCCGCACCGGACTGCATCGCATGTGGCACGCCACGCTGTATTCGATCGCCGGGCTGCGCGCCGGCTGGACGGAGACCGCGTTCCGGCAGGAGGCCATCGCCGCAATGGTGCTGCTGCCGCTGTCGCTGTGGGTGGGCCAGAGCTGGGTCGAATGCGCCCTGCTGGCCGGCTCCGTGCTGCTGGTGCTGATCGTCGAGTTGCTCAACTCGGGCATCGAGGCCTCGATCGACCGGGTCGGCCTGCAATGGCACCTGCTGTCCAAGCGGGCCAAGGACCTCGGCAGCGCCGCGGTGCTGCTGAGCCTGCTCCTGTGCATCGCCATCTGGGCGAGCGCCCTGTGGCATCGGTGGAGCGCATGATGCCGACGCCGCACGACGCCACGCAAGCGCCACCGGCCTTTTCGGTCTGCGTCTACTGCGGGTCTCGGCCGGGCCGCTCGGCGCTGCATGCCGAACATGCACGCGCCACCGGCCGCTGGATCGGCAGCCACGGGGGCCGGCTGATCTACGGCGGCGGCCGCAATGGCCTGATGGGCATGCTGGCCGATGCCACCTTGGAGTCCGGGGGCACGGTCGTCGGCGTGATTCCCGAGGCCCTGGTGAACCAGGAGGTCGCGCACCGGGCTTGCACCGAACTGCACGTGGTCGACACCATGCACGAGCGCAAGCGCATGATGGCCGAGCGCGCCGATGTGTTCCTGGCACTGGCAGGCGGCATCGGCACCTTCGAGGAACTGTTCGAGACCTGGACCTGGCGCCAGCTCGGCTACCACGACAAGCCGATCGGCATACTCAACAGCGGCGGCTACTTCGATGCGCTGCTGGCGTTCCTGCGCAGCAGCGTGGACCAGCAGTTCATGAACGACTGGCAGATGAACCTGGTGCGCGTCGGCACCGAACCCGGGGAACTGTTGCCGGCCCTGGTACAGGCTGCCGGCCTGCCCGGCTCCGACCGCTTGGATGCGATCTGACAGACAGCCCGGCTGGCGCGACGCGGGCGTCCCGGACATGCCGGAGCACGACGACTGCCGCGTCGATCAGATCGCGGTTTCGTCTTCCTCGCCGGTACGGATGCGCACCGTGCGCTCGACGGCCGTCACGAAGATCTTTCCGTCGCCGATCTTGCCGGTGCGCGCGGCCTTGACGATGGCGTCCACGCAGGGTTCCACGTCTTCGGTGCGCACGACCACCTCGACCTTGACCTTGGGCAGGAAATCGACGACGTATTCGGCACCCCGGTACAACTCGGTATGGCCCTTCTGGCGGCCGAAACCCTTGACCTCGCTCACCGTCAGGCCGGTGACCCCGCACTCGGCCAGTGCCTCGCGCACTTCCTCGAGCTTGAACGGTTTGATGATGGCGGTGATCTGTTTCATATGAGCCTGGCTTTCAAGATGCACACCGGAGCACGATGACGACGCAGCCCGAACCGGGCCGCGAACCGGTGGCAGGTTGCAACCCCTCTAGGATAGCGCCATTTGCCACCCCCTCCGCCAGACCGCGGACCCGCACCGGCATGCTCACTGCCGGAACTTGCTGGTGATCGGGTAGCGCCAGTCCTTGCCGAAGCTGCGATGCGTCACCCGGATGCCTATCGGCGCCTGGCGTCGCTTGTATTCGTTGATCTTGATCAACCGGGTCACACGCTCGACATCGGCAGCCGCAATGCCGCTGGCCACGATGGCGGCAATGGA
>CAXBDR010000165.1:0-9927 GCA_963974265.1 uncultured Rhodoferax sp.
CGGGGGGTAGCCCGCGCAGGGCTACGGACTCTCGGCGATGGCCTTGGCGAGGTAGTCGATCTGCCGCTGCAGGTCGGTCTCGGTGTCGGCGAATCGCTGCGCGATGTCGGCGAACTCGTGCTGCACCTCGATCAGCGCGTCCACGACATCCGGTGCGAATTGGCCGCCACGTTCCTGGAACAGGCGCTGCATGGCCTTGTCGTGCGTGATGCCGGCACGGTAGACCCGGTTGCTGGTCAATGCGTCGTAGGCGTCGGCCACGGCCATCACCTGGGCTGCCGGCGGAATCGCGTCACCCGCAAGCCCCTGCGGATAACCCTGGCCATCCCAGCGCTCATGATGGCCGTAGGCGATGTCGCGGGCCATGGCGAGAAACGCCGACGGCGCGCCCGCACTGCGCTGGATCTGCGCGATGATGTCGCGCCCGATCACCGCATGGCTGCGCACCGTCTCGAGTTCATCCGGTGTCAATGCGCCGGGCTTGAGCAGGATGCGATCGGGCACGGCGCTGTTGCCGATGTCGTGCAAGGCGCTGGCGCGTACCAGCGCCTCGAACGCATCGTCCGCCCACACACGGGCGTAGGGTTCGGCCTGGCACAGTTGGCGCGCCAGCGCCCGCACGAACAGCTGGATGCGGTGGATATGGTGGCCCGCCTCGCCGGGCTCGGCGGTCGTGGCCAGCGCCTGCACCAGGGCATGGGTCAGGTCGGCCTGCGGCTCCGATGCGCCGGACGTGGCCAACGTCCCGACCAGGGGCTCGGCCACCGTGCCGTGGGACAAGGGATCTGAAGAACTCAAGGCGACTCTCCGCGTGATGGGCCTGCCTGATGTTACGACGAGTGGCGGTGCCGCCGGCACGGCCGCCGTTGCGACGTCAGGCCGGCGGCGCCGACGCCGTGGCTTTGGCGCTGCGCAGACGCAGCGGCAGCCGGTAGACCCAGACGGGCCGGCCATCGGGCAGCTCGAGCCGGTGTTCCGGAACCACGTCCCGCGCCTCGAATTCCAGGCTGACCAGCCAGCTGCCGGCCACCATCTCGGCCGACGCCTTGGCCACGGCCCTCGGCATGCTCTCGGGCCGCTGGAACAGGTATACCAGCGCATACGGGCTCCAGGGTCGCTGCCAGATGTCACCGTGGCGAACCTGGGCCCACGGGCAGCGCAAGGCACAGGCGATGCGCAGCGGCCAGCTCCATTCGATGCCGTGCATCTGCGCCTGCGGATAGGCCGCTCGCAGGGCGCGCAATCCGTGCCCCAGGCCGCAGCCGGCATCGAGCACGGCGGCATCCGGGGGCAGCGCGACCCGGGGCGGCAGGCCGGCCAGGGCATCGGCCGGCGTCGGGAACAGAGGCGCATCGCGCCAGGCCTTGACCGGGTAGACCAGCAGTGCGGCCAGCAGCAACACCAGCCAGGCCCAACCGGGAACGATGGCTGCTCCGCCGACAAACACGGCGACGGGGAAACCTGCCGCGACGATGATGCGCCGCCACCACCGGTCTGCGGCCAGGCTCAGCAGCAAGCCGGCCAGCGCGGCCAGCAGCAGCGACGCCGACGGCGCCAGGCCGAGCCGGTCGCCCAGCCTGTAGACAAGCCAGCACAGCACCCATACCAGCACCGCCGGCAGGGGCCATGGCAGGCGCGGCGACATCGGTCTCGGCGCCGCTCAGCGACTGGCGTCGTGGCTGAGCTTGTCGATCAGGCCGTTGAGCTCCTCGAGCGAGCCGAACTGGATGGCGACCTCGCCGAGTTCCAGCATCCGGCCTCCGCGCTTGACGCGCTTCTTGATCCGCACCTCGACATCGGCGGTCAGCAGGTCGGACAACTCCTCTTCGACCCGGCGCAGGTCGCGCGACTTTTCCTTCTTGGGCTTGGGCGAGGTCAACGCAAATTCGGCCGAGAGTTTCTTCACCAGCGCCTCGGCCTCGCGCACCGACATCTTGCGCGCCGCGATCTGGCTGGCGGCGGTGATCTGCGACGAGCGCTCGAGCGCCAGCAAGGCGCGCGCATGGCCCATTTCCAGGTCGCCGGCCATCAGCATGGTCTGCACCGGATCGGCCAGTTGCAGCAGGCGCAGCAGATTGCTGGCGGCGCTGCGCGAGCGGCCCACGGCCTGCGCCGCCTGCTCGTGGGTGAGCCCAAACTCCTTCACCAGGCGTTGCAGGCCTTGGGCTTCTTCCAGCGGGTTGAGGTCTTCCCGCTGCATGTTCTCGATCAGGCCCATGGCGGCGGCGGCCTCGTCGCCGACGTCGCGCACCAGCACCGGCACGGTATCCAGGCCGGCCAGCCGGGCGGCCCGGAAGCGCCGTTCGCCGGCGATGATCTCGTACACCGGACGGTCGCCGCGGGTTACCGCGTCGACGTCGGCGCCGCCATCCTGCGCGCGCAGGCGCTGCAGGCCTTCGGCCGCGTCCAGGCGTCGCACCAGGATGGGCTGCATGATGCCCTGGGCCTTGATCGATTCGGCCAGTTCATACAAGGCGCCTTCGTCCATGCGGGTACGCGGCTGGTACTGGCCCGGCACCATGTCCGTGAGCAGCAGGCTCGCGGGCTGGCCCTGGCCTGCCGTCGTGTCGGCGTCTGCGGTCTCGGCCTGAGCCGCGGGCCCGAGCAGGGCTTCCAGGCCACGGCCCAATCCCTTGAATTTCTTGGTCACCATGACGCGTCCTCCTCCTCGTGTTGTGTCATTGCGGCGCTGGCCGCGGAGCCGCCTGCGGGCCGGCGGCACTGGCGCGGCACAGGTCCAGCAAGCGGTCGTGGCCATCGGGCCAATCGCCCAGGCCGCTGTCGCTATTGATATGGCCGGCGTTGCCGTAGTCGACGAACTGCGAGCCCCAGCGGGCCGCAAAAAGGCGCGCCCGCTCGATACGGCAATAGGGGTCGTCCTGGCTGCCGATCAGCACGCTCGGAAACGGCAGGGGTTGCAACACCACCGGCGACCAGCTGGCCAGCACGGCGGCCACGGCCTCGGTCTGCGGATCTCCGGGCGCCACCAGCAGGGCCGCCTGGATGCGGTGGGCCAGCCCCGTATGTGCGGCCCAGGCCGCCACCAGCTGGCAACCCAGGCTGTGCGCCACCAGCACGATACGCGCCGGTGCGTCCGGCGCCCGCCCCTGCTCGTGCTCCAGCACGACATCCTGCAGCCGCGCAACCCAGTCGCCGCGCAAGGGGTGCATCCAGTCGTGTTGTTCGACACGGACATACCCATGGCGCCGCTCCCAGCGGCTTTGCCAGTGGTCGGGGCCGGAGTTCTGCCATCCGGGCAGCAACAAGATCGTGGAGTCAGGCATACGCTACGTAATAGATAGCACAAGAGGTCGGACAGACAGGCCCTGGGCCCACTGTCACAACGTCGCGATCCGCGTCACCATTTCCTCGGCAAAGGCCACGTAGGCCAGCGCACCCTTGGACGCGGGGTCGAACACCACGCCGGGCACGCCGTAGCTGGGCGCTTCGGCGAGCCGCACATTGCGCGGAATCACGGTGTCGAACACCTTTTCGGCGAAATGCGCCTTGAGCTGGTCGCTGACCTGCTGCTGCAAGGTGATGCGCGGGTCGAACATGACACGCAGCAGGCCGATCACGGCCAGGTCCTTGTTCATGTTGGCCCGCACCTGGCGGATGGTATTGACCAGGTCGGTCAGGCCTTCGAGCGCGAAATATTCGCACTGCATCGGCACGATCACGCCATGCGCGCAACTCAGGCCGTTGAGCGTGAGCATGGACAAGGACGGCGGGCAATCGATCAGCACGAAGTCGTAGTCAGCCTCGACCTCGGCCAGCGCGGTCTTGAGCCGGCGCTCGCGCCGCTCGACCCCGACCAGTTCGACCTCGGCACCGGCCAGGTCGCGGTTGGCACCCAGCACCGCATAACCGCAACCGGCGGACTCGAGCTTGTCGCTGCGCACCTGCGCCTGCGAAATCGGCGTGGAGCCAAGCAACACGTCGTAGATGCTGTCGGTGAGCTGGCGCTTGTCGACACCCGAACCCATGGTGGCATTGCCCTGGGGATCGAGGTCGATCATCAGCACCCGCTGCCCGACCTTGGCCAGGCCGGCTGCCAGGTTGACCGTCGTGGTGGTCTTGCCGACCCCCCCTTTTTGATTGGCGATGCAGAAGATCCTGGCCATCCGTTCCGTCCTGAGTTTCGAGCGCCGGCCTGCCGGGTTCAGTTGCCCACAGCCAGCTTGACGCCGAAACCGACCAGGAACAGGCCCGCCAGTTTGTTCAGCACACGCGACACGATCGGGTTGGCGCGCATGCGCGCGGCCAGGAAATGGGTCATCAAGGTCATCGTCAACCCGTACAGCAACGTCAGTGCCGCAACCGTCACCGCCATCACGGCAAAGGTCACCAGGCCCTGGTGCCGCGCCGGGTCGACGAACAGCGGGAAAAACGCCATGTAGAAAACAATGGCCTTGGGATTGAGCAAGGTGATCAGGAAGGACTGGCGCACATAGTGCCCGGTACGGATATGCAGCACCGGCGTGTCACCGGCACGCGCAAACCACATGCGCAGGCCCAGCCAGGCCAGGTAGGCGGCACCCAGCCACTGCACCGCATGGAATGCCGCCGGATACGCCGCCAGCAGCGCGGCGACGCCGGCCACCGCCATCCAGATCAACACCTGGTCGCCCAGGATCACGCCCCAGGTCGCCGCCAGACCGCCGCGGATGCCCCCCTTGCCAGTGGACGTGATCAAGGCCAGGTTGCCCGGGCCGGGAACCAGCAGGAACACGATGACGGCGATGACGAATGCACCATAGTCGGCGATGCCAAACATGGGGGAACTCCTTGGAGTGGGCGTTCGAGTTTACTGCCTTCCCCCTGCGGCGCCTATGCCTGACGCAAGGCAGGCGAGGCACTGCCGCCGGGCTCAGGAATCGCTCGGTACAGGCTCGAGCCAGACAATGCAGCGCTGGGCGTCGAGGCCGGGCACCAGCAGTTGTTCCACGTGAAACACCCGCACCGTGTCCGGCAAGGCCGCGATCTCGTCGGCGGGATGCTGGCCCTTCATGGCCATCCAGCAAGCACCCGGCGCCAACAACTGCGACGTCCAGGCCACGAAGTCGGCCATCGACGCAAAGGCACGGGAACACACCACGTCGAATCGGCCCGACATGCGCTCCACGCGGGCATGGGCCGACTCCAGGTTGTCCAGGCCGAGGGTGGCTGCCGATTGCCGGATGAAGGCCGACTTCTTGGCGACCGCATCGACACAGGTCACATGGACCTCCGGGCAGCAGATGGCGATGACCACCCCAGGCAGCCCACCGCCCGAGCCCACGTCCAGCAGGCGGGCGCCGGCCACCGAACCCCGCGCCAGCAGGGTTCGCCGCAGCGGCCCGATGACGGCCAGGCTGTCGAGCAAATGGTGGCGCAACATCAGCATGGGATCCCGCACCGCAGTCAGGTTGTAGACCCGGTTCCACTTTTGCAGCAGCGCGAGATACGCCAGCAGCGCCTCGACCTGCCCATCGGCCAACTCCAGCCCCAGCGCGGAGATGCCCTCGCGCAGCGCCGCCGATAGCGCGGGCTCGCTCAAACCGACACCTGTTCTGACGGCGCGACTTGCGCCGGGTCCGACTTGGCGGCGTTCTTGAGCGGCAAGGCGCCGCGGTGCTTCTTCAGATGAATCAGCAGCAGCGAGATCGACGCCGGCGTGATGCCCGACAGTCGCGAAGCCAGGCCCAGGGTCTGCGGACGGTGGCGACTCAGGATCTGTCGCGCCTCGAAACTCAGCGCCGCGACCTGCATGTAATCCAGCTCCGGTGGCAACACCAGGTTTTCATAGACCTCGGCTCGCTCGACCTCGTCCTTCTGCCGCTGGATATAACCGCTGTAGCGCGCCATGATCTCGACCTGCTCGATGACCGAGCGCCCGAACAGGACCTCCGGCGTACCGGCCACCCCACCCTGCTCCGCGTCGGGCTCTTCCCAGGCCAGGTCGTGCGGCGCGAACTGCCCGCCGTTCAGCGACATCAAGGAGCGGTAGCTGACGTCGGGCCGCCGCAGCAGTTCGGCCAGGCAATATTCATGGTCCATGGCCTTGCCCAGGACCCGCTCGGCCTCGGCCGCCTCGACCGTGCGCGGACTGACCCAGGTGGAGCGCAGGCGTTGTGTTTCACGTGAAACAGCGTCGCGCTTGCGGCAAAAGGCGTCCCACCGGACATCGTCGACCAGGCCCAGCCGGCGCCCGGTCTCGGTCAGGCGCAGGTCGGCGTTGTCCTCGCGCAGCTGCAGGCGGAATTCGGCCCGGCTGGTGAACATGCGATAGGGTTCGGTCACGCCCTTGGTGATCAGGTCGTCGACCAGCACCCCCAGGTAGGCTTCGTCGCGCCGCGGCAACCACGGCGCTTCCTCCCGGCACATCAGCGCGGCATTGAGTCCGGCAAACAGGCCCTGGGCCGCGGCCTCCTCATAACCGGTGGTGCCGTTGATCTGGCCGGCAAAAAACAGGCCGGCGATGGCACGGGTCTCGAAGCTGGTCTTGAGCGCACGCGGATCGAAGTAGTCGTACTCGATCGCGTAACCCGGCCGCAGGATGTGCGCGTTCTCCAGGCCCGCCATGGAGCGCACGAGTTCATACTGCACGTCGAACGGCAGGCTGGTCGAGATGCCGTTCGGATACACCTCATGTGTGGTCAAGCCTTCGGGCTCGAGAAAGATCTGGTGGCTGGTCTTGTCGGCGAAGCGATGGATCTTGTCCTCCACACTCGGGCAATACCGCGGCCCCACGCCTTCGATCTGGCCGGTGAACATCGGGCTGCGGTCCAGTCCGGAGCGGATGATGTCGTGGGTGCGTTCGTTGGTATGGGTGATCCAGCACGACACCTGCGTCGGGTGCTGCTCTGCCGTGCCCATGAAGCCAAACACCGGCAGGCGGTCGCCAGCGCCTCCGGGCATGCCGTCGCCCGGCTGTTCCAGGCATTTGCTGAAATCGATGCTGCGCCCGTCGAGCCGCGGCGGTGTGCCGGTCTTGAGCCGGCCCTGCGGCAGCTTGAGTTCCTTGAGCCGCGCCGACAGGCTTGTCGCCGGTGGATCGCCGGCACGGCCCGCCGCATAGTGATTCATGCCGACATGGATCTTGCCGTCCAGGAAGGTGCCGGCCGTCAACACCACGGTGCGGCTGCGGAACCGGATGCCGACCTGCGTCACCGCACCAACCACCCGGTCACCTTCGATCATCAGGTCGTCCACCGCCTGCTGGAACAACCACAGGTTGGGCTGGTTCTCCAGCATGCGCCGGATCGCCGCCTTGTAGAGAATCCGGTCGGCCTGGGCCCGGGTCGCGCGCACCGCTGGCCCCTTGCTCGAATTGAGGATACGGAACTGAATGCCACCCTCGTCGGTTGCCGCCGCCATCGCGCCGCCCAGCGCATCGACCTCCTTGACCAGATGGCCCTTGCCGATGCCGCCGATCGACGGGTTGCAGCTCATCTGCCCCAGCGTCTCGATGTTGTGGGTCAGCAGCAAGGTCTTGCTGCCCATGCGCGCGGCCGCCAGCGCCGCCTCGGTGCCGGCATGGCCACCTCCGACGACGATCACGTCGAATTCCTGTGGATACATCATGGTGTCGAACCCACTTCCTGCAACATCGCCGCGGCGGCTTCCAGGCACTCCGCGGGCAAACCCATCAATTGCGCGACCTGCGCCAGGCGCCGATCGGCCGTCACGAACAAATCCACGTTCGCCGCCAGCGCGCTGCCGACGTGCAGCGCATCGGTCACGCGCAGCGGCCCGTGCTCCATTGCCGCAAAGGCGAAGCGCTCGACATGGTCGTCCAGCGGAACCCGCACCATGTCGGCCACGTCACGCCGCGCGGCGGCCCAGACCCGCTCGAACTCGGCCTCGGACAAGCAGCCATCGCGCCGACGCCGCAACAGGGCGGCGGCCATCTCGCTCTGGCAATGGGCCGCGACCAGCAAGCCGTCGGCCTGCGCGAACACATCGAGCACCCGCTCGTGCCCGACCTCGGATGCATACCGCTTGAGCAGGGCCGAGGCATCGAGCATCACCCGCAAGCCGTTGGCGCTGGCCCCGGGCAGGTCCAGCCCGACCGCGGAAACGGTACGGGCACGCGCCGGCAGGTCGCCCGTCATGCCGACACCCGATCCGGATCGTCCCGCACCGCCTGCGCCAGCGACACGCCGGGCGGCAACTGCACCGGCGCGAACGGTCGCTTCCAGTTCGGCAGATCGTCACCGGCCAGGTCGCGCACCGGCACCAGGTCGGCCACCGGCTTGCCATGGCGCATGATGCGCACCGTCTGGCCCTGTTGCACCAGGTCCAGCGTCGATGACGCATGGGCCCGGAATTCGCTCAATGGGAGAGTGATCATTTTGTACAAAACGGGTGATTTTGTACATTTTAGCAATGCCAGCGCGACCCTGGACGGAGATGTCGGCCGGATTCTGGTGCCGCGCTCATTGCGCCGGGGCTGCCGCCACGTCGCAGGGTTCCGGCACCACTTGTGCTCCAATCAGGCGATGAAACTACTCGTCTTCGCGGGCAGCACCCGCCAGCAATCCTTCAACCGGCGCCTGGCTGCGGTCGCTGCCGCCATGGGGCGCGATGCGGGCGCCGAGGTCAGCCACATCGAGCTGGCCGATTTCGACGTCCCGATGTACAACGCCGACCTGGAAGCCCGAGGCACTCCGGCCGACGTGGTGCGACTCAAGCAGCTGATGTTCGAGCACCCGGCCTGGATCATCTGCTCGCCGGAATACAACGGCTCCTACACCGCCCTGCTCAAGAACACCATCGACTGGGTCTCGAGCCCGGTCAAGTCCGACCCCGACTGGACGGACGGCTTCAAGTCCTTCCGCGGCAAGGTCGTCGGCATGCTCAGCGCATCCAACGGCGCCCTCGGCGGCCTGCGCTCGCAAAGCCACCTGGCGCCGCTGCTGATCAACTCCCAGTGCTGGCTCGCCCCCAAGGCCTTTGCACTCGGCCGTGCCGCCGACGCATTCGATGCCGACGGACAGTTGCGCGACGAGGCCCAGCGCAAGAACGTGCGCGGCGTCGTCGACCAGGTCCTGTGGGCCGCACAACGCCTGCACGCCGACTGAAACACCTCCGGCCCGCGCGGCTCCGTCATACTGCGGTTTTTGCAGCCGGAGCATCCCATGCAGATCCCGTCCCTGAAAACATCCGTCAGTGCCGACGAGTGGCAACTGCGCGTCGAGCTCGCGGCCGGCTACCGCCTGGTCGCCGCGTACGGCATGAGCGACCTGGTGTTCACCCACATCAGCGCCCGTATTCCCGGCCCCGAGCACCATTTCCTGATCAACCCCTACGGGATGATGTTCGACGAGATCACGGCCAGCAGCCTGGTCAAGGTCGACCAGGCCTGCAACAAGCTCTCGGACTCGCCGTTCCCGGTCAACCCCGCCGGATTCACCATCCACAGCGCCATCCACCAGGCGCGCGAAGATGCCGGCTGCGTGCTGCACACCCACACCCGCGCCGGCATCGCCGTCAGCGCGCAGAAAGACGGCGTGTTGCCGATCAGCCAGCAGTCGACGTTTGTGCTTGCTTCTCTCGCATACCACGACTACGAAGGCGTTGCGCTGCGCGACGAGGAAAAGCCGCGGCTGCAGGCCGACCTCGGCGACAAGACCTTCCTGATGCTGCGCAACCACGGCCTGCTGACGGTCGGACGCACCGTGGCCGACGCCTTCCTGTCCATGTATACGTTCGAGAACACCTGCCGCATCCAGGTCGACGCGCTGGCCGGAGGCAAGGCGCTGACGTCGATCGACCCGCGGATCCTGCAAGGCATGAACGCGGTCATGAAGTCCGTCACCGTCGGCCAGGGCGCGGCGCTGGTCTGGCCAGCCTTGTTGCGCAAGCTCGACCGCATGGACCCCGGCTACCGGGACTGAACGCCCTCACTTGCCGAACAGGCCCCTGAGTTTCTCGCCGATCGCC
>CAXBDR010000166.1:0-9914 GCA_963974265.1 uncultured Rhodoferax sp.
GGCACGATCTATCCATCGATCCGGGTCGGCGCTTTCCACGCGCGCGCAAAGCCGTGTGCGTGCGGCGCGGCTGGCCAAACATCCGGCGCACCGCTTCGGGCAACCCGAGGGGTTCGGCGCCGCCTGCGCGCTTTTGTGCAGTGCGCATGCGGGTTACATCGACGGGCAGAACCTGCTGATGGACGGCGGGTCGTTTCCGCGGACGATGTGAGGCATTGAGGGCCGGCGCGCACACCCTACGGCCGTCGCAGGAACAGCTGACCTGCGGGACCCGTGCCCACCGTGGTTATGCTGGACCGGCAGACGCGCCGGCCAGTCCGTAGCCGGCGCAGTCTCCCATCAGGGTCCAGGCATCAAGAGCCGAATTTTTGCTTGATGTTGAGGCGTTGGATGACCTCGCCCCACTTGGCCAGCTCCTGCTTCGTGAATTCCTCGAATTGCGCGATGCCGAGTGGGCGCACCTCGAAACCTGCGGCTTCCAGTCGCTGCCGGCTTTCGGGCTGTTGCATGCCTTCCACGATGTCGCGTCCGAGCTGTTCCAGGATGGGCCGTGGCGTGCCTGCGGGCGCGTAGATGCCGAGCCAACTCGTGACGTTGAAGTCGGGCAGTCCCGACTCTTGCATGGTCGGGACGTCCGGCAGGTGCTTGGAGCGGTAGTTGCTTGTCACGGCCAGCGCCTTGATGCGACCGTCGCGCATCAGGGGGAGCACGGACGGAAGGTTGGCGAAAGTGCACTGCAGCCCGCCATTCACCACATCCACGAGGATCTCGCTGGCGCCCTTGTAGGAAACCACTTCCATCTTCACGCCAGTGCGCATGCCGAAGAACTCGCCCGCCAGGTGGGCGGAACTCCCGATGCCGTTGGGCCAAGAGGACGCGGGCTCGCCAGGCGGTGAATTCGTAACCCCGTATCCAGCCGGGCACGGTCCCGGCGATTTCCACCATGCCGTCTGCGGCCTGGTCGAATAACGCGGGCGCATGCCCGCTGCCGTCTTGTGCCAGGTGTCAACGCCTGTAATGGGTCGCGCTGGCGATGGCGCAGCAGCAGCGCGATCGGGCACCTTCGCCTGTCGTTGTATCGCGCCTTCAATAAATAACGTTTCTACATGATTAATGGCTGAAATGTCATTTGACCGTCATGTAACTTACCGCCTACGATGCCTTGGCAATGACGACATGTCGGCGCGCAGATCGAGCGTCAATAACAGGAGCAACAATGCGATCGGATGGCCTTTTGGTACCAATCCTTGAAATCGACAGGGTCACCAAACGATTCGGCGACTTCTGCGCGGTCGACGATGTGTCGATTGCGGTGCAGCGTGGCGAGTTCCTGACCTTCCTGGGTCCGAGCGGCTGTGGCAAGTCGACATTGCTGCGCATGATTGCCGGGTTCGAAACACCAAGCGGCGGTGAGATTCGCATAGATGGGCGTTCGATGAACGGCGTGCCGCCCTACAACCGGCCCGTCGGCATCGTGTTTCAGAATCTGGCCTTGTTTCCGCACCTGTCCGTCGCGGAAAACGTCGCCTACGGGTTGAAGGCGAACCGCGTGCGCGCAGAGGAATGTCGCACCCGAACGGCCGAGATGCTCGCCATGGTCGAACTGGCCGGGTTCGAGAAACGCCGCATCCATGAGTTGAGTGGTGGCCAAAAGCAACGTGTCGCGCTCGCCAGGGCGCTGGTGCTGCGGCCGGATGTGCTGCTGCTCGACGAACCCTTGAGCGCACTCGATCTGAAACTGCGCCGGCAACTCCAGTATGAGCTCAAGGGGATACAGCAGCGCGTTGGGACCACCTTCCTCTTTGTCACCCACGATCAGGAAGAAGCACTGACCATGTCCGATCGGATCGCCGTGATCAACGCCGGGCAGGTCGAGCAACTCGATACGCCCGAGAACGTCTATTGCCGGCCTGCGAGTACTTTTGTGGCGCGTTTTGTCGGCGATACGAATCTCTTGCAGGGGGTCGTTGCAGCTGCCGGCGACGCTTGGCTCGATCTTGATCTCGAGCGATTCGACGCCAGGGTCCGCGTTCCCGCGCAACAGTCCCTGCCGGTGGGGACCGCCGTGGCCCTGTCGATGCGTCCGGAACATGTGCATCTGAACGCAGGCATCGACACGGCCTGGCCGCATTTTCAGGCGACGGTGCAAGACCGATCCTACGGTGGTACCCACACGCGTTACGTCTTGTCGAGCGCCGGTGGACCCATCATCGCGCTCGAATCGAACGCCAGGGGTGACCGTACACCCAGTCGTGTTGGCGACGAGGTGTCGATCCGGTTCGACATGGATCAGGCCGCATTGGTGCGCGATGCCAGTCCTGCACAACAGCCCATCGAATACCCGTCCGCCGCAGCGCCCGTGCCGCAGGAAGGTGCCCCACGCTATCCGAGCGTAACCAAGACCCAGCCCCAAACTTATTAAAAGGAGCAGAGAAATGATCAACAAGAGCCGACTGTGGAGTGGTGTAGCCGCCGCTGCGATGGTGTCCTTCGGGGTCCATGCCCAGGACATCACGATGGCGACGTTCGGAGGTGGTGTCGAAAAAACATGGGAGAGTGCGTTCGCCCAGCCGTTTACCGCGAGCACGGGTATCAACGTCAAGATCGTGCCAGTGCCCAGTCCGGAGGCACAACTGCGCAATCCTGCGGCGCGCGCGCAATACGACGTTGCGCTGGTGACCTACCCGCAAGCTGCCAACCTGCTGCGCGACGGCCTGATCCAGACCTTCAGCGGCGCAGAGTTGCCGGACACCGCCGATACGAACGCCAAGTACCTGATGAAGGACAAGGACGGGAAACTCGCCGGCGCCAGCCCGTATTTCATGTACTACGCCATTGCGTTCAACTCCACGCAAGCGAGCAAGAGTGACTTCCAGTCGTGGTCCGACCTGGCCAACCCGAAGTGGAAAGGCAAGCTCGCCCTGACGCGGCCGATCTACATATCCTCCTACGACCTTCCCATCATGGCCATTGCCCAGGGCGGCAGCGAAAAGGATATCGAGCCGGGTGTCGAACTGCTCAAGAAGATCGCCCCGAACGTATTGACGCAATACAGCTCGATCGCGCACATGAACGGTCTGTTGACGCGTGGCGAGATTGCCGCCGGTCCCTATTACTCGGGTCGGGTCTGGCAGATTCGGCGTGAAGGTGCGAAGGACGTCGACATTACCATCCCGAAAGAGGGTGCGTTGATGATTCCCTACATCGTTGTGGTGCCCAAGAGCTCGAAGAACCTGACAGCCGTCAAGAAGTGGTTGGGCTTCATGTCGACCGCACAGCCGCAGGTGCGCGCCCTCGAGCTCGGTGGTTATTTCCCGTTGAACCAGGATGCGGAGATGCCACCGGAGATGCAAAAGGAGATGGGTTTCACGATGAAGCAGCTGCTGTCGAAACTGCATCAGCCGGACTGGTCCGTGATTGCCGCAGCCGACCGCGACCGCACCAATCTGGCTGAAAAAGTCATCGCCGGCGTCAAGTAACACGCACGACTGCGCCCATCCATCGCCGCCCTTGCAGCGCCACTGCTGTCTCCAATTGAATGTGAATTCATGAACATCGAAAGTTATATTGCACACCTCGCGTCCCTGACGACGGCTCAGCGCCATCGGTACATCGAGGCGGAAACCCTGCCGGCGAATATCGGCTGCCTGCTGGACGAGGCGGCGGCAGAAGCCGGGGACCGCGATGCGTGGAATTTCTTCGAAGGAGAGGGCGCACTTTCCTACCGCGATTTGCAACGCGCGGTGAATCGAACGGCAAACGCACTTCGGCAGTGGGGTGTTGGCAAAGGCACCCATGTGGCGGCGATGTTGCCCAACATTCCACTGATGCCGACGATCTGGCTGGCGCTGGCCCGCCTGGGCGCGGTGATGGTGCCGGTCAACATACGGTACACATCACGTGAGCTGCAATATGTCATTGATGACGCGCAGGTCGAGTTCCTGGTGGTGCACGCCGATCATGCGGCAATGCTCGATCCAGCCGCTGCAGGCGCCAAGGTCATGGGGCTGGATCCTTCACGGATTGCCTTGGTCGGCGCGCAGGAGGGAGCCCGCTATCAGTCGTTCGAGCGCCTTGTGCATGGGCAGAGCGAAAACCTGACGGTCGGTTATGAGGTGACCCACGACGACCTGCTCAACATCCAGTACACGTCAGGCACCACCGGGTTCCCGAAGGGCTGCATGCTGACGCAAGGATACTGGCTGACCAATGGCAAGGTCAACGGAATGCGCGATGGAAAACGCTACGAGCGAGTGTTGGCCCCGACACCTTTTTTCTACCTGGATCCGCAGTGGCTGCTGCTGGTGACGTTTTATCACCGCGGCACCTTGTTCGTTGCGAATCGCCAAAGTGCCAGCCGGTTCGCACAGTGGTTGCGAACGTACCGGATCAATTTCTGCCTCTTTCCGGAAGCCGCCTACAAGCAGCCTGCTCACGAAAACGACGGCGATACCGCACTGGCGCGCGCCAATGTCTACGGCATCCGCAAGGAGATTCATGCCGACTTGCGTCGCCGTTTCAATGCGCCGGCGATGGAGGCATTTGGCATGACCGAGGTCGGCCCCTGTCTGTATGTTCCGCTCGATCAACTCGACATGGTTGGCTCGGGTTCCTGCGGCATTCCAGCGCCGCTGCGTGAGTGCCGCGTGGTCGACGAGCATGGCCAGGACGTGCCGACAGGGGAGATCGGAGAGTTGGTGGTTCGGGGGCGCGGCCTGATGCTGGGTTATTACCGCAAGCCGGACGCAAACCGCGATGCCTACTTCGGAGAGTGGTTCCGCACCGGCGACCTGTTCCGGAAAGACGAGAAAGGTTTTCATTACATCGTTGGCCGGATCAAGGACATGGTCCGACGCAGCAGCGAGAACATCGCGGCGCGCGAGGTCGAGGCCGTGTTGCGGGGTCTGCCGGAAGTGCTGGAGGCGGCCATCGTTGCCGTTCCCGACGAGGTGCGCGGCGAGGAGGTCAAAGCCTATATCGTGCTGCAGGAAGAACTGCGCGAGACGCGTGTTCCCATGGAACATATTTTTGCCTATTGCGACGCGAACCTGGCCAGCTTCAAGGTGCCGCGGTATGTCGAGTTTGTCGACGATCTGCCCAAGACGCCCTCGGGAAAGATCGCCAAGGGACAGCTGCTGGCCGGCAAGACCGACCTGCGGCTCGGCGCCTACGACCGCGTCGAGTCGCGCTGGAACGTGGCTGTCGGAGAGTGCGAATGAGCGAACTCTGGCAAATGCCGGCAGTCGATCTGGCCGCGTCCATTCGCGCCAGGCAGATTGGTTGCCGGGAGTTGATGGACGCCGTGCTTGAGCGCATCGAGCGCCTCAACGGCGACACGAATGCCTTTGCCATCGTCGATCCGCAAGCCGCACGAAAAGCGGCCGATGACGCCGACGGCCTGGTCCGCTCAGGCGCAGAACTCGGTCCGTTGCACGGCGTTCCGGTTTCCGTGAAGGACTTGATCAGTACGGCCGGAATGCGCACGACATTCGGTTCGCATGCCTTCGCGACGCAGGTTCCCACGGTCGATGGCGAGGCCGTTGCGCGCATTCGGCGTGCCGGCGGGATCGTGTTTGGCAAGACGACGACAGCGGAACTGGGCTGCAAGATCACGACCGACAGTCCATTACACGGCACAACCCGCAATCCGTGGAATCTCGAGCGCACATCGGGCGGCTCGAGTGGTGGCGCTGCCGTTGCCACCGCCATGGGTTTCGGACCGCTGGCGCTGACCACCGACGGCTCCGGATCCTCGCGGGTTCCCGCTGCCTGTTGTGGCGTGGTGGGCCTCAAGCCGACGCTGGGCGCGGTACCCATGGAACTCGCTGCGGACTTGTTCGGCGGCGTATCGTGTATCGGGGCGATGGCGCGTACAGCGGCCGACATCCGTCTGATCTTCAATGCCATGGCAGGGCCGTCCCGGAACGATCCCTGGACGCTGGGCCAATCGCATCCGCCGGCGCAGACAGCTGCCCGCAGCTTTGCCGGATTGCGGGTGCGCTGGATCAAGACCGTCGGTGAACACGCGGTGGACCCTGATGTCGAGCGACTGACCGCAGCGGCCATTGGCCAGATGGCCGATGCCGGCGCGCATGTCGTCGACGGTTCCGCGTCGTTCGATTGGGCCCTCGACGCCTGCCGAAAACTGATCCGTGCCAATCAGGCCGCGCGGTACGGCCATTTGCTCGAAAAATGGCGCGACCGACTCGATCCGATTGCGGTCCAGTGTATTGAAGAGGGCCTGTCCCAGAGCCGGGCTGAACTGTCTGCCGCGATGCTGGAGCGCACCGCCTTGTTTCGCCGGGTTCAGGCGCTTTTCGACGATGCCGACGTTCTGGTCATGCCGACGTTTGCCGCGACGCCACCACTGGCGTCACACCGTGCCGATCAGCCGTTCTCGGTTGCTGGCACGCCGGCGCAGCCATTGCGCGCGTCCTGGTACAGCTATGGCGTACCGTTCAATCCCACTGGCCACCCGGCGATCTCGGTGCCCTGCGGGCGGGCCAGCGATGGCTTGCCGGTCGGCTTGCAGATCGTGGGTCCGTGGCACGCAGAACATCTGCTGATCGATCTGGCACAGGCACTGGAGCCTCTGATCGGTTGGCGAAACCAGTGGCCTGCGCTCGCGTTTTCTGATTCGCTCAACCAAGGTATTTCCGCATGATCATCGACTACGCCAGCCGGCCCCCGGTGCCGGAATTTTCACAGACCCAGGCGGTCCATCTTGCCAACTACCGCCGCGTATACGCCGCCAGCGAAAAGCAAACGGCAGCACAGGGCGACAACGCCGAATCGCTGCGCGGGTATTTCGACATGTACGACCATCTCGAGGCCGAACACGTGGTCATCAAGGCGCGCGACCTGGAGACGACCTTCGGCTGGCGCATCCGCAACGAGGATGTGTCTGCGTTTTGCCGCACCCATGGCGAACGATTCATCGGCTTCGCAGGGGTCGACCCGAACAAGGGCATCACCGCGGTGCGGGAACTCGACGTTGCGGTTCGTGAACTCGGCTTGAAGGGCCTGAACCTGCAGTGTTTCGAACACAAGCTGGCAATCAATGACAAACGCATGTTTCCGCTCTATGCCAAGTGCATCGAGCTGGACATCCCGGTGAATATTCATTGTGGTGTGAACTTCTCGACCGCCACCTTGATGGAGTTGGGCCGACCGGCCCTGCTCGATGAAGTGATGGTGCATTTTCCGGAGTTGCGGGTGTGTGCCGCGCCGCCGGGATTTCCGTGGATCCATGAGTTGATCAGCGTGGCCTGGCGCCACCCCAACGTCTATATCGGGCTGGTTGCGGTTCGGCCGAAATACCTGAACGTGGCGCACTCGGGGTACGAGCCTTTGTTGCAGTATGGCCGTACGGTGCTCAAGGACCGGATCATCTTCGGATCGTCCTACCCGCTCACGCCGGTGCAACGCTCGCTCGACGATATCGACACGCTTGGCCTGGATGCTCCCACCCGCCACAAGTGGGTGTATCAGAACGCCTGCAATTTCCTGCGGCTGCCGGGCGCCGTCACGAATGTCGTTGCCGAAGCCGCTGCCTGACGCCGACACAGCCCGGAGGACATCGCCCATGCAAGCCGTTCACCCCGTTGCGCCATCGAGTCGCAGAGCCACGGCAAAAGCCGGGTCGGGCCGTGCTGGAGACTGGGGCACGGCGTTGCTGCTTGCGCCCGCCTTGATTTTGCTGGCGCTGTTTCTGGTCAGCGTGGTCCAGATGATTGCGTTGTCGTTCGAGGACGGCGATGGGTATGGTTTGCGCCACTACATTGAATTTTTTGCGCGCCCTGACTATGTGGCGACCTACCTGCGAACACTTTCCGTCGCGGCCATGGTCACGGTCAGCTCGGTTCTGATCGGCTACCCGATTGCGTATGGCATCTGGCGCCATCAAGGCAACCGCAACTTCCTGATGATCCTCGTGTTGCTGCCGTGGTTGGTCAGCGTGGTGGTACGCACCTACGCCTGGATGGTGATCCTGGGCCCGCGCGGCGTCATCAACGAGGCGTTGGCGTGGCTGGGTGTCATCGACGCGCCATTGAAGCTGATGTTCAACACCACCGGTGTCGTCATCGGACTGGTTCACGTTCTGGTGCCGTTCATGATCATCTCGATCCTGTCCGTCCTGCTCCACTTTGACCGTCGCCTCGAGGAGGCCAGCATGAGCCTGGGCGGGGACAGGCTGCACACCTTCATCAAGGTGACCTTGCCGCTGTCGCTGTCGGGTGTGATCGCAGGCGCCACCTTGACCTACTTGATGGCTACCGGCGCCATCGTCACGCCCTTGTTGCTCGGTGGCATCCGGGAACGCATGATCGGCACGCAAATCTACCAGGAGGTCATGCAGACCTTCAACTTCCCCAAGGCGTCGGCGCTGGCCACTTTGCTTTTGCTGGGGGGGCTGGTTGCGATCCTGCCGCTGCAGTGGCTCGAGCGACGTGTCAGCCGCGCCGCTGGTCCTGGCGCATAAGGAGAATCGCACATGAACTGGAGCCGGCTCTTCACCATAAGCCTTTTCCTGATCCTGCCGGCGCCCGTCATCGTGGTGGTTGCGGCATCGCTGAGCAGCGTCGGCTACATCCGTTTCCCACCGGGCGACCTGTCTTTGCGCTGGTATGCAGAATTCCTCTCGGACCAACGCTGGCTGGATGCATTGGTGACCAGTGTCCTGCTGGCCTTGGTGGGCGCAGTGGTGACAACCACGGTCTCGGTCATGGCCGCCCTCGCGGTGGCCCGAAAATCAAGCCGCTGGTCGGCGCTTTTCGAAGCCACCGTGCTGGCGCCGCTGATTTTTCCGCACGCTGCACTGGGCATGGCGATGGTCGCTTTGGCGGCAACGTTCCATGTCTACGGCACGTTCGCAGGTCTGGTGCTGACCCACTGCATCGTCACGCTGCCGTTTGCCTACCGGCCGATCGCGGCCAGTTTGAGAAAACTGGATGTGTCCCTGGAGGAGGCGGCGATGAGCCTTGGCTCCCGGCCATGGAATACCTTCTTCACCGTCGTGTTGCCGATGATCCGGCCCGGCATCGTGACGTCGTTGTTGTTCAGTTTCATCATTTCGTTCGACGAAGTGACGATCACCATGTTCCTGGTGGGCCCCGAGGTCACGACGCTTCCCGTGGCCATCTACTCCTACATCCAGGAAAGTGGCAAACCGGTTGTCGCGGCCATCTCCAGTGCCCTGGTGGCGACGACGCTGCTATTCGTGCTGATTCTCGAGCGTTTTGTGGGGCTCGAACTTTTTGTCGAAGCCGAGCGCGTCCGTTGACCGGTCAGCGCTGCGTATGGCCATGTCGAATGCGGGTTGCGGGCTGAAGCGTGGTGCGAATGTAGTCGCGCAGCGACGCGACAAAAGCCTGCGTCACGAGGGACGGCTCGCGAAAGCGCGGATACAGAAGCTTGAATTGATAAGCGATCGACGGACGAAACGGCTTCACGACCAATTGGCCTGTGTTGCCGTACTCACTGGCCGTGAACGGATCGACGATCGAGACACCGACCCCCGCAGCGACCAAGGCGCAGGCCGGGTCCGACATGAAGGTATCGATACGCAGCTGTCGGGAAACGCGCGCCTGCTCGAACACGCCGTCGATGATGTGGCGCAGGCGTCCATCGCGCATGAAGGAAACGAAATTCTCGCCAGCGAGATCCTTCGGCACGATGTAAGCCTTTTTGCTCAGCCGGTGGTCATTGGGCACGACACAGACGGCATCGACTTCACACAGCAACTCGTCGCGAATCGCCGGATGCTCGACCGGCAACATGGTGATGCCGACGTCGGCCTTCTGCGAAGCGGTCCAGTCCGCGACTTCCGCCGAGCTGCGCAAATGCAGACCGACGTTGACCTGTTCGTGTTGTTTCAGGAACCCGGCGATGACACGCGGAACATGGCGTTGCCC
>CAXBDR010000167.1:0-9876 GCA_963974265.1 uncultured Rhodoferax sp.
CGCAACGCCTGGGCTGTCGAACCGGTCGCCACGGCCCCACCAAGATCGAACGCCAAGGACCTGCCATGTACAAACGCATCTACAACCTCATCGCGCTGTTGCTGCTGGCCTTGTTCTTCGCGCCTTACATCGTGAAGCTGCAGCAATGGGATCTCTTGTTGCTGCTGATCGGCGGACTCGTCTTGCCGGCGGTCGAATTCTTCACCGGCAACCAGGATTAGCCGCCGTCAGCCCACGCCCCCTCGACCGCGCAGCACCACCATCTGGCCCTGGCGCGGATCGGCATGGCCGGCCAGCACGCTCGCGTAGACCGGTTGCATGGCCGCCGCGCCGCAGTGCGCGTTGGCGCTCAGCCAGGGCGACTCCGGATCGGCCACCTGGGACAGGAATGCATTCCATGCCTGCACCAGCCGCTCGCCCAGCACCGCCGCGCCCCAATCGGCATTGCGTTTCTTGACCTGCGCCGGCGCGAAGAACAGGCTGGCCTTGGGACCGGGCAGGTCCCGCGCGCCGCCGAGCTGGTCGACATGCGTACCGCCGATCGCACAGCTGTATGCCAACTGCGTGAAGCGGTGATGCACGGCGCTGCGCAGTGCCGCGTTGCCGGCGAAGTCGACGTAGATGCACGGCGTGTCCGCGGGTAGATGATCAATCTGGTCGTAGGTCAGCACCCGGTGGTAACAACCCAGGCTCTCGCAGAATGCGACATTGCCGGCCGACGTCAGGCCCACGACCTCGATGCCCGCGCGTTGCGCCAGCATGTACGCGGTGCCGTAGGCCGTCTTGCTCGATGCGCTCGACAACATCATCACGGCCGGTCTTGCCGGATCGGCCGCTGCACCGAAGAAGTCGTTGTCGGCCAGAAAGTCGTCGATCAGCCACGAGGTCATGAACAACGGCCGCAACAAGGCCTGCAGGTCCTCGCGATTGGCGCTGTAGAACGGATCGCGCGCCACGCGCAGGTACTGGTTGTAGACGGCATGCAGGTTCGCGCGGTGCGGCGCCGCATCGCTGAAGCCGGCCGGCGTCAGGCGCGCAGGCTGCAGGACGCACTGCTCGGCCATCGGGAAATAGCCGTACAGGCGCTCGCCCACCGCCACGCCTGGGTGGCTGGACTGCACCACGTCGGCAAATCCCCACACCGGCACGATGCCCCAGCCGTCTTCGCCTGAAGGGAAGAAGTCCCAGTAGTGCATGGCATCGCCGAATGCGGCATAGGTGATGTTGTTCGACGTGAACGCGAAGCGATCCACCGCGACACGCACCTGGCCATCGGCCAGCGGCACGTCGTCGACACGGTGCAGTCGGGTCCGGGACAGGTCGGTCTTGTCGACCAGCAATCGGGTATGGCTCACGGGTTCGCTCTCCACGGAAAAGGCCAGCCCCGAGACGTTCGAAGCTGGCCCTGCAGGATAACGCGTCGGCAAGCGACGCCGACGATCAGACGGTGACGGTAAGGGTCACCTCGATGTTGCCGCGGGTAGCATTCGAATACGGGCAGACCTGGTGCGCCTTGTCGACGATGGCCTGCGCGGCAGCCTGGTCCATGCCGGGAACCTTGACCGCCAGTTGCACCTCGATGCCGAAGCCGGCCGGGATCTGGCCGATACCAACCGTGGCGTCGATCGAGGTATCGGCGGGCAACGCGACCTTCTGCTGGCCGGCGACGAACTTCATCGCGCCGAGGAAGCAGGCGCTGTAGCCGGCGGCGAACAGTTGCTCGGGATTGACGCCGCCACCGGCGCCGCCCATTTCCTTGGGCACGGCGAGCTTGACATCCAGCAAGCCATCGGAAGAGCGCGTGACGCCGTCACGACCGCCGGTGGACGTGGCGTGGGCCTGGTAGAGAACTTTTTCGACCTTGTTGACCATGGTGTTTCCTGGTTGAGAATGCCCCGATCGGGGCGGATTGGGATGGGATGGGAATGCAGGCGCCTGACCCGGCTCAGCCGGTCAATCGGGACCGGAATTGCCGGACCTGGGCGGTCAACGACGCCAGTTCCTCGAGCGAACAGCCACTGGCCTGCACCATGCACTCGGGAACACGCGCGGCGCGGCTCTTGAGCTTGCGCCCGGCCGGTGTCAGCGACACCATCACGCGCCGCTCGTCCTCGAGCGATCGCGCGCGCTCCAGCCAACCGCCGGCCTCCATGCGCTTGAGCAACGGCGTGAGCGTGCCGGAGTCCAGGAACAGGCGCTCGCCAAGCTCGGACACCGACAACATGCCGTGCTCCCACAACACCAGCATGACCAGGTACTGCGGATAAGTCAGACCGAGCGCGTCGAGGAGCGGCTTGTAGGCCTTGGTCATGGCCAGCGACGCCGAATACAGCGCAAAACACAGCTGGTTGTCCAGGCGCAGCCCCGCATCGCCGTCCAGGGCGGGAACGACGGCGGTCGTTGCGGGAGCGGTCTTGCGTTCGGCCATGGCGCAATTGTATTACACAATTAAATTGTGTGCAATTTAATTGCCTGGCATGAAGCGACTCCGCAAACCCTGGTCACGATTGGCCTGCAATGCGCTCGCAGGGTCAGGGTTTTCGGGGAGCGGCATTAAAGAGCACACCTTAGAAAAACAGGTCGAAACTGGACTATGGTTGTCGTATCGGAATCGTGCGTACGCTGCGCCACATGTTCTGCGCTGCCACGGGCCCGTACCACGGTGGCGGCAGGCCGATGCGCACGAACCACATCGCGAGGGGAGACCACACACATGTTCGACTACATCATCATCGGCGGGGGCTCGGCAGGCTGCACGCTGGCGGGGCGCCTGAGTGAAGACCCCGACGTCACCGTGGCCCTGCTCGAGGCCGGCCCGGTCGACAAGAACATCCTGATCCACTGCCCGGCCGGCCTCGTGCTGCTGGCCAAGAACGGCCAGGACAACTGGAAATTCAGCACCGTGGAGCAGCCGGGCCTGAACGGCCGGCGCGGCTACATGCCGCGCGGCAAGGTCCTGGGCGGATCGAGCTCGGTCAACGCGATGATCTACGCGCGCGGCCACCGCGCCGACTATGACCACTGGGCGTCCGAAGGCAACCCGGGCTGGTCGTTCGACGAGGTGCTGCCGTATTTCAAGCGTTCCGAGAACAACGAACGCGGCGCCGACGCACTGCACGGCGTGGGCGGCCCGCTCAACGTCAAGGACCTGACCTCGCCCAATCCCTTCGGGCCGCGCTTCGTGCAGGCCGGCGTGCAGGCGGGTTTTCGCGAGAACCGCGACTTCAATGGTCCCGAGCAGGAAGGCGTGGGCATGTACCAGGTCACGCACAGGAATGGCGAGCGTTTCAGCGCCGCCAAGGCCTACCTGACCCCCAACCTGTCGCGGCCCAATCTGCAGGTGTTCACCGGCGCACGCACCACGCGTATCGTGCTCGAGAAGAAGCGTGCGGCGGGCGTCGAGTTCCAGCACGAAGGCCAGCTCAAGCAGTTGCGTGCCAACCGCGAAGTGCTGCTGTGCGCCGGCGCGCTGCAGTCGCCGCAGATCCTGATGCTCTCCGGTATCGGTCCGCACGACCACCTGGTCGAAAACGGCATCGCCACGCTGCACCATCTGCCCGGCGTCGGCCAGAACCTGCACGACCACCCGGACGTCGTCATCAACACCCATGCGCCGCGCGCCAAGGACCTGATGGGTATCTCGCTGCACGGCGCGGTGCAGGCCGTCAAGGGCATCTTCGAATGGCGCCGCCAGCGCACCGGCATGTTGACGACCAATTTCGCCGAAGCCGGCGGCTTCATCAAGAGTGCGCCCATGGAAGCCATTCCCGACCTGCAACTGCATTTCGTGATCGGCATCCTGGTCGACCATGGCCGCAAGACGGTGCTCGGACACGGGCACTCCTGCCATGTCTGCCTGCTGCGCCCCCAAAGCCGCGGCAGCCTGCGCCTGGCAAGCAAGGACCCGACCGCCGCGCCGCTGATCGACCCGAACTTCCTGGCCGACCGCGACGACATGGACCGCCTGATCCGCGGCTTTCGCATCACGCGCGACATCCTCGCGCAACCGGCACTGGCAGGCATCGGCGGCAGGGAGTTCGCCACCTCGGCCGCGGCCAGGACCGACCTGCAGATCGAACACTTCATCCGCGACCATGCCGACACCATCTACCACCCGGTGGGCACCTGCCGCATGGGCCCCGGCCCCGACGCGGTCGTCGACGCCGAGTTGCGGGTACACGGGCTGCAAGGCCTGCGGGTGGTGGACGCGTCGATCATGCCGCGCGTGGTCGGCGGCAACACCAATGCGCCGGTGATCATGATCGCCGAGAAGGCGGCCGACATGATCAAGGCGGCGGCGAAGGCGGCTGCCGAACCGGCGCGCGCCGCAGATGCGACCCCGGTGCGCGCGTCAGCCGAAACACAGGCGGCCTGAACCTCCCGGACGCGGCTGCGCTCAGCGCATCGCGGCCAGCGCAGCCCAGGCCCGCTGCAACTCGGTCACGATATCGACCACCGGCATGCCGGTGGCCTGCATCACCGCCTCGCGGTACGGCGGCATGTTGGTGCATTCGAGCACGATGCTGTCGACCTGCGGATGCGCGCGCACCAGCTGGCAGGCAGCCCGAACCACGTCGTCACGCGCCAGCGCCAGGTCCAGCGTCGTCTCGTTGCCCAGGATCCGACGCTGGAACTCGCAACCCGGCGCCACCCCTTGCACCGGCGTGCCTGCGGGCACGCCCGCAGCCTGCAAGGTCGGCGCACCGAGCGCACGCGCATCGATCGTGACAATGCCGGGGCGCACCAGCCGGGCACAGGCCAGCAGGCTCGAACTCACGACCGGTACCGGCGCCAGCGCCTGCGCCAGGTGGCCCTGCCACAGGGCCAGGAATCCGCAACTGGTCGACACCATGCGCGCACCCTGCGCGACCAGTTCGCCGGCGGCTGCCACGAACGGCTCGAGCAAGGCCGGATCGCCCTGCTGCACGATGCGTTGCGGCGAAGCACCCCGCACCGTGCGGTAGACCACGTCGATGCCCAGTGGCTCGAAGGTCGCCGGATTGCCGACGTCGCCCGGTGGTCGCGGGAACCGGGTGTCGAGCATCAGGATGCCCAGGAAATCCGAGCGCGGCAAGGCGTTCATGGGGCCACGCTCAGCCGCGAAAGCGCCTGCGGGTGAGCGCCAGTGCGATCCAGAACGCGCCGACGGCATAGACCAGCAGCACCAGCAGCGCGCGCCCGGGGTCGTCCGGCCACTGGTCCATGAACAGCGGCCGCACCAGTTCCACCGCATTGGTCAGCGGCAACCAGTCGGTGATGGCGCGCACCAGGGGCGGCAACTGCTCGCGCGGGAAGAAGATGCCGCTGAGGAACATCATCGGCGTGAGGAACAGCGTGAAGTAATACGTGAAGAAGTCGTAGCCCCTGGCCAGCGCGTTGAAGATCAGCGCGATACACGAGAACGTGACGCCCACGCCCAGCAGCACCGGCCAGGCCAGCAGCAACTTGGGGCTGTGGCTGATGCCCAGCGCCAGCATCACACCCAGGATGGCGGTGGCGGTGAACAAGGCCTTGAACGCGGCCCACAACATCTCGGCCAGCACGATGTCGTCCAGCCGCACGGGCGCATTCATGATGCCGTCCCAGGTGCGTTGCACGTGCATGCGCGAGAACGCCGAATACAAGGCCTCGAAGGACGCCGCGTTCATCGCGCTCATGCAGATGCTGCCGCTGGCCAGGAACAGGATGTACGGAACCTGCACCGGGCCGCTGGCGGCCTGCACCGTGACCTGCCCGACCAGCGCGCCCAGCCCGTAGCCGAAGGCCACCAGCCACATCAGCGGCTCGGCGATGTTGCCGAGCAGGCTGGGCACGGCCAGCTTGCGCCAGACCAGCAGGTTGCGCAGGAACACCGGCCAGAAACGCAGCGACAACTGCGGCGCGCGCCACGGCGAGCTGCCGCCGCGCTGCGGCCCGCCCTGGCGCGCCATCGACGCGCTCACCGGTTCGTCGCGCGGCGCCATCAGCCGTCCTCCCGGATCTGGCGCCCGGTCAGCTTGAGGAACAGGTCCTCCAGGTTGGCCGGCCGGTGCAGGCTGCGCAGCTCGGGCCGCTCGGCCAGCGCCAGCAGCAACGGTCGCGCATCGTGGGTGTAGAAGAACACGGTCTCGCCGCTGACCTCGACCCTCGCCGCCAGGTCCGTGAGCGGGCCATCGCGCAGCGCGGTCGCGCCCACGCCGTAGACCTCGACCACCTCGGACTCCAGGTGCTCGCGGATCAACGCACGCGGCGAGCCTTCGGCGATCTTGCGGCCATGATCGATGACCAGCAGGCGTGAACACAGGCGTTCGGCTTCGTCCATGAAATGCGTCGTCAGCAGGATGGACTTGCCCTGCTGCAGCAAGACCTGCAAGCGCTCCCACATCAGGTGCCGCGCCTGCGGATCCAGTCCGGTGGTGGGCTCGTCGAGCAACAACAGTTGCGGATCGTTGACCAGCGCACGCGCCAGGCTGAGCCGGCGCTTCATGCCGCCCGACAGTTCACCCGGCCGGCTCGACGCCTTGTGCGACAGCGATGCAAACTGCAGCAGGCCGGGAATCCGTGCGCGGATCTGCGCCTCGCGCATGCCGAAATAGCGGCCGTAGACGAGCAGGTTCTCCGCGCAGCTGAAGTCCGGATCCAGCGTGTCGATCTGGCTCACCACGCCCAGCCGGGCCTTGATCGCCATCGCGTCGCGCGGCATCTGCAGCGGCGCCGGCGCGCCATCGTCCAGCACGTAGTCGATCTGTCCGTCGTCCGGCGCGCTCAGGCCCAGGCACATGCGGATCGTCGTCGTCTTGCCCGCGCCGTTGGGGCCAATGACGCCGAGGCACTCGCCCGGGGCGATCGCGAACGACAGGTCGTCGACGACGGTGGCACCGCCGAAGCACTTGCGCAGGCCCGCCACGCGCAGCAGGTCGCGCACACGCGCTGCCTGCTGCGGTGCCGTCACTGGAACGCGACCTCGGCAAAACTCCGCAGCTTGCGGCTGTGCAACTGGTGGATGCCCTGCTCGCGCAGCAGCTCGACGGCGCGGATGCCGATGCGCAGGTGCTGGTCGACGCGTTCGCGGTAGAAATGGTCGGCCATGCCGGGCAGCTTGATCTCGCCGTGCAGCGGCTTGTCGCTGACGCACAACAAGGTGCCATACGGCACGCGGAAGCGGAACCCGTTGGCCGCGATGGTGGCGCTTTCCATGTCCAGCGCCACCGCGCGGCTCTGGCTGAAGCGGCGCTGCGGTCCGTTGTCGGGCAACAGCTCCCAGTTGCGGTTGTCGGTGCTGGCCACGGTGCCGGTGCGCATGATGCGCTTGAGCTCGGGTCCCTGCACCTGCGTGACGTCGGCCACCGCGGTCTGGATCGCGACCTGGATCTCGGCCAGCGCCGGGATCGGCACCCACAGCGGCAGTTCCTCGTCGAGCACGTGGTCCTCGCGCACGTAGCCGTGCGCGAGCACGTAGTCACCGAGCTGCTGCGTGGTGCGCAGGCCGGCGCAGTGGCCGAGCATGATCCAGGCGTAGGGCCGCAACACGGCCACGTGGTCGGTGATGTTCTTGGCATTGGCCGGGCCCACGCCGATGTTGATCATCGTGATGCCGCAACCGTCGCGGCGCAGCAGGTGGTAGGCCGGCATCTGCGGCAGCCGCAGCGGCTCGGCGCCGAACTCGTCGCCCTCCTCCGACGGAAGACCGACGCGCCGCGTCACCATGTTGCCGGGTTCGACGAAGGCGTTGTATTCGCTGTTGCCGTCCTGCATCGCCGCGCGGCCCATGCGCACGAACTCGTCGATGTAGAACTGGTAGTTGGTGAACAGCACGAAGTTCTGGAAATGCTGCGGCGCGGTGCCGGTGTAGTGGCGCAGCCGGTGCAGCGAATAGTCGACCCGCGGCGCGGTGAACAAGGACAGCGGATGCGGCTCGCCGGCGCGCGGCTCGTGCGTGCCGTTGGGAATGCAGTCGTCCATCGCCGCGAGATCGGGCAGGTCGAATGCGTCGCGCATCAGCTGGCGCCGCTGCGCGCTCAGGCTGCCTTCGATATGTTCGTGCTCGGCAAACGAGAAATGCACCGGGATCGGCTGCGTGCTGGTGCCCACCTCGAGCTCGACCTCATGGTTGCGCAACAGCAGCGAAAACTGCTCCAGGTAGTAGTCGCCGAACAGGTCGGGGCGTGTCAACGTGGTTTCGTAGCGCCCGGGCCCGGCCACGAAACCGTAGCTCAGCCGGGTGCTCTCGTCATCCTGTACACGCGCCACGGTATGCGTCTGCACACGCACGAACGGGTAACAGGCGCGCGCCTTGCCCGGCAGGTCCTCGCCCGCCACGTAACGCTGCATCGCCTTGCGCAGATGCGCCAGCCCGCTGTCGTAGATCCTGCGGACCTGGGCCAGTGCGCTGGCGGCATCGGTGTGGCGCGTCGTCGCCATTGGTGGGGGGAGGTATGTCATGGCGCTATTGTCCACAAAGGCAGGACGCACCGGCGCCCGATCGGGTAGAGTGATCGGCTCCACCGCCCGCTTGTCCCTGCCATGCCCCGACCCCTCGTTCGCCGTCTGCTGCGCCTGCTGCTGATCCTTGTCGTGGCGCTGCCCGTGCTGGTCGTCGGCGCCCTGCTGGCACTGGACATTCCCCGCAATGCCGCGGGCATGGCCGCCAAGGGCGTGTGTTCCGCCGCATTCGTCGCCCATCGCGCCGTCGAGGGCCTGCTGGCGGCCGAGGTCCTGCCGGCCAGTCCGGTGCTCGCGTTGATCGACGTGACGGTCCACCCGCAGGATCAGCGCGTGCAGGCGCGTTTTGCCGGCTGGTTCGAACGCGAGGCCCAGTGGTTGCCATCGCGTGGCTGCGTACTCGACATCGCCAGCGGACCGGTGCGGCCGGCGGCGCGGCCGCAACCGGACCTGAGCCGACCCTGGCCCCTGGGCGAAGCCGCGCTGGCGCCGGACGCCTGGGGCGAGGGCGTGGACCGGGCCGCGTTGCAGCGCGTGGTGCAACAGGCCTTCGTCGGTGCCGGCGACCCACAGGCAGCCAACACCCGTGCCGTGGCCGTGATCCACGACGGCCGCGCGCTGGTGCTGCAGACCGCCCCCGGCTTCGGGCCCGACACCGCGCTGCACGGCTGGTCGATGACCAAGACGGTGCTGGGCATGCTCAGCTACAAGCTGGCACTCGAGAACGACGTGGACTTCGCAACGCCGGTGGTCGATGCCTTCTCCGGTGACCGCACGCCGGACTGGATCGCCTCCTGGCGCCGGGACGCGCGCAAGACCATCACCGTGGGCGACCTGATGTACATGCGCGACGGCCTGGCCAGCCAGGAGCAATACGTGCCCTGGGGCTCGGTGCCGCGCATGTTGTGGGGCCACCGCGACACGGCCGCCTTCGCCGCGGCCGTCGAGCCCGAGGTGCCGCCCGGCCAGCGCTGGCGCTACCTGAGCCAGACCGCCAATCTGCTGGCGGCGGTGGACCGCGCGCGGCTGCGCACCGACGCCGAATACTGGGCCTACCCCAAACGGGTGTTGTTCGACCCCATCGGCGCGCGCACGGCGACGCTGGAGACCGATGCGGCCGGCAACTGGGTCGGCTCGTCGTATCTGTGGGCCAGCGTCGGCGACTGGGCCCGGCTCGGCCAGCTGATGCTGCAGGACGGCCGCTGGGGCGAGCAGCAGGTGCTGCCGCCCGGCTGGTGGGACTTCGCCTCGACCCCGGCCACCACCACGGGTGGCGGAACGGGCTACGGCGCCCAGACCTGGCGCATCGCCGATCCGCAGGCGGGCCGCTGCCGCGCCAGCGGCTTGCCGCCGGACACGCTGGCCATGAGCGGGCACTGGGGCCAGGTGGTGGCGATGGTGCCCTCGCGCAATGCTGTTATCGTGCGCCTGGGTTGGACTTTCCGCGGCGGGCAG
>CAXBDR010000168.1:0-9876 GCA_963974265.1 uncultured Rhodoferax sp.
AGTGCCACCCGATCGGGCGTGAACTGCGCGTGGCGCTCGATGATGCGCGAGAGATCCATGCGCACGATCCGTCCGGCCGCTGCCTACAACACGTCAGGTTCGTCGCGCTCGCCGGCCTCGTACAGGCATTCGCGGCCCAGCCGGTCGATGCACAACTCGGCGGTCCACGGCAGCATCAACGAGCCGCAGCGCGAGTCGCGGTACATGCGTTCGAGCGGCAATGACTTGAGCATGGACTGACCACCGCAGGTGCGCACCGCCAGGCGGCAGATCTCGTAGGCGTTCTCCATGATGGTGTAGTGGGCTGCCAGCAGGCCGAGCCGGATCTCCTTGGACGGGTCCACGCGCGCCGCGCGCGCGTTCTGCAGGAAGATCGCCCGCGTCTGCTCGAGCTTGACCTTCATCTCGGCCACCGCGATCTGCTTGGTCGGGTACATGCGGCGCTTGACCGGCGGCATGCCCGGCACCTCGGCGCGCAGGTACTGCACGGTGAAGTCGTAGGCCGCCTGGGCAATGCCCATGTAGGTCGGCGACAGGGTCGCGAACATGTGCGGCCAGCGCAAGGCCGCCTGGGCGTACATGCCTTCGGGCATCAGCCGCTCGGCTTCGGGCACGAACACGTTCTCGAACAACAGGTTGCGCGAGACCGTGCCGCGCATGCCCAGCGGATCCCAGTCGCCACTGACGGTCACGCCGGGCAGGTTGCGGTCGACCGCGAGGTACAAGGCGTCGCGCTGGGTCGCACCGGGCTTGTCCAGCGTGCACAACACCCCGTAGTAGTCCGCCGCGCCTGCGAGCGAGGCAAAGATCTTTCGGCCGTTGACGATGTAGCCGCCGTCGACCTTGCGCGCCAGCGTGCCGAAAGGTGCCTTGCCGGCCGCGGCGGCGCCGCCTTCGGAGAACGGCTGCGAATACACCTTGCCTTCTTCGACGATGCGCTGGTAGTGCATGGCCCGGTGCTGCTCGTGGCTGGCGCGCTGCTCGGCCGTCATCTCCAGGTCGTCGGCGATGAAGCCCGTCCACATGGTCGAGCTCACGTGCATGTTCAGCGTCAGCGCCGTGGCGCCGCAATGCCGGCCGATCTCGGCGGCGGTCATGACGTAGGTCGCGAAATCGGCGCCCCAGCCGCCGTATTGCTCCGGCACGCAGATGCGCAGCAGGCCGGCCGCATGCATGTCGGCATAGTTCTCGAACGGGAACACCGCGTCGCGGTCGATCTGGCTGGCGCGTGGCGCGAACTTGTTGCGCCCCAGGTCGGAGGCGATCGCGAGCAACTGCGCCTGCTTGTCGGTCAGCGCGGTGTAGTCACCGGCGATCGACGGTGGCTGGTAGCGGCTGGCGGTGGAAGCTTGGGGGGCGGTCGACATCGATGGGGTCCTCCTCAGGCGGGAAAATGGGCTTGCATGAACCGCAGCACGGCATGGTTGAAGGCCGCCGGTTGTTCCATGTTGGCCAGGTGGCCGACCGCCGGCAGGCACGCGAATTGCGCGCCCGGGATGCGGTCGGCCATGCGGCGCATCACCGATGGCGATGCGTTGCGGTCGAATTCACCGGCCAGGCACAAGGTGGGTGCCGCGATGCGCGCCAGGTCGTCCAGGCGGTTGAAATCGACGATGGCCTTCAATGCGGCCCGGTAACTGGCCTGAGGAACCGCGGCCATCACCTCGCGCGCCAGCTGCAGGGCCTGCGGGTCGGCATCGGGCGCCATCATGGCTGGCACCAGCTGCGCCGCCAGCTGGGCCATGGTCTGGCCGGCGTCGAGCGGCGCGAAGCGCTCGTGCAGGAACTGCTGCTGCCAGTTGCCGTCGGGGCGGCCGAACGCAGGCGAGGTGCCTGACAGGATCAGGCCGTGGACCCGCCCCGGTGCCAGCGCGACCAGTTCCTGGGCGACCATGCCGCCCATGCTGTGGCCCAGCACGATGTTGCGATCCGCGGCGACATGGTCGATCAGCATCATCAGCGAATCGGCCAGCGCGCCAACCGTATACGGGTCGATCGCGGGCGTCTGCCCGTAACCCGGCATGTCCCATGCGATGGCGCGGTAACCGGCCGCTGCGATGGCCGGCAGGTTGTCGCGCCAGGCCGACTTGCCGCCGCCGACGCCATGCAACAGGAACACGGCCGTCGCGCCGGCTCCGCGTTCCAGGGTGGCGGGCAGGTGGCGCGTCGCAGTCATGCCGGTGGCCTCAGGCGAGATCGCCCTGCAACTGTCCGCGTGCGACGACCACGGTGTCGTCCAACGTCACGGTGCAGCCGCGCAGCGGCAGGTCGAAATGGCCCAGGGTATGACGACCGGCGACCTCGTTGGCGCCGGTGGAATACAGGAAGTTGCCGGCGAAGGCACGCAACTCGGTGCCGTTGAAATCGTTCTTGTCGTAGAAGGCCATCGCGTCCCAGCGCGCCGTCGGGTTCATGCCCCAGCCCACGTGCGACACCGCATAGGCCGCGCGATCGCCCCAGGCGGCGAAATAGCTGCGCATCAGTTCGGCGTCCAGGTGCTGGCCGGCGATGTCGGTGACATGGTCGTCCCGCACCGTGAGTTCGACCGGCTTCTCGAGATAACGCTTGAAGGTCAGGTTGACGTCGCCCTCGGCCATCACCAGGCGGCCGTTGACGCTGCCGGCTGCGGGAAACGCCAGGCACAAGCCACCCGGCCAGTGCGAGATGCTGCCGGCACGCGCTGTATATCCCCAGCCACCACCGACCCGGGCCTGTGCCAGGTCGATGGCCAGGTCGGTTCCGGCGTCCGAGGTCACGCGCATCTGGCGCGCGTTCTTGAGCAGCCGCATGCCGGCCTTGACCTTGGCCTCCAGCTGGGGCTCGGGCGCGCAACGCTCCAGCACCTCGGGGTGTTCGTTGGACACCATCAGCACCCGCGCACCGCCGCCCAGGATCTGCGGCAACTCCGGCGCGTGCAGCAGGCCCTCCACCGTCAGGTCGGCCACGAAGCCGCTGCCGGCCAGCGCCGCCACCGCAGGCGCCAGTCCGCCGATGGCGTCGGATGCCCCGGTCGAGCGCACCGGCACCGGCGCCTGCAAGCGCGGGCTGGGCAACACGACATGAAACACCCGCGCGCCCAGGCCCTGCAAGGCCAGTTCGGCCAGCTGCACGTTGACCGGCCGCGACTGGGTCTCCGACAGGATGGCGGCGACCTCGCCCGGCTGCACACCACACAGCCGGAACACGTTGGCAAAGGCGTCGATCCACTTCGCCTCGATTCGTTGCTGCATCATCGGCGTTGGCCCTCCCTCGGCATCACAGCCGTGAACCCAGCGTGAAATACGCACCGGCATGGAACAGCAGCGGCGCGGTCTCGGCATGGGTGTAGCGCTCGACCTCGGCGATGAACAGGCAATGGTCACCTGCCTCCTGGTGCGAGACGCGGCGGCATTCGAACCAGGCCGCCGAACCATGCAGGTAGGGCATGCCGTCCTGGTTCTCCGCATGCGCCACCTGGCTGAACTTGTCCGGCGCCGGCGAGGCGAACAGGCGCGAGGTCTCGACCTGGGCTTCGGTCAACACGTTGACAACAAAACGCTCGTTGCCCTGGAACACCGGCAGGCTGGCAGAACCCAGGCGCAGCGCCCAGGTGATCAGGGGAGGATCGAGCGACAAGGCGCCAAAGGAGTTCGCCGTCAGTCCGACGAAGGCGCCGTCCGTCGCCCGTGTCGTGATGACGGTCACGCTGGTGGCGAACTGCCCGAGCGCCACCCGCAAGGCGCGATTGTCCTGCCCGGCAGCAACTGGCGGCGAAAGCGGTCTGGAAATGGATGCCATCTGGCGCCATCATAGAGGAGGCGCGCGGCCCGCCGAAGCGGCACTGGGTTATGCTTCCCGCTTCGCCCTGCCTTGCGCCCGATCCCGATGAACGACACCCCTGACGATCGACAGCATTTCACCCAGGCCGTGACCCAGCTGGGCGAGCGCCAGGACGTGGTGGCGTCGAAGGCGATCTTCAACAGCCAGGGCATGAAGGTCGTCGACCAGGGCACGCTCATCAACGTAGGCTTGTACGAGCGGCTGATGCGGCACACGCTGAGTGCGCCGCTGGAGGATTCGGTCGTCAGCGCCAATGCAGTCTCCGGCGAATCGCTCAAGCGCACGGCCGCATCCATCATGGAAGAGGTGCCTTTCTTCGGCCGGCTCGGGCCCGAAGGTCCGCAGCGCAAGCTGCTGCTCAACGTGATCGAAACCGTGCCGCTGCCCGACGCCATGGCATTCCAGCTGACGGTGGCGCGCGACGTGCGCCCGGAAATCTACATGAACCTGGTGCGCACGGCGCTGGTGGCGATCTGGCTGGTCAACAAGCCGCCCCTGGTGTCGCGTTTCGATCTCGGCATGGCGGCTGCCGCAGGCCTGCTGCACGACATCGGCATGCTGCATGTCGACCCCGTGCTGCTGCAACCGGCGTTCCGGCTCAATCGGGAGCAGCGCCGCCAGCTGTATTCGCACCCCCTGCTTTCCACGACCCTGGTCGAACGGCACCACCAGTACCCGCGCGAGGTGATCCGCGCGGTGACCGAACACCAGGAATACCTGGATGGATCGGGTTATCCGCGCAACCTCTCGGGCGACGCGATCAGCGCGCTGGGGCGGGTGATATGCCTGTCGCAGGTGGTGGCGGCCATGTTTGCCCCCGGACGCAGTGCCCCCGAGATGCAGTTGTCGGTGCTGCTGCGTCTCAACGCACACCGTTACGACCCAGAGCTGTCGGCCCGCGTGCTGACCATGGTGCAGCCACAACTCGATGTGCTCAGTGCCGCCGTGGTGCTGCTCGACGATCCGGTGGCCCTGCTTGGTGAGATCGACGCCATCCTGGCCCAGCTGCCGTTCGACCTGGCATCAGAGGCGGCCATGACGCCTGCACGCGGCGAGGCCATGGCCCTGGTTGCGGACCATGGCCTCAAGCTGCGCCGCGCGCTGGCCGGCGTGGGCGCCGTGCCCGACCAGCTGGCTCAACTCGGCGACGCGCTGCAGGACGAGTCCGTGCAGACCGAACTCACGCTGCTGGCGCGCGAGGCCAGCTGGCAACTTCGCACACTCGGGCGCGAGGCGCGCAGACGCTGGCGCAACGGGGCCGACGAGAACTATCCCGTGCCGATGCAGCAATGGCTGGACCGGATCGATGCGCTGGTGGCGGCGGTCACCGGCCCCCTGCCCGAGCCGGTCGCCGAGTCCACGCCCAGCCAGCTGCCGTCGGATGCCGCTGGCGGTGAACCGGCCGCAACATGAGCGGCCGCGCCATCGTGCCCGGACCGACCCTGGCACGCCCCCGCCGGCACGGGCGTGCAGCAAGTGCCGGTAGATAGTCCCGCGATGTTGTCAGCCTCGCCTCCCGCTGCCGAATGCCGGCCGGCCTCGTTGAGCGACCTGTTCTGGTCCTTCAGTCTGCTGGCGCTGCAGGGGTTTGGCGGCGTACTGGCGGTGGTACAGCGTGAACTGGTCGAGAAGAAGCGCTGGCTGACGCTCGATGAGTTCGTCGAAGACTGGTCGGTCGCGCAGGTCCTGCCCGGGCCGAACGTCGTGAACCTGTCGTTGATGATCGGCGGGCGCCATTTCGGCTGGCGTGGCGCACTGGTGGCGCTCGCGGGCATGCTGGCCTTCCCGCTGCTGATCGTGCTGGCGCTGGCGGTGCTGTTCGCCGGCATCGCCGACCATCCGATGGCGCAGGGCGCCCTGCGCGGCCTGGCCGCGGTCGCCGCCGGCCTCATCGCGGCCACCGGCCTGAAGATGCTCCCGGCACTGCGCAGGAACGCGATGGGCCGCATCGCCTGCGCCATCGTCGGCCTGGCCTGCCTGCTGGCCGTGGGCCACTTCCGGGTGCCGCTGCTGTGGGTGTTGCTGGGGCTCGGCGTGCCGGCCTGGGCCTGGGCCTGGGTCCGGCTGGGTCGCCCGTGAACATGGTGTTCGGCTGGTCCGAATGGCTGGCCTTGTTCAGCCATTTCCTGTCCTTGTCGCTGCTGGCGGTCGGAGGCGCCATCATGCTTGCGCCCGAGATGCACCGCTACCTGGTCGACGAGCGCATGTGGCTGAGCGATCCGCAGTTTGCGTCGAGCATCGCGCTGGCACAGGCCGCACCCGGGCCGAACGTATTGTTCATCGCCCTGCTCGGCTGGAACGTCGGCCTCAACCTCGGGGGCTTTCTGCTGGCGTTGCCGGCCATGCTGCTGGCGCTGGTCGGCGTATTGCTGCCCAGCACCGTGCTGACCTACACGGCCAGCCGCTGGGGACACGAGAACCGGGACCGCCGATCGGTGCGTGCCTTCAAGATGGCGATGGCGCCAATCGTGATCGCGCTGCTGCTGGCCACGACCTGGGTGCTGGCCTCGTCCGCGGGCAGCACATCGACGGCCTGGGTGTCGTGGTCGCTGACTGCCGCCAGCGCGCTCGTCGTCTGGCGCACCCGGGTCCACCTGCTGTGGCTGCTTGGAGCCGGTGCCGTGGTCGGCGCGCTGGGCTGGGTCTGATCAGGCGCCCGGCGGCAGGCTGCGCTGGCGCAGTGCCTCGTACAGGCAGACGCCACTGGCCACCGACACGTTCAGGCTCTCGACCGCACCGCGCATCGGAATCTGCACCAGTTCGTCGCAGGTCTTGGCGGTGAGCTGGCGCATGCCGGTGCCTTCGGCGCCCAGCACCAGTGCCGTCGGCTGTCGCAGGTCGGCCTGGTACAGCGACCGGGGCGCCGCGTCGCTGGTGCCGATGACCCAGATCGAGCGCTCCTTGAGCTCGCCCAGCGTCCGGGCCAGGTTCGTGACCATGAAATACGGCACCGTGTCGGCGGCGCCGCTGGCCACCTTGGCGACCGTGGCATTGATCCCGGCGGCATGGTCCTTGGGCGCGATCACGGCATGGGCGCCGGCACCATCGGCCACGCGCAGGCAGGCGCCGAGGTTGTGCGGATCGGTCACGCCATCGAGCACCAGCAGCAAAGGCGCGGTGCGTTGCGGCGGTGCAAGCGCCGCCTGGGATTCCTCCAGATTCTCGAGCAGTTCGTCGAGCGAGCGGGTCACGGGCAAGGCATGGACCCGCGCGGCAACGCCCTGGTGGCCATGTCCGCCACACAGCCGCGACAGTCGCAGGCCATCGGACTCGATCAGGCGCACGCCGGCTTCGGAGGCACGTTCCATGAACTGGCGCATGCGCGCGTCACGCCGGCTGGCGTCGACATGCAGTTCGATGATGGACTGGGGAGCGGTGCGCAGGCGCACGCCGACGGCGTGAAAGCCGAACACGATCTTGGGACTGGACATGCGGCGATTATCCGGTGCCGCGGGTCGGGCGGGTCGGAACGCCTTGCGGCGGGCGCAACGACAGCCGTATCGTACGCCGATGCGCGATCAGGCGGCAGTCGCAGGTTCGACGATGCGCCCGGCCTCGATCGTGATGCGACGGGTGCAGCGCTGCGCAATGCCGCGGTCATGGGTGACAAGCACCAGCGTAGTGCCCAGTTCGGTGTTGAGGTCGAACATCAGTTCCATGATGGTCTCGCCGGTGGCGAAGTCCAGGCTGCCGGTGGGCTCGTCCGCCAGCAATACGGCCGGCTGAACGACAAAGGCACGCGCCAGTGCCACGCGCTGCTGCTCGCCGCCACTGAGCACTTTCGGGTAGTGGCCCAGCCGCTCGGACAGGCCCACGCGCGCCAGCATCTCGGCAGCTGCCTTGCGCGCATCGCGCCGACCGGCGAGTTCGAGCGGCAACATCACGTTCTCAAGGGCGTTGAGGTTGCCCATCAACTGGAAACTCTGGAACACGAAGCCAACCTTGTCGGCGCGCAGCGCCGCGCGCTGGTCTTCGTCGATGGTGAACAGGTCCTGCCCCGCCAGCCGCACGGTGCCGCGGGTGGGGGTGTCCAGACCTGCGATGATCGACAGCAAGGTGCTCTTGCCCGAGCCGGAGGCGCCGACAATCGCGGCAGTCTCCCTTGGCGCCAGCGAAAAATCGATATCGCGCAAAATATCGAGGGTACCGGTCGAATCGGTCACCGACTTGAAAACGTGATCGACCGCAATGATGGGCTCTGCGCTGGCGTTGGGCATGAAAGGCTTATGGTTTTGAATCGACGACACTTTATCGTGGCAGCAGGCGCGGCCGGCAGCGTGGGGTTTTACGGCGCCGGTGCCTGGGCGCAATCCGCCGCCGCAGCCAAGGCCAACACCAGCAGCAATGGTAAGGGCAAAGCGGTTGCCGGCACGATCCTCGTCGTGGGGGATTCGCTGAGCGCGGAATACGGGCTGCGCCGCGGCAGCGGTTGGGTGGCGTTGCTGGAGCAGAAGTTGCGCAGCGAATCGATATCGGCTCGGGTCGTCAATGCAAGCATCAGCGGCGACACCACCTCGGGCGGACGCAGTCGGCTGCCGGCCCTGCTGGAACAGCACAAGCCCAGCCACGTGATCATCGAACTCGGCGGCAACGACGCGTTGCGGGGCCTGCCGCTGCAGATGACGCAGGACAACCTGGGCCACATGACCGATCTGGCGCGCCAGGCCGGAGCCAGGGTGGTGCTGGTCGGCATGCAGGTGCCACCGAACTATGGCAGCGACTATGCGAATCGATTCGCCCGTCTGTTCGAAGAGGCGGCCCGTGCCCATGGCGCGGCGCTGGTTCCGTTCCTGCTCAAGGGTGTGGCCGACGGTGAAGACGCGACGCGCCTGTTCCAGAGTGACCGCATCCACCCGACCGCACAGGCCCAACCCATCATGCTGGCCAACGTCTGGCCGGTGCTGCGCAAGTTGCTGCCATGAATCGCCTCGCCGTTCCCGCCGCGATGCCCGCTTCGCGTGCCATGAAGGAGGTCCTGTGAGCCTGGCTCCCATGGATGCGGTCGACCTGCTGCGCCGACTCGACGAGTTCGACACCATCATCGACGCGCGCAGCGAAGACGAATACGCCCTCGATCACCTGCCCGGCGCGGTCAACTGGCCGACCCTGGACAACGAACAGCGTCGCGTCGTGGGCACGACCTACAAGCAGGTCAATCCCTTCGAGGCTCGCAAGATGGGCGCGGCCATGGCGGCGCGCAACATCGCCCGGCATATCCAGGAGCGCGCGTTCGACAAGCCGCGCAACTGGCGACCGCTGGTGTATTGCTGGCGGGGTGGCCAGCGCAGCGGCTCGCTGTCGCTGGTGCTCGACCAGATCGGGTTTCGCGTGCACATCGTGCAGGGCGGATACAAGGCATTTCGCGCCGCGCTGGTCGCCGACACCGAACGCCTGGCCGAACAATTCGAATACCGGGTCGTGTGCGGAACCACCGGCTCCGGCAAGACCCGGCTGCTGCATGCACTGGCACGGGCCGGCGCCCAGGTGCTGGATCTGGAGGCGCTGGCCCATCATCGCAGTTCGGTGCTGGGCGCGATTCCCGGCCTGCCGCAGCCCTCGCAAAAGGCCTTCGACACACGGGTCTGGGACGTGTTGCGGCGGCTCGACCCCTCGCGGCCGGTGTTCGTCGAAAGCGAAAGCCGCAAGGTCGGCAACGTGGCGGTGCCGATCGCACTGATGGAGGCGATGCGGTCACGCGGCCATTGTCTGACCCTGGTGCTGCCCGACACCGAACGCGTGGCCCTGCTGATGGAGGACTACGATTTCTTCGTACGCGACTCCGAGGCGTTTTGCGCCCGGCTCGACGCCTTGACCGAAATTCGTGGCAAGGCCGTGGTACAGGCCTGGAAGTCAGCGGTGCGCGAGGGACACTTGCCGCGCGTGGTGCAGGAACTGCTCACCCACCATTACGATCCCGTCTACCTGCAGTCGATGCAGCGCAACTTCAGGAACTTCGGCACGGCCAGGACGCTGACGCCAGCCGATCGCAGTGCAGGGGCCATGGACGCGCTCGCCGCAACCATGGAGCTCGGCCGCCCCATGGAACCGCAAACCGCC
>CAXBDR010000169.1:0-9827 GCA_963974265.1 uncultured Rhodoferax sp.
GAAGCCATGCAGTGGATGATGGAGGCCATCCGGCGCAACATCCACACGGCGGAACAAGAACTTCCGATCTACCAGGAAGGCGGCATCTACGCGCTGGTGGGCGCCACCGGCGTCGGCAAGACAACGACCGCAGCCAAGCTCGCCGGCCTGTGCGCCGAAGTGCACGGTCCGGCCAGTGTCGGCCTGATCACGCTCGACACCCAGCGTGTCGGCGCCCACGCGCAATTGCGCGAGCATGCGCGCGGCCTGGGCCTGGTGGCCCACCTGGCGCACGATCGCGCCGCGCTGCAGGACCTGCTCGGCCTGTTCGCGGCCAAGAAGATGGTGCTGATCGACACCACCGGACTGGCGCCGCGCGACCCGCGCAAGAACGACGCGCTCGACGTGCTCGACCTGCCCGACGTGCGCCGGCTGCTGGTGCTCAATGCCGGCGCCCATGGCGACACGCTCGACGACGTGGTGGCCGCGTTCAAGTCGGTGGACGCGCAACCGACCGTGCTCTCCAAGATCGACGAGGCCGTCAAGCTCGGGCCGGCGCTCGATGTGGCGATCCGCCACCAGCTCGTGCTGCGCGGCGTCACCAACGGCCAAAAGGTGCCGCACGACTGGGATGCCGCGGACGCCACCGAGCTGGTACGCAGCTCCATGCGCGTGAGCGGCAAATCGGCGTTCGACCCCAGGACCACGGACCTCGGATTCCTGTTCCTGGCGCCCGAACCCCACGGCAGCCTGGCAGCCCAGCCCACGGCCTGACACCCTCGCCCATCGCCCCGCCCACGGCCCACGACAACCACGATCGGACGGATTCGACTTGCGCTACCATGAAGCCCCACCCAGAGCACGATCGGCCCCGCCGGTCTCCACGGGAGAGTTATTGATGTACACCGCCAAGGGGCAGCTCGACCGCAATGCCCTGATCCGACAGTACCAGCCGTTGGTGCGCAAGCTTGCGCACCACATGATGGCCAAGCTGCCGGCCAGCGTGCAGGTCGACGACCTGATCCAGGTGGGATTGATCGGGCTGTCGGAGGCCCTGTCACGTTACGAAGCATCGCAGGGCGTGCAGTTCGAGACCTTCGCCACCCAGCGCATCCGTGGCGCCATGCTCGACGAATTGCGCGAGAACGACTGGATGTCCCGCGGGTCGCGCAAGAGCCAGAAGGACATCGAGCAGGCCATGCGCCGGCTCGAACACCAGCTCGGCCGCGTGCCGCTGGAGTCCGAGATCGCACAGGAACTCGGGCTGAGCCTGTCCGACTACCAGGCGCTGCTGGGCAAGGTGCGAGGCACCCAGCTGGTCTACCTGGAAGACATGTCGCGCGGATCCGATGGCGAGGAGGGTTTCCTCGAACACCACGACGTGGCCGACGACGGCGCCGATCCGATGGCCGTGCTGGGCGACCAGCGCCTGCGCGTCGCGCTGGTGGCGGCGATCAAGAACCTGCCCGAACGCGAGCAGTTCGTGATGAGCATGTATTACGAGCAGGACATGAACCTGAAGGAAATCGCCGCCGTGCTGGGCGTGACCGAATCGCGGGTGTGCCAGTTGCACAGCCAGTCCGTGGCCCGGCTGCGGGCCAAGATGCGCGGACACTGAACTCGCGCTGACAGGCGTGGCCGCCGGACGCGATCACACCTGTCTGCGTGGCAACCCGGCCGAGCCGGGATGGCACGAAGAACAACCTCAGAAACGACGGAACGCGCTGGCCGCGGCCGCGGGACCGCCATAACGGCCCAGGGCGCCAGTGTAGGTACTGGCCTGGCCCTGCTGCGGCACCAGCGACTGCAAGGACCGTTCGACCACGGCCGAGCGGCGCAGCAGGGCCTCGCGTTGCATCGCAATGTCGCGTGCCACCCGCACCAGCCGATCGCGCACTGCCTGGGCCAGGGCGGCACCGCCGTCAACACCCCGCAAGGCCAGCGCCAGCGCATGCGCGCTGTCGTGCAGTTCGCGGGCCGCCACCTGGACCTGTTCCGGCAGGCCTTGCAGCAGGGCCTGCCCGGTGGCCGCGACGCTGCGCTCGGCCTGTGCCAGTGCCTGGTGAATCTCGGATTGGGCCGCGATGAATGCCATGGGAGGAACGGAGGGTCCGGATCAGGTCAAGCAGGGATCTGCGGCCGCGCGCGCGTTCAGGACGACGACCGCTGCAGCATCTCCCGCGCGTTGGCCAGCAGTTTTTCTGCGATGGCCTCGGGATTGACGGTATAGGTCTTGTCGGCAATGGCCTGGCGCACGGCTTCGACCTTTTCCAGGTCGACATCGGCCCCGGCCGCACCCGCCTTGTCCAGGCCTTGCGCCAGCGAGGACACCTTCACATCGACGCCGGGCGTCTTGCGCTCGTTGCGGACCGCGTTGGCCGCCTCCGGGCTGGCCTTCACCGCAGCCGACTGGCTGTTGTGCGTGCTGGCGATGGAATGGTCGTTTGACTGGCCGATTTTCATGATGATCCCCACGGCTGTGACAGACACAGCATCCTACGATACCTATCGGCCGGGGATTGAAAAACTTGAGTCATACCTGCACGGACCGGAGTGAATCACAGGTTGACCCGCACTGTTCGCATATCCAGCACCACGCCGGACAGTATGCGGCCATTGTCGATGCGCACGCGGGCCATCTCGCCGACGACGCCGTCCGACAAGGCCTGGCCGTTGGCCCGGACCGTGAAACCGGCCCCCTGGGCCACGATGCGCACCATGGATCCGGCCTGGAACACCTGCGATGGCTTGACCATGCCGTGGCGCAGGACCTGGCCGGTGCGCAGGGCCCGGGTCGCGGTCTGGCCGACCCACATGCCCGGATCGGCGAGCACCGAAGCGTTCTCCTGCGCCCAGTCCACCTCGGCCTGGACCGCATCGTCCAGCGACAGGACCGAACCCGAAGAGACATCCGAGCGCATGACCCAGGTCGGGCCGAAGGCCTGCACTTGCACCGGCAGGAAGACATTCCAGCGCGCGATACCGTCGATGCAGCGCAATCCGACCCGGGTCTTGCCCCAGAGTCGCACACCCGGCGGCAGGTAGGGTTCGACCTGGGCGCACGGCGCCAGGTTCAGCCGGCTGTCCAGCGCGCCGACCTGCACCACCATCCGCAGCGGCGCCGCACCCGAGGGGCGGGCGGCCAGCACCGCCTGGTCCAGCCAGGCCTGGCTCTGCTCGGCGATCAGGGCGGCCTGGTCCTGCCCGGTCTGGGCGGCGGCCATGGGCACGGCTGCACTCACGACGACCGCAGCCAGCAACCGGGCGCTCCATGCGGACAGGGGCACGGCGACAGGATTGGGCATCGGACAACGGGGCAATGAGGGCATCACAACAGACTCCACGACATGCTGCAACTCTAGGCGTCTGAGCCGCGGGCAAAGCCGTCAAGTGATGGCGGAAACCGCCTCTATTCCAGCCATCGCCACCCTCAAGAATTTTCATAATCGTTTCACGCCTGGGTTTCGGCCCGGTGTATCGACCAATTCGACATCCCCAGGAGGATCGCTTCCATGTTTGCCCAGTTGACCGCCGGATTGGATTTCCAGGCCACCGCGCTGGGCGTGCGCTCCGAGCGCCAGCGCGTCATTGCCAGCAACATCGCCAATGCGGACACCCCGGGCTACGTGGCGCGCGACATCGACTTCAAGCAGGCCATGGCCGAGGCCACCGGCAGCCAGCCCCGGCTGGCTCCCAGCGCCGCCGGCGCGCCGCGGGCCCATCCGGCCCATTTCGCATTGCCTGGCACCAGCGGCCACATCGACGGCACGCCCGCCGAGCTGGGTTATACGGTGCAGACCCAGCCGGCCATGGACAACAACACGGTCGACCTGGACCGCGAACGCGCCAACTTCGTCGACAACGCCGTGCGCTACGAATCGACCCTGCGATTCATCAACGGCTATTCCCGGACGATCTTGAGCGCCATCCAGGGCCAGTAGAGCCGCGCCAGACCGATCCCACGTTCCCAGGAGGCCCACCATGTCCATGTTTTCCATCTTCGGCGTCAGCGGCAGCGCGGTCAGCGCGCAGTCGCAGCGCCTCAACGTGGTCGCCAGCAACATGGCCAACGCCGATGCGGTCGCAGGGCCCGACGGCCAGGCCTACAAGGCCCGCCAGGTGGTGTTCGAGACGGTGCCCATGGGGTCGGACGCGTCCGCCGGTGTCAAGGTGCGCGAGGTGATCGAGAGCAACGAGCCGATGCGCCGGGTGCACAACCCCACGCACCCGCTGGCCGACGCCGCGGGCTACGTGAACCAGTCCAACGTCAACACCGTCGAGGAGATGGTCAACATGATCTCGGCCTCGCGCTCCTACCAGAACAACGTCGAAGTCATGAACACCGCCAAGTCACTGCTGCTCAAGACGCTGCAGATGGGCCAGTAAGCCTCAATCTACCGCCCCGGAACACCACCATGACCACCACCACCGCCGTCAGCGGCAGCACCAGCACCGCGACCAGCACCAGCAGCAGCGCGAGCAGCACGAACGCGGACCTGTCGGAAGACCGCTTCCTCAAGCTGCTGGTGGCGCAGCTGGCCAACCAGGATCCGATGAATCCGCTGGACAACGCGCAGATGACCTCGCAGATGGCACAGATCTCGACCGTCTCGAGCATCGAGAAGGTCAACCAGTCCTTGTCCGGCCTGGCCGGGCAGCTGGCCGCGATGCAGGCCCTGCAGTCGAGTTCGCTGGTCGGGCGCGACGTGATGATCGAGGGCAACCGGCTGGCGATCCACGACGGCAAGGCCGCGGGTGCGGTCGACCTGGACCTGCCCGCCGACAAGGTCGTGGTCGACATCCTGTCCGCCGGCGGCCAGGTCATCGAAAGCTTCAACCTCGGCGCATTGCCGGCCGGCCGCCAGCCTTTCGAGTGGGACGCGCAGTCCCACACCACCGCCGAAGGCCTGGGTTTCCGGGTCACGGCCACCAAGGGCGACGCGGTCGTGACCCACCGCACCCTGGTGCAGGACAACGTCGTGTCGGTCGGCTCGGACAACGGCGCCATGCTGGTGCAGCTGCGCGGCCTGGGCAACGTCGGTTACGACGCCGTCAAGTCGATCTTCTAGTCGCATCAGCCGCCCTGCCCGCCTTCAACGCCTCCCGTTTTCGCCTCACCCCAGGAACCACACCATGTCATTCCAAACCGGACTCTCAGGACTGAACGCCGCCAGCCGCAACCTCGACGTGATCGGCAACAACATCGCCAACGCCAACACCATCGGCGCCAAGGTCGCGCGCGCCGAGTTCTCCGAGATCGTCGCCGCATCGACCATCGCCGCCAACGGGCGTACCGAAGGCATCGGCGTCGAGGTCTCCACGGTTTCGCAGCAGTTCACCCAGGGCAGCGTCAACGTCACCGGCAGCGCACTGGACATCGCGATCAACGGCGCCGGATTCTTTCCCGTCACCCTGACCGACGGCAGCATGGCCTATACCCGCGCCGGCACCTTCAAGCTCGACACCGAGGGCAACATCGTCACCAATGCCTCGGCCCAGCTGATGGGTTACCCGACCACGGTCGACGGCGTGGCCACCAGCAGCACGCTGCAACCCATGCGTATCCCCACCGGCAGCCCGATCCCGGCCCGCGCGACCACGTCGATGGCGGCCGAACTCAACCTCAATGCCAGCGCTCCGGTGTGGAATGCCTCGGTCCCGAACGTGCCGCTGACCACCTACGGCACCTCGCTCAATGTCTACGACTCGCAGGGTTCGGCCATTCCGGCCTCGCTCTACATGCGCAAGACCGCCGACGACACCTGGCAGGTGTACACCGACCCGACGTCGGACGCCACCGCCACCGCGTCGCTGGCCGCCACGCTGACGTTCGACACCAACGGACAACTCGCCAGCAGCGTGCCCGCGGTGCCCACGCTGTCGATCACCTCGCCCAACCCCAACATCGGCACCTTCGCCGCAACGCTGGACCTGACCAAGACCACGCAGTACGCGACCGCCTTCGCCGTCACCGACCTGACGCAGGACGGTTATGCCCCCGGCGACTTCGTCGCGCTGTCCATCGGCGACAACGGCGTGATCTCGGCGCGTTACTCCAACGGCCAGACCCAGGCCGCCGGCCAGATCGCGCTGGCCGACTTCCGCAACGTGCAGGGCCTGCGTCCGAGCGAAAACGGCAACTGGGTGGAAACCGTGGCGTCCGGCCAGCCCATCGTCGGCGCACCCGGCGTGGGCAAGTTCGGCGAGTTGCGCGCCGGCGCACTCGAGGAGTCGAACATCGACCTGACCTCCGAGCTCGTCAACATGATGACCGCGCAGCGCACCTACCAGGCCAATGCCCAGACCATCAAGACACAGGACCAGGTCCTGTCCACCCTGACCCAGCTGCGCTGATCACGATCACGCACCGACACACTGAAGAGGCCACGCCATGGATCGACTCGTCTACACCGCGATGACCGGCGCCACCGCAGCCGCGCACCGGCAGTCCGTGTTGTCCAACAACCTGGCCAATGCCTCGACCAACGGCTTTCGCGCCGAGCTCTCGACCTACCGCGCCGTGCCCTTGCGCGGCGACGGCTCGACCACCCGCGTGTTCGCGCTCGAGGCCACCTCCGGCCACCTGGAAGCACCCGGACCATCGCAGACCACGGGCCGTCCGCTCGACGTGCGCGCCACCGGCAACGCCTGGTTTGCCGTGCAGGGCCTGGACGGCACCGAAGGGTATACCCGCGCCGGATCGCTGCAGATCGGACCCGACGGCACCTTGCAGACCGTCAACGGCCTGACGGTGTTCTCCGACGGCAGTGCGCCGCTGGCGCTGCCCGTCGGCGGCGAGATCTCGGTCGCGCCCAACGGCGACATCAGCTCCAAGACCGCAGGCCAGGCCACGGTTGTGGTCGGTCGCCTCAAGATGGTGACACCGACGGCGGACGACCCGCTCAAGCGCAGCGACGACGGCCTGTTCCGCACCGCCGACACCGCGCCGCTGCCCCACGACCCGCTGGCGCGCCTGCAAAGCGGCGCGCTCGAAGGCTCCAACGTGAGCCCGATCGAAACCATGGTCGGCATGATCCAGACCGCCCGACAGTTCGAGATGCAGATGCGCCTCGTGCAGACGGCGGAATCGAACGACCGATCGGCCGGCCAGCTGCTGAGCCTGCAAGGCTGACCACGGCCCCGCGCCAATGAACCCCTGAGGAAACCACCATGATCAACTCACTCTGGATCTCGAAAACCGGCATGGAGGCCCAGCAGACCCAGCTCGACGTGATCTCGCACAACCTGGCCAACGTGTCCACGACCGGCTACAAGCGCGCCCAGGCGGTGTTCGAGGACCTGATGTACCAGAACCTGCGCCAGGTCGGCTCGAACACGTCGGACCAGTCCCAGCTGCCCACCGGGCTGCACCTGGGCCTGGGCGTGCGCACCGTCGCCACCAGCCGCTCGTTCGCCCAAGGCACGATCCAGCAGACCTCGAACAACCTGGACGTGGCCATCCAGGGCAACGGCTTCTTCCAGATCACCATGCCCGATGGCTCGAACTCCTACACCCGCGACGGCTCGTTCCAGGTCGACAACCAGGGCCAGCTGGTCACCGCCGGCGGCCTGGTGGTGGCCAACGGTGTGACCGTTCCCGCGAATGCCAAGAACATCTCGATCGCCACCGACGGAACCGTGACGGCGACCATTCCCGGCACCACGCAACCCCAGCAGATCGGCAACATCATCCTGGCCAGCTTCATCAATCCGGCCGGGCTGGAGCCACTCGGCCAGAACCTCTTCGCCGAGAGCCCGGCCTCGGGCCAGCCCAACACCGGTACGCCGGGCACCAACGGCATCGGCACCGTCACCCAGGGCTTCCTGGAAACCTCGAACGTCAACGTGGTGCAGGAGCTGATCACGATGATCCAGACCCAGCGTGCCTACGAGATGAATTCCAAGGCCATCCAGACCTCGGACCAGATGTTGCAGAAACTCGGTCAGCTGTGATGCCATTGCTCTCGCTCCTTCGCACCAGCTTCGGTGCCGCGCTGCTGGCCGTATTGGCCAGCGGCTGCGAATCGCTGCCCAAGACCGAACGCGTGGACTTCGCACAGCCGCCGTCTCCCATCGTCGTGCGCGCCGCCGAGCCGCGACCGGTCACCGGCAGCCTGTTCCACAACGCCAGCTACCGACCGCCGTTCGAGGACTATCGCGCCCGCCTGGTCGGAGACGTGGTGACCATCCTGATCACCGAAACCGTCACCGCCAGCCAGAAGTCGACCTCGACCGCGAGCCGCACCTCGTCGATGGACGCCGGCGTGTCGGCGTTTCCGTTCGCCAACGTGACCTCGCTGGGCAAGTTGTCGCTCAACTCGTCCACCAACAACGACTTCTCCGGTGCCGGCGCGACCGAAAGCGCGAACCGCTTCTCGGGCACGATCACGACCACCGTCGTCGACGTCTTGCCCAATGGCCACCTGGTGCTGGCCGGCGACAAGCAGATCGGCGTGAACCAGAACGTCGACGTGCTGCGTTTCTCCGGCACCGTCGATCCGCGCTCGATTGCGGCCGGTGGCACGGTCAGCTCGACCCAGGTGGCCAACGCCCGCATCGAGTCGCGCGGTCGGGGCGCGCAGAACGAGGCCCAGACCGTGGGCTGGATCGCGCGTTTCTTCATGGCCATGATTCCGTTCTGAGGCCATGACCATGAACCGACACCCATTCGTGCGCGCGCTGCGCGGCCCGCTGGCCATCGCGGCACTGTCCATCATGGCGCTGCTGTGCGCCACCCCGGCATCGGCCGTGCGCATCAAGGAGGTGGCCGCCATCGAAGGCGTGCGCACCAACCAGCTGACCGGATTCGGCCTGGTCGTGGGCCTGGACGGCACTGGCGATCAGACCACGCAGATGCCTTACACCTCGCAGGGCATGAACAACTACCTGCAGCAGATGGGCATCACGCTGCCGGCGGCCAGCGCATCGCAGCTGCAGCTCAAGAACGTCGCGGCCGTGCTGGTCACGGCGCAACTGCCCGCGTTCGCCCGACCCGGCCAGGCGATGGACGTCAACGTGTCCTCGCTGGGCAATGCCAAGTCGCTCAAGGGCGGCACGCTGATCACCACGCCGCTGCGCGGCGTCGACGGCGAGGTCTATGCACTGGCCCAGGGCAACCTGATCGTCGGCGGCGCCGGCGCATCGGCCGGTGGCAGCCGGGTGCAGATCAACCACCTGAGCGCCGGGCGCATTCCGGGCGGCGGCCAGGTCGAACGCACGGTGCCGACACCGCTGCTGCAAGGCGACACGGTATCGCTGGGGCTCAGTGCCTCCGACTTCCAGACCGCCCAGCGCGTGGCACAGGCCGTCAACCGCCGCTTCGGGCAGGGTTATGCCCGCGCCCTGGACGGGCGCACGGTCGAGGTCCGCGCGCCGGTCGATCCCAATGCCCGTGTCAACTTCATCGCCGAGATGGAGGAACTGTCGCTGGAAGAGTCGGTGCCCTCGGCCAAGGTGGTGATCAACGCACGCACCGGATCCATCGTGCTGAACCAGTCGGTCACGCTCGGGGCCTGCGCGATCGCGCACGGCAACCTGTCGATCACGATCAGCAGCACGCCGGTGGTCAGCCAGCCCAATCCGCTGTCGCAGGGGCAGACGGTGGTGGGCGAGCAGGCGAACATCAAGATCACGCAGGAACCCGGCATCCTGATGCAGATCCCGCCATCGCCGCAGCTTGCCGACGTGGTGCGCGCACTCAACGTGCTGGGCGCCACGCCGCAGGACCTGCTGGCCATCCTGCAGGCGATCAAGGCCGCCGGCGCACTCAATGCCGAACTGGAGGTGATTTGAGATGAAGGACGCCCCCCGTCTGTCCGGTTTCACTGCGTGTAAACCGGCCGAGTCGT
>CAXBDR010000170.1:0-9813 GCA_963974265.1 uncultured Rhodoferax sp.
CCGAATAACCGCCGTTCTTGAGCACGCGCCGCAGCGATGCCAGCACATCGGGCTCGTCGTCCACGCACAGGACGCGGGCCGGACCCGATTCGCCCGCGGCTGCCGTCGACGGAAGCGGAGCCCGTGACGCTGGTATGTTGTCGGTTGCTTCAGTATTCATGGTGCATGCGGCACGTTGCCATCTCGGGCATGTGGTTGCGTGATCGGAAGCGTAACCCGAAACGCAGAATCGTGTCCAACGACGGATCGCACGGTGATACGCCCCTGGTGCTTGCGAACAATCCCCTGGGAGACCGACAGGCCCGGCGCGTGGCCCGCGCCAGACGGCCTGTGCGTGACGACCGGGTCGGCCTCGACGATGCGGCCGATGGTCATGGCGCTCCATCGTTGAGCGGCGCCCCCAGCGTCACCACGCGCGCATGGGAGCCGGCGACGCGCCAGTCGACGGAGACAAGCCGGCCGTCCGCCAGGCGCATGCGGTCGCTGCCCTGGTCCGCCGCCCACACGATTGCGTGCAGTGCGGGTACCGCCAGGGCCAGCGGGCGGCCGGCCAGAGGCCGTTCGCCGCCCAGCAGTTGTTCGGCCGCTGCGCTGGCGACATCGACCGTACCGGCGCCGGTCAGCACCAGCATGGGCCAGGGCAGATGCGCGCATGCATCGCGCAGTGCGGCCGGTTCCAGCGCGGCAGGGTCGGGCGCCGTGTGCCGGATGTCCGCCACTTCCTTCACCTGGCGCTGCCGGTCCGCAAGTTCCTGTTGGGCTGCGCGGAGCCGGATGTCGAGTTGATCGTTCTCCTCGCTCAGTTCCTTTTGTCGGAACGCCTGCCCGATGAAGCCGCGCAGCTGCATGTCGTCCCAGGGCTTGGCCAGCAAGCGGTAGTCGGGGTCGTCACCGATGGCGTCGGGTGTCGTCGGCGGATGTTCTGCGTGATCCGACAACAGGATGCGGATCGACTGCGGATGCAGCCGCCTGGCCTCGCGCAAGACCTCGGTGCCGCTCAGGCCGGGCATATGCTGGTCCGACACGATGATGTCGACCGGATGCCGCGCCAGCAACTGCAGGGCCTCGTCTGCGCTGCCGGCGTGCAGGATGCGGTAGCCGTCCGGTTGCAGCAGCCGTTGCAGCGCGGCGATGACCTGGGGTTCGTCATCGACCAGAAGCAGGGTTCGGTTCCTGGTCTGTTCGCGCACCAGGTGGATCGGCAACCGGTGGTCGTCGCGCAGCATGGCCTGCATCTGTGCCGCCGGCACGGGCCGCGAGAAGAAATAGCCCTGGATCTCGTCGCACCGGTTGCGGCGCATGAAGTCGCATTGCATCTCGGTCTCGACGCCCTCGGCGATGACCCGCAGCCCCAGGCCATGTGCCATCGAGATCACGACCTTGGCGATGACCGCGTCCTGCGAGCTGCTGTGGATGTCGCGCACGAAGGACTGGTCAATCTTGACCTTGTCGAACGGAAACCGCTTGAGGTAGCTCAGCGACGAGTAGCCGGTGCCGAAGTCATCGAGCGACAGCCGCACGCCGAGTGCCTTGAGCGCGTGCATCACCTGCTCGCTGCGCGGGACGTCGTCCATGACGGCGCCTTCGGTCAGTTCCAGGCAGATCTGCTCGGCCGAGATGGCGTGTTCCTGCATCGCCGCGCATACCGTGTCGATCAACGCCGGATCGCGGAACTGCAGGGGCGACAGATTCACCGACACCGTCGGCACGTCCAGTCCGCTGGCACGCCAGTCGCGCAGGTCCCGGCAGGCCTGGCGCAGCACCCAGCCGCCGATTTCGACGATCTGTCCGGTCTGTTCGGCCAGCGGGATGAACTTGCCTGGAGGCACCATGCCCATGTCTGGATGGTTCCAGCGCAGCAAGGCCTCCATGCCGCCGATGCGCCCGGTTCGCATGTCGACGAACGGCTGGTAATGCAGCAGCAGTTGTTCCTGGACGATTGCGCTGCGCAAAGCCGTGCCCAGTGCCAGCTTGGCGACCGTGGCCTCGTACATCGCGGGACTGTGGAAGCGGAACTGGTTGCCGCCGTCATCCTTGGCATGGTGCATGGCGACTTGGGCCGCACTGGACAAGGCGTCGTAGCTGTCGCCGTCGGACGGGTAGACCGCCACGCCGATCGAGGCCTTGATCGTGACCTCGGTGTCGCCCACGCCGAATGGTTCGGCCAGGATTTGCTGCAACCGACAGACCAGCGCGCTCGCGCCCTCGGCCGACTCACCCGGCAACGCAAGCACGAATTCGTCACCCTGCAGCCGCGCCACGGTATCCTGGGCGCGCACCAGGCGCGCCAGGCGCCGGGCGAACTTCTGGATCACCTTGTCGCCGACGGAAAACCCCAGGCTGTCGTTGACCTGCCGGAATCCGTCCATGTCCAGTGCCAGCAGGACCACCGTGCCGTTTTCGCGCCCGGCCACCTGGATGTCGTGGTTGCATCGATCGGCGAGCAGAGTGCGGTTGGCCAGTCCGGTCAGGGGATCGAAGTGCGCCAGCCAGTCGATCTTGTCCTGCGCGGCGCGCTGTTCGGTGATGTCGCTGAACGTGCCGATGTAGTTGGACACGTTGCCGTCGGCATCGTGCAGCACGCTGACGGTCAGCCATTCGAGATAGTCGCGGCCGCTGCGGTGGCGGCTCCAGATCTCACCCTGCCAGGTCCCGCTGCGGCGCACATCCCGCCACATGCCACGGTAAAACGCCACGTCGTGCCGGCCGGAGGACAACTGCCGGGGGCTTCTGCCCAGCACCTCGGAGGCCGGGTAACCGGTGATGGCCGTGAAGGCCTGATTCACCATGACGATTCGGCGCTGCGCGTCTGTCACGAGCACGCCTTCGTGGCTTTGCGAGAAGATCTGCTCGGTCAGTTTGCGCTGGATTTCCTGTTCCTTGCGCATCGTGACGTCTTGCTGGATACCGACGAAATGGGTCAGCCGGCCCTCGGTGTCGGTGACGGGGCTGATCGACAAGGCGTTCCAGAATGGTGTGCCGTCCTTGCGGTAGTTGAGGATCTCGCCTTGGAACGCCTGGCCTGCGTCCAGGGCCTGGCGGATGGCCAGCACGGTGGCAGGACTGCTGCCCGGCCCTTGCAGCACAGCGCACGAGCGTCCCATCAATTCGGCTTCGGAATACCCCGACATGCGTTCGAAGGCCTGGTTCACCGAAATCGTCATTCGCCGGGCGTCGCTGATCAGGATGCCCTGGGATATCGAGGCAAACGCCTGGCGCGCCAGCCGCGCCTGAGCCAGCGCCTCGCGTTGCTGGGTCAGGTCGGCGAAGGAGTGCAGGTATTGTTCGACGCCGCCGATGTTGACGCGGGTGGTGGACACCATGGCACGGCGCACGTCGCCGTTCTTGCGCCGGAAGTTGAATTCCATCGTGTCGACACGGCCATCGCGCTGGAGTGCTTCGCGCACGGCGCGACCATCCGCGTCGTCGACAAGCAGGCCGAGCGCGTCGACGGTACGGCCCACGAGTTCTGCCCGGCGGTAGCCGCTGAGTTCGACGAATCGGTCGTTGACGCTGCTGATGTGCTTGCCGGGCAGGTTCATCATGCACGGGGCCGGGCTGCTGTCGAACATGTTGCGCGATGTCTCGTCACTCAGCAGCAGGCGGCGCTCCTGGCGCTTGCGTTCGGTGATGTCGATCAGCATGTCGATCGCGCCGGTGATGTTGCCGGTGTCGTCGCGCAGCGGTTGCGGATGGTGCTCGACATGGCGTGTCGTGCCGTCGTCGCGCTCGATCACGACCTCGGCTCCGGCAATGGGCAGGCCGGTTCGAATGACCACGGCGACCGGAAGTTGCTCGTTGGCCAGAGGCTGCCCGTTCGTGCCCAGCATGCGCCGGGCGCTTGCCCACCGGTCGGTCGCCAGATCCGGCTCGCGGCCCCACAACGCGGCCGCCGCGCGGTTGTAGCGCAGGATGTGCCCGTCGCAATCGCAGACGTAGATGGCGACCGGAAAGGACGCCAGGGACTGCTCCGCACTGTGCTCCACCCAGTGGTCGCCGCCGTGCCGTCGATGCAGGGCGTGGCGCAACGCGCGCTGGTCGAGCTGGCGCTGCACCGCCTGGGCCAGCCTGCGATGCAACTGCGTCAAGTGGATGCAGTCGCCGGCGCCTTGGCGAATGGCGTCGACCGCGGCATCTTCACCGATGGAGCCACAGATCAGCAACACCGGTAGCCGGGGTGTACTCTGGCGTACTGTCGCAAGGGTCTCCAGGGCGTCTCGGCCGGGCATCTGAAAGTCGCCGATGACCACATCCCATTCCGGCGAGAGCAGTGCGTGGCGCAATGCGTCGATGCTGGTGGCCCGGATATGGCGCACCGCGAATCCGCCCTGGCGCAATGCCAGCAGGGCTTGGGCGGCATCGTGCTCGGTATGCATGGCCAGCAGCACCCTCAGCTCGCGTCCCAGCATCGAGCGGCCGTCATCCGCGGCATCTCCAGATGCGTCGTTGGACGCATGTGCTGCGCTGGCTGTGGCGGGGGACACCCACCGGGGCTGGGATGCCGGCGTGGTCATCGTCATCGCTCCGCGGCCGATCGGTTGTCGGTGCCGGGCACGGCGTCGGGTGCGGGTGCGGGTGCGGGTGCCAACGGTATCCTGGCGCGCAGCAAGGGCAGCAATTCGCTGACGAAGTCAGCCTTGCTGACGAAATCCGCCCCGAGTTCGCGTGCTGCTTCGCGGTATTCGCGGTTGTCGTGCATCGACAGGAAAGTCAGTTGTGGCGGTGCAGGATCCTGCAGGATCGCGCGTGCCAGTTCCAGCCCGTTCATGCCCGGCATCGCGATGTCGAGCAGGACCAGCGCCGGCCGGTGGCGTCGCAGGTGTGCCAGCGCCGACTTGCCGTTGCTGGCTTGCGCGACGATCTGCACGCCGGGCAACCGGTCCAGGAATTGCCGCACCGCCGTTACGAAGGTCTGGTTGTCGTCCACCAGCATGATCGTGAGAGGCGATGCCGCCGGCGCCGCGGTCTGGTTGGTGGGCGTGGCGGTGTGAACGGAGTGATCGAACATGGTCGTCACCTTAACCCGCGCCCGTCGCGGTGACCATCGGGCCGATACCTGAGTTTGATCGGGGAAACGCCTGAGTCGCCAGGAGCTGGCCGGTTCAAAGGCGGTTGCAGCGCGCCGGACGTCAGAGGTCCGGCGACACCAAGCCGGTGCGCATGGCAAAGCGCACCAGGCCCGCGACCTCGTGAATGCCGAGTTGCTTCATCAGCTGGCTGCGATGTGTCTCGACGGTCTTCACCGACAACGAGAGCCTGCGTGCGATCTCCTTGCTGCTGTGGCCCTCGGCAATGAGCTGCAGCACCTCGGTCTGGCGCGGCGTGAGTCCGCTGCCGGACGACTCGTCGCTGCGCAGGCGCTGCACGTAGTCGCTGACCACGCCCCTGGAGACCGCCGGGCTGAGGTAGACCTCGCCCCGCAGCACGGCCCGGATCGCCAGTGCCAGCTCCATGGGCGCGGCGTCCTTGAGCATGTAGCCCGCAGCCCCATTGCGCAAGGCCTGCCGCACGTATTCCTCGTTCTGGTGCATCGACAACATCAACACGCGCAGGCCCGGCGCATTCCTGGACAACCGCGCGGCCGTTTCCAGGCCATTGAGGCCCGGCATCGCGATGTCGAGCAAGGCCAGATCCGGCTGCAGTTCTTGCACCATGGCGAGCAGGGCCAGGCCGTCGTCGGCCTCACCGACGACCGTGACCTCGGACATGGACTCGAGCAGCTTGCGCAGCCCGGCACGCACCAGCGTGTGGTCGTCGGCGAGCACGACTCGCGCCGGACTCACGACGAGGTCTCCCCGATGACCTGGGGGCAGCTCAAGCGCACCGAGGTGCCGCGTCCCGGCTCCGACACGATGTCCAGTACGCCACCCGCCAGCCGGGCACGCTCGTGCATGCCCAGCAAACCCATGCTGCTGCCGAGCGCAGCGTTGTGGAGCGCCGCATCGACGTCGAAGCCCGCGCCGTCGTCGTCGATCTGCAGCCAGACTTTGTCATCGTCGTTACCCAGTTGCAGCACCACGCGGGTCGCGTTGCCGTGGCGGACAGCGTTGGTCAGCGCTTCCTGGGCAATGCGAAAACATACGGTTTCGCATTGCGGATCGATGCGCCCATGGTCTTGGCTTCCCTGGAAATGCACGACCAGGGGGCTGTGCGTCGTTGTCTCCGCGGCGAGCCAACGCAGTGCCGGCGCCAGGCCCAGGTCGTCCAGAATGGAAGGACGCAGGCCCAGCGCGATCCTGCGCATCTGGGCGATGGCATGGTCGACGATGTGTATCGACGCATCGTGCATGTCTCCATCTGCGCCGTCGTCGGGGATACCTCCGAGCCGGAGAGACTGCAGTTGGATCTTGATCGCGGTCAGTGACTGGCCCAGCTCGTCGTGCAGTTCGCGCGCGACCCGCCGGCGCTCGGCTTCCTGGGTTTCCAGTACCCGGCGCGACAGGGCTCGCAGCTGCACGGTGCTGCGATGCAGCGCCTGCTGCGCGAGGCGGCGCTCCCGGATTTCTGTCTGCAGCCGCTCGGCATCGCGCATCACGGTCTCGTACAACATGCCGCTTTCGTAGAGGCGTCCAAGTTGCGCGGCGAGCATGGTCAGCATGTGTTCATCCCGCTCGTCGAACCGATCGGTACCCAGCTTGTCGGCCAGGCAGATCCAGCCGTAACTGGCTTGCAGCGATGCCACCGGCGCGATGAGCAGTCGATGGGCAGCCGGGTAACCGGCCGGCAAGCCGATGTGGACCGGATCGCCGCCCGGATTGTCGATCTGGCGTGTCTTGCGTTGCCGTCGCACCTCGCCCAGCAGGCCCTGTTCGATGCGTGGCCACCCCAGGCGCTGCAGTCGGTCGGGTTCGATGCCGCAACTGGCGAAAAGGGTATCGCCGGCGTCCCGGCCATTGACGCCCAGCAGCGCATACCGGGCGCCGATCAGATCCCGCGAACCGCGGCAGACCTGGTCCAGCAGCGACCGGGCGTCGCGCTCCGATGCCATCAGCAGGTTCAGATCGGTCAATGCGGCGAGTCGCTGGTTGCTCGACTCGAGCACGTGCAGCCGGTCCGACAGCTGCTCCGCGGTCCATGGTGCGGCCGGCGGTCCCGCGTCCAGATGCTGTGCCGGCTCGGGATCCGCAGGCCGGCTGAGCGCCAGCCGCACGACCCGGATGATGTCCTGTGGCCCGCAGGGTTTGAGCAGGACCTGCGACACGCCGCAGATCTTGGCCAGGTTGCCGGCCTCGCGTTCACGGTAGTGGGCGGTATAAAAGACCACCTCGGTTGCAGCCATTGCGGGATCGGCGCGGATGCGGGAGACGAACTCCAGGCCATCCATCGTGGGCATCAGGATGTCGGAGATCACCAGGTCTGGTTGTTCGCTGCGCACCAGCTCGAGCGCCTGCAGGCCGTCGCTGGCCTCCATTGTCTGGTGGCCCATGTGGCGCACCACGGTCGCGACAAGATCCCTGTTTGCCGCGATGTCGTCGACGATCAGGATGCGGGCGGCCATGGTTCGAGCCTGGGTCATGGCCGGGGCGCGTCGATGCCGCGCAATCGGGCTGGCAGGAAAGCCTCTACCTGTTTCACGAAGTGTCGCGGCGCGATCGGCTTGCTGATATGTTCGTCAAAACCCGCCGCCAGTGTCTTGTCGCGGTCGCCAGGCATCGAGAAAGCCGTCACGGCGATGATCGGTACCTTGTGCCACCCCGGGTAGTCGAGCAGGGCCTGCACCACCTGGTAGCCGCTCATCACCGGCATCTGAAGGTCGCAGATGAGCAGGTCCGGCTGTTCGTCGATGGCCAGGCGCACGCCGGTGCCGCCTTCGGTGGCCACCAGTACCGCATGCCCGGCCGACTCGAGCAGGTACTTGACGAGCTCGCGACTGGCTGGGTCGTCTTCGATGATCAGGATACGTGCGCCCATGTCATTCCCTCGGTGGTCGCGTGATGTCGGCGGCGATGCCGGATGGCTGCGAAGCGACGGGCCCGATGGGCAGCGCGAGCGTAAACGTGCTGCCGTGCCCGAGCGTGCTTTGCAGTTCCAGCGTTCCGCCGAGTGCCTGAGCCAGCCGGCGACTCAGGTGAAGGCCCAGGCCGGTGCCTTCGATTGCATCGCGCTCGGCGGCTTCGAGCCGGGAGAACGCCTGGAACAGGCGCTGCTGATCCTTCGTGGCAATGCCCGCCCCCGTGTCCTGCACCCGGAACCGCCAGGGTGCAGGTGCCAAGCCCGCCTCCAGATGCAGGTCGACCGATCCGCTGGGCGTGAACTTGATCGCATTGCCCACGAGGTTGATCAGGATCTGGCGCAACGCACGGTGGTCGGTGATCAGTTGCAGTGGCCCATCGGGCAGGTGCAGATCGAATGCCAGGCCCTTGTCCAGCGCTTGCGGCCGGTACGTGGCCGACAGTTCCTCGAGCAGGCGGCGGCAATCGACCGGCTCCCATTGCAGTTCCTTGCTGTTGTCGTCGAGCTTGGCCAGGTCCAGCAGGTCGTTGATCAGCGACAGCAGGTGATCCGCGCTGGACTGCACCAGGCCGAGCTGGCGCTTTTGCTCGGCATTGAGCGCGCCGGGCAACTCCATCAGCAAGGTGCCGGTGAACCCGATCACCGCATTGAGCGGCGTGCGCAGTTCGTGCGACATGGTGGCCAGGAAACGGTCCTTGACGCGCGCGGCGTCTTCGAGCTGCATGTTCTTGTCGCGCAATGCCTGCTCGAATCGCTTGCGCTCGGTCACGTCGCGGATGGCACTGGAGACGAACGGGCCTTCCTCGGTTTCCATCGGACTCAGGCTGATCTCGACCGGGAATTCGCTGCCGTCCTTGCGCAGTCCGTACAGGTCCAGTCCGGCGCCCATCGCGCGGGCACGCGGCTGGGCGGCAAAGCCGCCGCGGTGCCCGGCGTGTTGCGGCCGGAAACGTGGCGGCACCAGCATGTCGATGGACTGGCCCAGCATCTCTTCCTGGTTCCAGCCGAACAGCCGCAGCGCCTGGCGGTTGACCAGCACCATGACACCGTCGCGGTTGACGATGACCATGGCGTCGGGGGCCGATTCGAGAAGATCGCGGAACTTCTTGTCGGCCTTCTTGCGATCGGTGATGTCGCGGATGGCACTCATCACCATCGTGCCTTCCTCGGTCTGCAGCGGACTCAGGCTGATCTCGACCGGGAATTCGTCGCCATCGCTGCGCAGCCCGTACAACTCGAGCCCGGCACCCATGGTGCGCGTGCGTGGTTGTTCGAAGAAATGGGCACGATGACGCAGATGGGCATGGTGGAACCGTGTTGGCAGCAGGTATTCGACCGGCTGCCCGAGCAGCGTCGCGCGTGGGTAGCCGAACAGCGACTCGGCTTGTCCGTTGACCATGACAATGCGGCCGGTCACGTTGACCATCACGATGGCGTCGGGTGTGGACTCGAGCAGGTCGCGGAAACGCGCCTCGACCAGCTTGGCATCGCGAAGCACCTTGAGGTGGGTGACATCCTTCTTCGTGGTCAGGAAGAAGGCGAGCGTGCCATCGGGGCCGCGGATGGCGCGCGTCGATATGTTGACATGCACCAACGTGCCGTCCTTGCGCCGGCGTACCGACTCGAACACGGCCAGTCCGCTGCGCAGGGCATCGGCCTGCGCCTGGCGCTCTTCGTCCTGGCGATCCGCTGGCACGATCAGCGAGAAGATCGATTGCCCTTGCGCCTCCTGGCTCCGATAACCGAACACGGTCTCCGCCGCCGGGTTCCAGTGCAACACGACGCCTTGTGGATCGACGGCCAGCAACGCGTCCGGGATCTGGTCCCACAGGATGCCGGCCAGGTCCAGCTGCATCATCA
>CAXBDR010000171.1:0-9786 GCA_963974265.1 uncultured Rhodoferax sp.
ACTGTGCAGTGTCCGCGGCCCTGCCGCAACGACCGTGAACTGGTTCACGAATGCCTTCCGTCATTGCGCAACCGAACCAAGACCATGACCATGACGCACAAACACCCGCCCGGCCGCGAGCCACCCGACCTGCCCCCCAAGCCCGAACCGGAGCCGGACACGAAGGCGCGCCGGCCCTGATCGACCGCAGCGCGCCGCCTATTCGGCCTTCAGCCCGGCGGCGGAAATGGCCTTGGCCCAGCTGTCGATCTCCTGGTTGAAGAAGCGGGTGAAGGCGGCCGGTGAACTGGCCTTGAGTTCGTTGCCGCCGGCCTCGATGCGTTCGCGCGTCTGCGCATTGGCCAGTGCCACCGTCATGGCCTTGGACAACCTGTCGATCACCGGCGCCGGCAGGCCGGCGGGCCCGAGCAGGCCGACCCAGCTGGCGTATTCGAGCCCGCCGATGCCAGCCTCCTGGTAGGTTGGCAACTGCGGCATGCCGGCCCAGCGCTGCTCGCGGCCCACCGCCAGCGCACGGATATTGCCGGCCTTGAGCTGGCTTTGCATCGACGCCACGTTGTTGAACGACAGCTGGATGCGCCCGCTGACCAGGTCGGGCAGCAGCTGGTCGACTCCTTTGTACGGCACGTGCGTGATCGGCACGCCGCTGCGCAGCGAGAACATCGTGGCCGCAAGGTGCTGCGTCGTGCCATTGCCGTTCGAGCCATAGTTGAGCGTGCCCGGATGGGCCTTGCCGTGGGCGATCAGCTCCTGCACCGTGTTCACCGGCAGGTCCTTGTTGACCACCAGCACCGACGGCACCATGGCGACCAGTCCGATCGGCGTGAAGTCCTTGCGCGGATCGAAGGGCGTGGACTTGATCAGCGACTTGTTGATGGCCAGCGAGGCACTGGCCATGATCAGCGTGTAGCCGTCGCCGGGCGCCTTGGCCACGGCGTCGAACGCGATGTTGCCGCTGGCGCCGGGTCGGTTCTCGACCACCACGCTGGTGCCCAGCGAGGTGGCCATGTCGGTCGACATCAGGCGCGCAATGATGTCGACCGCGCCACCGGCGGGAAACGGCACCAGGATGCGGACCGGCTTGCTCGGAAAATCCTGTGCCTGTGCCAGCGGCGCGGTCACACCCAGCGCCAGGACGGCGCAGGTGGTCAGGAAGTGGCGTTTGAACATCATCGTCGGTGCCTTTCTGCGGTGGGGTTGGAGATGCATGGGTCGTCGGCTCGGGCTGCTGCGGGCGCGGTTTGGTCGGGTTCTGACGCGGCAGCGGCTCGTGAATCGGCCAGCACGCGTCCGGCGGCGCGCCAGTTGCCGCTGCGGTCGATCAGTCCGGTGCGCACGTAATAACCGCGGTCGATGTCCATGAAGGTGTCCAGCAGCAGCAGGACCTCGGGATGGCGGCGCGCCAGTTGCAGCGCCTCTTCCACAAGCGCCTGGTTCGCGGCGTCGTCGATCTCGGCATCGTTGGGGCCGTCGCCCATCAGGGCGCGGGTCGCGCATACGGTGGCGCCGCTGCTGCGGGCGAATGCCGTCAAGGTCTGCATCGCCGGCGCCAGCGGTTCGTCGCGCGCAAGGCTGAACGCGACACCGGCGGCAAGGCCGGCCAGCGGACCGGCCAGCAGCTCGCCGGCCTGCGCGTATTGCCCGACCGTGAAGCCGGGAGCCGCGTAATGCTTGCCGGGGGCCTTGCCGGTATTGCCTTCGGTCCCGCTGCGCAGCGCGGCGAACAGCATGCGCAGACCGGTGTCGCGCAGCAAGCCACCCACGCATGCGGCCAGCTCCGGCGCGGCGCGCACCGGCAACACGCATTCCCAGAAGCCGATCAACGGCGCGTGTTCACGCAGCTGCGCGAGCAGCGCGGCACCCGGCAGGCCGACCGAGAAGAAGGTGAAGCGATGCCCCAACGCCACCATGTCGGCCACGCGTCGGCGCACCTGCGGGTCGAGCAGGTCATGGACCGGGGCGCGCAGATGGCGGATGCCGGCGCTCCACAGGGCCTGCACCGCATGGTCGTTGCGCACCCGGCGGCGTGCGAACGGGTCCACCGGCGGATTGAACGGCAGCTCCACCTGGGCGCACCAGGGGTGGCTGAGGTTCACGCCCAGCGGTGTCCCGCCCGGATCCTTCGGATGGCCGGGCAGTTGCAGCGCCAGCGTGTCGGTGCCGCCGTGGGTCTGCACCAGGCGCGCCACATGGCCACGTTCGTACACGTCGACCCAGAAGAAACCCAGCTTGCCGGTGTCGTTGCGGCCGTATTCGTCGGTCGGCGCGCCGCTGTGCAGTTCGCTGTAGTCGCGGCGCACGAAGGAGGTCGACGGCAGCGCGTGGATCTCGGTGGAGCCGAAGCGGTTGTAGAACAGGTTGTGCACGTGGCCGCAGAACACCGCCTCGACGCGGTGGCGCTCGAGCAGTTCGAGCAACCAGTGCCGCGCATGCTGCTCCATGTTGTCATAACTCGTGTCCTCCGGCGGCTGCGCCAGGAAGGGAGGGTAGTGGGTGGCCAGGAAGATGCGCTTGCCCTGGGCCGCGCGCAGTTCGTCCTCGAGCCAGCGCTTCTGCTGCGCCTCGAGCGGCAATCCGGAACCGAGGATCGGCGAATTGATCAGCAGCAGCACGCAGCCGCCGGCATGGTGGACCTGGAACGGCGCGCCGAACACCTGGCCATAACCATCCAGCCACTGCGGCGCCACGGCCGCGGCAGGGGCCGTGTCGTCGTTCTTGTCGCCGATGTCATGGTTGCCGGGTGTGTACAGGACCGGGCAGCGCAGGTTGGCGAACAACTGCCGGGCCAGCAGCAGCGTCGCGTCGTGGGATTCGGCCTGCGGTACCGGATGCACGATGTCGCCCAGGTGCAGCACGAACTGTGGAGCCCGCGCGCGCAGCCAGTCGACGACGCTGCGGTTGCGCAGGTTCGAGCGTGGTGCGCGCACGCCGGATATCTCGGGTTCGAGGTGGGAGTCGGCGATGACGGCAAACGCGAACAGGCGCCTGCCGTGGCGCGGGGAGATCAGGACCGGTGGCATCGCACCGGCGCGCTCGGCCTGCTGCCGCGCGTCATGCCCCGGGAATCCGCCGCCATCGGTCATCCGTCGCGCTCCTGTCATGTGGACTGCTAGCAGCCATCGAAAAGAACTCCGCGCTGCACGTGAATCAATATAGCGACGTGTGCGGCGTGTGGCGCGCCTCAGATGTTTCGTGGGCAGCGCAGATGTTTCGTGACAGGAAATCAGAGCATCATGGCACCGCCGCGTACCGGACGGCGATTCGTCGCCGCGCGGGCGGGCTCACCACTTCGGAATGTGGATCCGGCTGATCATCAAGGAGCCGGAGGCGGCGAACAGCAACACCAGCGGATGCAACGTCAGCCCCATCAGCCGAATCTCGCCCCACCACAGCTGCGGGCCCACGGCACCAAAGGCAGCGGCCGCCACCAGCACGGCCACCAGCACGACCGAGGTCGGTATCGGCGTGCCTTCGAAATGGTGCACCTTGCCCGATGCGTCCGACATGTCCTGGGCGGTGACGTTGAAGCGCGCCAGCCGCGAGACGCCGCAGGCGACGAAATAGGCCAGCACGATGCGGTCGAAGAAACCCTGCATGCCGCAGGCATAGGCCAGCATGGCTGGCGCGACGCCGAACGAGATCACGTCGGACAAGGAGTCGAGTTCGCGTCCCAGGCTGGAGGACTGCTGGCGCCAGCGCGCGATGCGGCCGTCGAGCACGTCGAACACCAGCGCTGCCAGGATCAGCGCGCCCGCAAAATACAGGTGCAGGATGCCGCCAGTCTGCACGAAAGAGATGGCCGAGAAGATGGCGCCGGTGCCGCACAAGGCATTGGCGAGCGTGAACCAGTCCGCAAGGTGGAACTCGCGGATCATCGAAAACGGCTTGGGGCGGCTAGGGTTGTTGGGCATGGTGGTCGGATCGGGATGGGGCAGGTCGTCACCGCAGGTCGCGCGGTCTGGCGAAGGCGCCCGGACACCCGTTGTGCCTCGAGTATGCCGCGATGGGCCGGGCCTGGCTGTAGGAGAAGTTCGTGCCTTTGCGTTCTGGCGTGGCACCGGGCGATGACGATGTCACGCGGCTGGGTCGCCCGGCATCGTGCGGGCGGTGTCCGTGCCATGCACGGATTCGAGGATGCGCCGGCGCACCACCGGCGGCTCTTTGCCGATGTGGAACGCATGCTTGCGGTCGCGCAGCGTCGCGTCGGAGGTGGTGACCCGGTCGAAGCGGCGCAGGTGCTCGGTCCAGGACTCGTCGACGATCTGCTCGATGAACAGCCCCGGATCGTTGATGTCGCGCAGCAGGTCCCACGACAAGGCGCCGTGGCGCAAGCGGCTGCGGCGGCTGATCCGCATCAACTGCTTGAACTCGTCGGCGCGCGCCGGGTCGATGCGGTACTCGATCGTCAGCACCACCCGGCCCGCGCCCGGCGGCTGCTTGGGCTGCGGCACCTTGAACTGCCGGGTCGGCGTCAGGTCTTCCTCGGTCTGGCTGTCGGCCATCCAGCGATTGGCCAGCCACATCGTGATCACTCCGGTGACGGCTGCGACCACCAGGCTGCCGCGGATCGCGTAATGCGAGGCCACCTGGCCCCAGATGGCGGCGCCCGCTGCGCTGGCACCCATGATGGCCATCTGGTACATCGACATGCCGCGGGCTCGCACCCAGTCGGGCAATGCGAACTGAGCCGACACGCTCAGCGTGTTGGCCGTCGTGATCCAGGCCATGCCGGCCACGACCATGGCCAGCGCCGCCACCGTGGTGTTGGGCGCGAACGCAACAACGACCATCGCCAGGGACTGCAAGGCAGCGCCTCGGAACACCAGCCCGTCGCGCGACCAGTAGCGGCGCAGGCGCTGCATGTTCAGCGCGGCGACGATGGCGCCGGTTCCCATGGACGCGAGCAGCAGCGTGAACGTGCGCGCATCCCCGCCCGGCAGGCCGCGCGCCACCAGCGGCAGCAGCGCGATCAGCGCCGTGGAATGGAAGAAGAACAGGCAGATGCGCACCAGCACGCCTTGCAGGTGCGCCGACTGGCCCATGAACTGCATGCCCACGCGGATCGCGCTGAGCAGTTTTTCCCGGCCCAGCGGTTGCGGCGTCGGCGTGCGTTTCCAGCGCGAGATGGTGATCGCGGCCACGATGGCCAGCGCCGCGTTGAGCATGAACACGTAGGCGCTGCCCAGGCTGGCGATCAAGGCGCCGGCCACCAGCGGGCCGACGATGCGCGAGGCGTTCATCGACACGCCGTTGAGCGCCAGCGCCGCCGGCAGCTGGTGGCGCGGCACCAGCTCGGGCACGATGGCCGAGAACACCGGCCAGCGCAGCGCCAGGCCGACGCCGTTGGCAAAGGTCATGCCCAGCAGCAGCAAGGGCGACATCCAGCCCGACAACACGGTGGCGCACAAGGCGAGCGCGACCACGGCAACCCACAATTGCGTGAACAGGAAGAACTTCTTGCGGTCCAGGATGTCGGCCAGCGCGCCGCTGGGCAGGCCGAGCAGGAACACCGGCAGTGTCGAGGCGGTCTGCACCAGTGCCACCAGCACCGGCGAGGTGGTCAGCGAGGTCATCAGCCAGGCCGCCGCCACGTCGTTCATCCACATCGAGATGTTGGCGGCCAGCCAGGTGAACCACAACATGCGGAACACGGGCAGCGCCAGCGGGGCGAAGGCGGAGGTGCCGGGATCGGGCTTGGGCGTGGTCTCGGGGTCGTTCGGGGGCAGGTCGGAGGGCATGGGGACGGGGCGAAATCACGAAACGGCCACCGGGCTGCGGGCCGGGTCGCCAGCGCGCATTGTCGCGTGTCACGGTCGTCGGCCGTTGCCGGCAGCCGGCGGCAAGGCGCCGCAGCCCGGGCGCCACGTGTGCCGGATCCCCGTCAGGCCGTGTTGGCCGGCGCGTCAGCGCCTCAGCGGTACGCCCGCAGGTCGTTTCACTCGAACAGCCGCTTGGCCCGGTGCAGCAGGCGGCTCGACGGCAGCAGCAGGTTGCGCTTATCGGTGCGGTAGACCAGCGAGCCGCTCTGCAACGCGTCGACGATGCAGATCAGCTCGACGGCGAAGCCGGTCGTGACGGGGCGACCCTGCAGTTCGTCGACAGGCCGCCGAAGCCAGCGCCGATGACGGTGATGCGCGCGGGTTTTCCGGCGCGGGTCGTGGTGTTCATCGCGGTGGAATCAGTGTGTCAGCTGGATCAGGCCGGCCAGAACCAGTGCCGCGGCGCAGGACCAGCCGGAAAACAGCCAGCGCCAGATGGCGGCCCGTGGCACGAATCCCACGCCGCGGATGAAACCCGCACTCATGGCCCAGAACAGCAGCATCGCCAGGCCGTGGTCGGCCTTGCCCGCGGCATCGGCCATCAGCGACGGATACAGCGTACCGGCGATCATGATGGCGAGCGCGACCAGCAGGCTGGGCAGGTGCATGCGGGGCGCGTCCGCCGCGCCGGCGCCGTTCGGGGTCATGGCTTGTCCGTGTCCTTGCCGGCTTCGGCGCGTGCGGCTTCGTTCTCGCCCCACATCGCGTTCATGATCGCCAGCAGCACAGCGAAGCCGACTCCCAGCATCCAGGCGAAATACCACATCGTCTCTACTCCTTGGTGTGCCTGCGCGCCCGGTTGCGGGCGTGGCCCGTGGCCTGGTTCGGCAAGCGGTTGTCGGTGGGGGCATGCCGGGGCATGCGGGGCTCGTGCATGGCCTCAGTACGCCGTGTGGTCATTGGCCTGGATCTGCGCCACCGTGACCTTGCCGCGCATGACGCGGTAGGCCCACGAGGTGTAGACCACGATCAGCGGCATGAAGATCAGCGTGGCCCAGAACATCAGGCCCAGCGTCAGGTGGCTGGACACGCTGTCCCATACCGTCAGGCTGGCGTCGGGCATGGTCGACGAAGGCATGACGAAGGGGAACATCGCCGCGCCCGCGGTGCCGATGACGCCGACGATGGCCAGCGCCGAGGCCACGAAGGCACTGAGCGTATGGCGCGCGTGCACCAGCACCGCTGCCAATAGCGCGCCGAAAATACCCAACGCGGGCAGCAGCCACAAGGCCGGCAGCTTGCCATAGTTCAGCCACCAGCCGTCGGCACTGCGCTCGACGGTCTTGGACAGTGGGTCGGCAACGGCGTTGGGGTCGATCACCGACGTGATGACGAAACCCTCGATGGAGCCGAAACGCAGCCACAACCCGGCACCGACGAACGCCGCCACCATGGCCAGCGCGGCGATCGTGGCGCCGGTCGCGGCGCGTTGCTGTATCACCCCTTCGGTGCGGTGGGCCAGGTACATGCCGCCGTGCATGGTCAGCATGGTGCTGGCGACGACGCCGGCAAGCAGTGCGAAAGGGTTCAGCAGTTGCCAGAAGCTGCCGGTGTAGGTGGAGACCAGGTAGTCGTCGAACCCGAACGGAACGCCTTGCAGCAGGTTGCCAAAAGCCACGCCGAAAATCAGCGGCGGCACGGCACCGCCGACGAACAGGCCCCAGTCCCAGGTGCTGCGCCAGCGCGGATCCTGGATCTTGCTGCGGTAGTCGAATCCCACCGGGCGGAAGAACAGCGCCCACAACACCGCCATCATGGCCCAGTAGAAGCCGCTGAAGGCGGTGGCATAGACCAGCGGCCAGGCCGCAAAGATGGCGCCGCCGCCGGTGATGAACCAGACCTGGTTGCCGTCCCAGTGCGGCCCGACCGTGTTGATGACGACACGGCGCTCGGTGTCGCTGCGCCCGACAAAGGGCAACAGCGTGCCAACACCCATGTCGTGGCCATCCATGATGGCGAACCCGACCAGCAGCACGCCCACGAGCAGCCACCAGATCAGCTTGTAGGTTTCATAGTCGAACATGATGTGCGCTCCTTCTCAAGCCCGTGCCGGTGCACCGTGGTGCGCGACTTCGTGCGAATACCGCCCGGTGCCCAGGCTGCCCGGTCCCTGGCGTGCGAACTTGACCATCAGGTAGACCTCGACCACCAACAGCACGGTGTAGAAGCCGACGAAGCCGGCCAGCGAGCCGTACAAGCTGCCCACGCTCAGCGTCGATACGCTCAGGTGGGTCGGCAACACACCGTAGATGGTCCAGGGCTGGCGGCCGTATTCGGCGACGAACCAGCCGAGTTCGCAGGCGATCCAGGGTGCCGGCAGCATCCACAATGCGGCCTTGAGCAGCCACGGCTTGTGCATGCAGTCGGTCTTGAGCGTGCTCCAGAAGGCCAGCGTGAACAGCAGCAACATCGCAAAACCCAGGCCCACCATGACGCGGAAGGCCCAGAACATCGGCGTGACCCGTGGCACCGTGCTGTCGACCGCCTTCTGGATCATCTCCGGCGTGGCCTGGCGCACGTCGGTGGTGTATTTGCGCAATAGCAGCCCGAAACCCAGGTCCGCCTTGTGGCGCTCGAACACCTGTTTCGCCACCGGATCTTCACGGTGCTTGCGCAGCGTCTCGAGCGCGGTCACCGCAACGATGCCGTTGATGATGCGTTCGCGGTTCTTCTCCTTGATCTCGCGGATGCCCGGAATCTCCTTGCTGATCGAGCGCGTGCCGATCAGGCCCATGACCCAGGGGATCTCGACTTCCCAGTCGTTCTTCTGCTCGGCCTCGTTGATGCCGGCGATCAGCTTGAGGCCGGCCGGTGCGGGTTCGGTCTCCCACATCGCCTCGAGCGCGGCCATCTTGGTCTGCTGCGCCTCGCCCACCGTGTAACCCGATTCGTCGCCCAGCACGATGACGCTGAGCACCGAGGCCAGGCCGAACGCGGCCGCGACCCGGAAGCTGCGCTTGGCGAATTCGACGTTGCGTCCCTTGAGCAGGTACCAGCTGGAGATGGACAACACGAACATCGCACCGGTCACATAGCCGGCCGATACGGTGTGCACGAACTTGGCCTGCGCGTCCGGGTTGAACACCACGGCCCAGAAATCGGTCATCTCCATGCGCATGGTCTGGTAGCTGAACTCGGCGCCCACCGGGTTCTGCATCCAGCCGTTGGCGATCAGGATCCACAAGGCCGACAGGTTGGTGCCGATGGCCATCAGCGTCGTCACCATCAGGTGCTGCGTGCGGCTGAGCCGGTCCCAGCCGAAGAAGAACAGGCCGATGAAGGTCGACTCCAGGAAAAACGCCATCAGGCCCTCGATGGCCAGTGGCGCGCCGAAGATGTCGCCGACGTAGTGCGAGTAGTAGGCCCAGTTGGTGCCGAACTGGAATTCCAGCGTGATGCCGGTCGTCACGCCGAGCGCGAAGTTGATGCCGAACAGCTTGCCCCAGAAGCGGGTCATGTCCTTCCAGATCACATTGCCGGTCATCACGTAGACCGACTCCATGATGACCAGCAACCACACCAAGCCGATCGTCAGCGGCACGAACAGGAAGTGGTACATCGCCGTGGCAGCGAACTGCAGGCGCGAGAGATCGACGAGTTGTTCCGAGATCACGGTGTTGCTCCAGTGGCGGCAGAGGTGATGCCCAGTTGCTGTGCCGATTGCTCGGCATCCACCTGGACATGGTGGTCGCGCACGAACACCCACCACAAGGCGGTCAGGACCACCAGCTTCACGATCACGGCAATGACCAGATGGCGTAGCAGGCGGCGTTCGTCGTGCGTCATGCCAACGGATCAGCACGATCCGTGCCATCTCGGCCCGACATGAAAAGTCCTTGATGGACAGGCACTTGCGCGTGCGATCGGGGTTGCCATCCAGTCCGTGGCAGTGTCACTGACTGCCGTCTTGGCAGAGACTGTCAGTACCGTGGCTGGCCAGGGGTTGCCGACGGGCTCAAGCCAGGCC
>CAXBDR010000172.1:0-9717 GCA_963974265.1 uncultured Rhodoferax sp.
CCGTTTTCGCCTTCGAGCCACATTTCGCCCATGGTCAGGCGGCGGTTGCGGGCCACGTGGTCATTGAGCCGGTTGCCGTCGAACAGCCCGCAGCGGTTGTCGTCGAACTCGAACAGGATGATGCCGGCGTCTTCGGCGGCGATGACCGGGTTGAGCCGGCGTAGCCGCGCGGTGACCGCGCGTACCTCGCCCAGCAGGTAGCGGAAACTGTCGATGAAATGCACCGCCGTCTCGCGCACCAGCAGTTGCGGCATGGTCTGGAAATACGGCTGGCGGTCGAGGTAGGCGCCGGGGCCCTGGCCGTCGCCCGGGCGCAGTCGGAAGCTTATGCCGTGCACCTGGCCGAAGAAGCCGGCGTCGATCAGGCGCCGGCACTCGCGAAACCAGGGCGTGAAACGGAAGTTCTCGTGCACGGCCAGCATCGTGTGGTGCTGCCGCGCCAGCGCCGCCATCGCCTCGGCCTGGTCCAGGTCGGTGCCGAAGGGTTTCTGGCAGATGGTGGCGATGCCGCGCGCGAGCGCGGCCGTGACGACGCCGCATTGCGCCGCCGGCGGCAGCGCCACGTCGAGCAGCGTGGGCTCGACCTGGTCCAGCAGCGCCTGCATGTCGTCGACCACGAAGGGAATGTCGAACTCCTGCGCCAGCGCCTGCGCCCGAGGCAGGTGGGTGTCGCACAAGGCGAGCACGTTCACGCCGCAGTCGCGCCAGCCTTCGAGCTGGAAGCGCGCGAAGTATCCCGCGCCGACCATGGCCACGCGTGGCTGCTGCATCACAGGCGCTCCACCACCGCCTTGACCACGTCCTCGGTGCCGCTGGCGCCACCGAAGTCGCGCGGCAACACGGCCTTGTCCGAGAACGCGCCCTGCAAGGCACGCTCGATGGTGCGCGCGCCATCGGCCAGCGCGGCATCGCCATGGCGCACTGACAGCCAGTCGAGCATCATCGCCACCGACAGGATCATGGCCGACGGATTGGCAATGCCCTTGCCGGCGATGTCCGGCGCGGTGCCGTGGGCCGGCTGGAACAAGGCATAACGCTCGCCGATGTCGGCCGACGGCGCCATGCCCATGCCGCCCACCAGCGCGGCGATCAGGTCCGACAGGATGTCGCCGAACATGTTCTCGGTCACCAGCACGTCGTATTCCCAGGGTTTCATGACCAGGTTCAGGGCCATTGCATCCACGTAGGCGTGGGTGGTGCCGATCTCGGGGAAACCCTTGGCGCGTTCCTCGAACACCTGGCGCCAGAACGCCATCGACGCGAACACATTGGCCTTGTCGACGTTGGTCACATGGCCGCGCCGGCCCTGGGCCTTGCGCTGGCGCGCGAGTTCGAACGCGAAGTCGCAGACGCGTGCGGTTCCGGCGCGGGTGATCTTCATGGTGTCGTAGGCTGCGTCGGCCTCGACCACGCCGCGGCCGCGGGCGTAGAACAGGCCTTCGGTGCTCTCGCGCACCAGCACCAGGTCGATGTCCGAGCCGCGTGCGTGCGACAAGGGGCTGGGCAGGCCGCGCCAGCTGCGGATCGGTCGCACGCCGGCGTACAGGTCGAGTGCAAAGCGGATGTCGAGCTGGGGAATGATCTCGGTGCCGTCCCGGTTGCGCACATGGGGCAGGCCCATGGCGCCGAACAGGATGGCGTCGGCGGCGCGGCACGCGTCGAGCGTGGGCTCGGGCAGCGACTCGCCGCTGTCGAGGTAGTGTTGCGCGCCGGCCGGATGTTCGGCCAGGCGGAACTCGCGGCCCATGCGCGACTGCGCCGCGCGCAGCACGACGAGCGCGGCGGCCATCACTTCGCGGCCGATGCCGTCGCCCGGCAATACGGCGACCGAATACGTGGTTTTTCCCATGGTGTTTCTACATCTGTGCGAGCTTGTAGCGCTCGAAAATGGCCAGCAGTTCGCGGTTGGCCCGTTCGCGGTGTGCACGGTTGACGCGGGCTGCGCCTTCGGGGTCGCCCGCGCGCAGGCTGTCGACCAGTTGCATGTGTTCGCGCGTGGAGTTGACCGGCGCCGGCCGCAGCCGCAGGCTGAACATGCGCGCCCGGTGCGCCCGGTCCCAGTAGTTCAGCACCGTGGCCTGCAGCTGGCGGTTGCCGGCGAGCTCGAGCAGCTGCGCATGGAATCGCTCGTCGGCGCGGGCCCAGGCATCGAGGTCCTCGGCCTTGAGCGCGGCGTCCATGGCGTCGGTGGCGTCGACCAGCGGCTGCAGTTCGGCGTCGCTCGGCTTGCGGCGTGCCAGCAGTTCGGCCGCCATGCATTCGAGCGCGGTCAATATCTCGTAGATCTCGCGCATGTCGGTCGGCGAGACCGGCAATACGCGCACCCCGTGGCGCGGAATCACCTCGACCAGGCCTTCGTTCTGCAATTGCAGCAAGGCCTCGCGCACCGGCGTGCGGCTCATGCCGAGTTCGAGCGCGACCTCCTGCTCCAGTGCGCGATGGCCGGGGGGCCAGACGTTGTCGAGGATGCGCCGGCGGATCTGGTCGTAGGCGGCGTCGACCAGCGAGGCGCCGGGCAGGGCGGCGTGGGCGTTCATGGGTAGCTCCAATGGATGGGGGCCTGGCCGGCGACCGGCAGGTGCAGGCGGTGCAATGTGTCGCCGAGCAGGCAACCGAGCAGGGCGGTGCGCCGATCGGCGCCGGCAAAGGCGATGCTGGAGATGTTGCGCAGGCGCTGGCTGCGGATGCCGTCCAGGTGGGGGCGGTCCATGGTGTCGCTGCGGTAGGCTGCCTCGACCCAGTCGAGGTGGTCCTGCTCGCAGTCCTGCAGCCAGAGCCTGCGGCTGCCATCGGGGGCGACGCGGATCAGCCGGTTGCTGACGATGCTCACGACCCAGGCATGGCCTTCTTCGTCGAAGGCCAGGCCGTCGGGAAAGTCGCCCGGACCGAACTGCGCCACCGTCTCGCGCGCGCCCAGCGTGCCGTCGGCCTGCAGCGGGAAGCGGCTCAGGCGGCGGGCGAAGGTTTCGTTGACGTACAACCAGCGGCCGTCGGGATGCACGGCGACCTCGTTGGTGTAGCCCAGGCCGTCGGCGGCGACGCGGGCCTGGCCGCCTGGCTGGACGCAGACGATGAAACCGTCGTCGCAGTCGGCGCGGTAGCCCAGCGCGCGCGGCGTGCGGCGCGTGCTGACCGTGACCCAGGTCCGGCCGGCGGCGTCGGGCAACACGAAGTTGGTTGGCGGCAGCGGCTGGCCATCGACCTCGGTGAGCCAGGGTGTGATGGCGCCGTCCCGGCCCAGGCGGAACACGCCGCCGGTTTCGGTGCCCAGGTGGGCGAACAGGAAGTCGCCGTCGGGCAACAAGGCGATGCCGTTGGGTTTGGGATCGCTGCCGTCGGGCATGCGTCCGCGGTACAACGCCTGCGTGCCGTCGGGCCGTAGATGGGCCACGCCGCCGCGCCAGTCGGCGCAATAGACGTCGCCGGCTCGCGTGGCCAGCACACACTCGGGCCGGTGCAGGCCATGGCCGATGGTGTCCAGGCCCGCCAGGTCGGCGACCGGGGCGAAGGCGGCCCCGCGATCGGTGGGCGGCTGGCGGACAATTGGTGCGTTCATTGACCAATACTTTAACGTATACGTTAAAGAATGCGACAAGGGTTTTCCCGCGGATGCGGCTTGCCGGAACGGCATATGGCCGACGCCCGAACACCCGCAAGCGCGTGCGTGTGCGATACATTCCGAGAACCATGTACATGCCTCCCCATTTCGACTCCAAGGACCGCGCGCTGGCTGTCGAACTGATGCGCGCCTATCCCTTTGCCACGCTGATCAGTACCGACGACACGGGTTTCCCGTTCCAGTCGCATCTGCCCCTGCATGTCGAGCAGCGTGGCGACGCGCTGGTCCTGCTTGGGCATTGCGCCAAGCCCAATGCGCATTGGCGCTACCTGCAGGCCCGGCCCCGGGCGCTGGCGAGTTTCATGGGACCGCAGGCCTATATGTCACCCCGCGTCTATCCCGAATTGACCCGTGTGCCGACCTGGAACTACCTGGCGGTCCAGTGCACGGTCGAGGCCAGCCTGGTGCAGGAGCCGCTCGACAAGGACCGCTTGCTGAAGAAACTGATCGGCGACCACGACCCCGACTACATTGCGCAGTGGATCGCGCTGGGCAGCGATTTCCAGCACAAGATGCTGGCCGGCATCGTCGGGTTCGAGCTCAAGGTGGTGGAACTGAAATGCAAGCTCAAGCTCAACCAGCACCGGCCGGAGTCGCATGCGCTGATGCGCCAGATGTATGGCGCCGGCAACGAGGACGCGCGCGCGCTGGTGACCTGGATGGACAGGCTGGGCATGGGCGGCGCCACGACGGCGCCTGCCGCGGACGGCGCCGGCGGAAAGCCGGCCTGATGACCGGACGACACGCCCGCCACCGGTCGGGGCGACGCGGGGCCCGCGCCATGGCCGGCGCACCGATCGGACCCCCAGCGTGAACGACGATGCCGCCCACATGGCGCTGGCGCTCGAGCAGGCGCGCCTGGCCGGGGCTGCGGGCGAGGTGCCGGTGGGCGCCGTGGTGGTACGCGACGGCCAGGTGCTGGGGCGTGGCCACAACAGCCCGGTGGCCAGCCACGATCCGACGGCCCACGCCGAGATCGCCGCGTTGCGCGCGGCGGCGGCTGCCGTCGGCAACTACCGGCTCGATGGCTGCACCTTGTACGTCACGCTCGAACCCTGCACCATGTGTGTCGGCGCCATGCTGCATGCGCGGCTGGCGCGGGTGGTGTATGGTGCATCGGACCCCAAGACCGGCGCCGCGGGTTCGGTGCTGAATCCGTTTGCCGACAGCCGCATCAACCACCAGACCCGGATCGAAGGCGGCGTCTGCGCAGCCGAATGCGGCGCGCTGCTGCAGCAGTTCTTCCGGGGCCGACGCCAGGAGCTTCGCATGACCACCCCACCGCTGCGCGACGACGCCGTGCGCACGCCCGACGCCCGTTTCGACGACCTGCCGGATTACCCATGGCAGCCGCATTACGTGGCCGACCTGCCGGCGCTGGCCGGACTGCGCCTGCATTACCTCGACGAGGGCCCGGTCGACGCGCCGCGCAGCTGGTTGTGCCTGCACGGCAACCCGGCCTGGAGTTATCTGTACCGCAAGATGATCCCGGTGTTCCTGGCCGCCGGCGACCGCGTCGTTGCGCCCGACCTGCCGGGATTCGGCAGGAGCGACAAGCCCAAGAAGGTGCAGAGCCATAACTTCAGCTGGCACCGCCAGGTGTTGCTGGAACTGGTCGAGCGGCTGGACCTGCGGAACGTGGTGCTGGTGGTGCAGGACTGGGGCGGCCTGCTCGGCCTGACCTTGCCGATGGCCGCGCCACAGCGTTACAGCGGCTTGCTGGTCATGAACACCATCCTGGCCACCGGCGACATGCCGCTGAGCCCGGGTTTCCTGGCCTGGCGCGACATGTGCAACAAGAACCCGGAGTTCGACATCGCTCGCTTGTTCGCGCGCGGCAATCCGCAGATGACGCCGGCCGAATGCGCCGCCTACATGGCGCCGTTTCCCGACGCCGGTCACCGGGCGGCCACGCGCGCCTTCGCGCCCATGGTGCCGGAGTTCCCCGATTCCGATGGCGCCGCGGTGTCGCGCCAGGCGCGCGACTTCTGGCGCGAGCAGTGGCAGGGCCGCACGATGATGGTGGTCGGCCAGCAGGACCCGGTGCTCGGTCTGCCGGTGATGGAACTGATGCGCAGCTGGATCCGCAACTGCCCGAAGCCCATGGTGCTCGAGCAGGCCGGGCATTTCGTGCAGGAACACGGCGAGCCGGTGGCCCGGGAGGCGGTACGCGTGTTCGGCCGCGGATAATGTCGCGTTGCGTCGTCTTTCGCGGCACCGGTTGCCGCTGTCCATGAGCCATATCTACATTTATTCCCCCTCGAGCGCGCAGCGCGACAAGGCCGCGTTCCGGCGCGGCGTGGCACGGCTGCAGGCACTGGGCCACGAGGTCGAGGTCGACCCCGATGCGCTGGCCACCCACATGCGGTTTGCCGGCGACGACGCGACCCGGCTCGCGGCCGTGCACCGCGCCGCCGCCAGCGGCGCCGACGTGGCGATGATCAGCCGAGGCGGTTATGGCCTGACACGCATCCTGCCGGGCATTCGCGCCAAGCTGCTGGCCAAGGCCGTCGAACGCGGTACGCGGTTCGTCGGCTTCAGCGACTTCACCGCGCTGCAATGCGCGTTGTATGCGCAGACCGGCGCCGTCAGCTGGATGGGGCCGGTGGTCAACGACGACTTCGGCAGGCCCGAGGTGGTCGACGACATCATGCAGGCCTGCCTGGAAGACCTGCTGGCCGAGCAGGGCGAGGGATCGGGCTGGCAATTGCCGCGAGCGCCCGTGCGCAAGGCGGATGTGGCCGCCGCGGCACCCGACAAGCCATTGCTGGCGCGGCCGGTGCGCGGTGCGGTGTTGTGGGGCGGCAACCTGTCGGTGCTGGTGTCGCTGGTCGGCACGCCGTATTTCCCGCAGGTCCAGGGTGGCGTGCTGGTGCTCGAGGACATCGCCGAACATCCCTACCGCATCGAACGCATGTTGACCCAGCTGCTGCACGCCGGCGTGCTGGCCAAGCAAAAGGCCATCGTGCTCGGGCAGTTCACCCAATACCAGCTGGCACCGAACGACAAGGGCTACAAGCTGCAGACCGCCATCGACTGGCTGCGCAGCCAGGTCAAGGTGCCGGTGTTGACCAACCTGCCCATGGGCCATGTGCCGACCAAGGTGGTGTTGCCGTTCGGCCTGCCGGTGGACCTGATGGTGGACGGGCGCGATGCGCTGATCTACTGGGGCCACGCGCACTGAAGCAGCCGCGCCCGCGAGGCCCATGCGACCCCCCCCCCACCATGAACAACCCGGCGCCCGTCTCCCGCATCGACCATATCGCCGTCACGGCGCCGAACCTGGAGGTCGGTGCGGCCTGGGTCGAGCAGGTGCTGGGCGTGGCGCCGCAGCCCGGCGGGGAACATGCGCTGATGGGCACCCACAACGTGTTGCTGCGCCTGGGCGACGACATCTATCTCGAGGTGATCGCGGCCAACCCGCGGGTCGCGGCGCCGGCGCGTGCCCGCTGGTTCGGGCTCGACGCGCTGGAGCCCGACAGTCCGCCCAGACTCCGCAACTGGATTGCGCGCACCACCGACATCGGCAACGCACTGGCGGCCGCCGGCGAACCGCTGGGAACCGTTACCGAGATGCAGCGCAGCGACCTGCGCTGGCTGATCACCATCCCCGACGACGGCAAGCCGTTGATGGGCGGCACCGCGCCGGCACTGATCGAATGGAAGACCGGCCCGCATCCCGCGTCCCGGTTGCCGGATCAGGGCTTGCGGCTGCAGGCGCTGGAACTGTTCCATCCGAGGCCGCATCGGCTGATGGCCTTGCTCGAGGCGATCGGCATGGACGGCCAGGTGCGGGTGCGGCGGTCGCTCGCGGGCGAGGGGTCGTCGCTGGTGGCGCACATCGCGACGCCGCGCGGTTTGTGCGGGCTGTCGGTGCTCGCCTGAGGTGGCGCCGGCCGACCTAGAATACTGGCGCCGCGCCAGATGGTGCGGCAGCGTTCTCAGGGCGGGGTGCAATTCCCCACCGGCGGTATCTGCAGGCAACTGCAGCAGCCCGCGAGCGCCCGGCAACCGCCATCAGCGGCCGTCGGGGTCAGCAGATCTGGTGCGATGCCAGAGCCGACGGTCACAGTCCGGATGAAAGAGATCGCGCAGTCTCGGCGCCAGCACGGGCGCACGCGTACGCGTGTGCAACCGTGCCGGTGGCGTGTGTGCGTGCGCCCTGATTCCGGTAACCCACCGCATCAAGGCCGTCCATGCACCCAAAACCAAACTTCGCCAACCATTCGTCGGGGTCGAACCCCGCGCCACCGCGTATAGCCATCGTCGCCGCCAGTTGGCACCGGGACATCGTTTCCCGCGCGACCCGGTCGATCGGCGCCGAGCTCGAGCGCCAGGGGCTGCCGCCAGGCAACCATGCGTGTTTCGAGGTGCCCGGCGCATTCGAGATTCCGCTGGCAGCCAGGAGGCTTGCCGTCGGCGGGGCATTCGACGCCGTCATCGCCTGCGCCCTGGTGGTCAATGGTGGGATCTACCGGCATGAATTCGTCGCATCCGCCGTCATCGATGGCTTGATGCGGGTGCAGCTGGAAACCGATGTCCCGGTGTTTTCAGCGGTGCTGACACCGCGCGACTTCCACGAACACGACGAACACCGGGAGTTCTTCGGCGCACACTTCGTCAAGAAGGGCGTCGAGGTCGCCAGCACATGCCTGGCCACGCTGGCCTGTCTGGCGAGCCTGCCGCAATCCGACGCGCGGTAGGCTGGCTGCTGCTTCGGTGCGGGCGCCGCGGGCTCGCACGATGGCGGCCTGACTTTCGGGACGACACCCGATCGTCCGACGCTCCCCCTTCTGGAGGATTGCCGATCTCGACAAGCGCCATAAGCTGTGGCTGTTCGAGCGACATGGCGTAGCGCGCAGCCCCGATGCCATGCTTGCTTCAGCGCATCGATCACCGGCTGCGTCACGAGGAGATTCCCATGTTCTCGAGGTTCACATCCCGTTGGGCATGCCATTGCCGCGCGAGCGGCAGCGCGGGGCCGTGCCGTATTCCGCCATCTCCCGAGGTCATGGCGGAAACCTTCATGGAGTACCGCAACTCCGACCAGTTCGGCAAGCTGTCGTTCAAGAAATATCTGGAGTACATCGGCTTTGTCGACCCGGCCGCATCGACGGTGGGCATGGACAACGCGACCCGCTTCATGCCGGCACCGGCAGGCCCGGAGCTGATTGCGATTCCGAGCAAGCCGGTGTCGGGGGAGTTGAGGGTCAAGGTGTTGCTGGTGGAGTTTCCCGACAGGCGTGGCAACAAGCCGCCACAGCATTACGAGGACATGCTGTTTTCGCAGTCGCGCTTTCCCACCGGCAGCATGCGCGACTACTACACCGAGGTCAGCGGCGGCAAGGTCGACGTAACCGGAGACGTGCATGGCTGGCTGATGATGCCTCAGCCTTATGCGCACTACACGAATGGTGAGTCTGGAACCAGCTGGGCGAGCTACCCGCACAATGCGCCGCGCCTGGCCGAAGACGCTGTCAACGCGGCGCTCGCTGCGGGTGTGGCTTTTGACGCGGGCCTGGACAAGTTCGAGCAAGGCGTGATCACCGCATTGTTCATCGTGCACGCGGGGCGCGGTGCCGAGGTCATGTCCAAGTCGTTGCGTGGCCACGAGATCTGGTCTCACAAGTGGATGCTTCGCAACGCCATCGGCTTGCCGGGCGGCCTGTCTGCCACGACTTACCTGGTGGTACCGAACGATTGCAAGGTCGGAGTCTGCGCGCATGAGCTGGGTCACCTGGCGTTTCAATGGCAGGATTTCTACGATCCCAACTACAACGAAGATGGCATGGAGTGGGACGGGACCGGTGTCTGGGACCTGATGGCCGGTGGCTCCTACAACGGTGCCGGCGCCCGGCCGGCACATCCGGCGGCGTTGCACAAGCTGCAACACGGGTGGATCACCGCGACCCGGGTGACGGCCTCGGGGTCCTTGACCATCCGCCCGTATTCCGGGACCGGTGGCTCCATCGTGAAGCTGGTGAGCCCGGCCTACAAGCGCCAGGGCAACAAGGATCGCCAATACCTGCTGCTGGAGAACCGCAAACGGCAGGGCTTTGATTTCGATCTTCCAGGCGAGGGACTGCTGGTGTGGAAGG
>CAXBDR010000173.1:0-9660 GCA_963974265.1 uncultured Rhodoferax sp.
CCAGGATGATCTCGTCGCCTTCCTCGTAGGCGTTGAGCCAGTGCAGCACGAAGGTGGGCGCGGCCTCGAACCAGCGGATGTCCTGCACCTGGCCGCGGCGCGGGATGACGGCGAAGCGCGAGGGCAGGTCGGGGTGGAACTTCACCACGTGTTTGCCCTGCTTGAGCAATTCCGGATCCCAGAACAGCGGGAAGTCGTTGAGGATGGCGAAGTGTTCGGTGAACGCCATGTCGTGCGGCAGGCGCGGGCCCGGCAGCGGGATCGGCACGTAATGCACGAGCTTGTCGTGCCGGTCGACCACGCCGTAGTGCATGTAGGGCGCGTGCTTGGAGTAGTTGAAGAACAGCAGCTCGCCGCTGGCCTCGTCGACCTTCATGTGGGCAGAGATGCCGTCCAGCGGCGACCAGGGGGGAATGCCCCGTTGCTCCAGCGTCATCGGATCGAGCCGGTACCCTTCACCGCACTGGTAGTAGGCGGTGAGCGCCTTGCCCGCATGCACGACCACGTCGGTGCTGGACGCGTCCTTGATCGACCCGTGTGCGCCCCAGCCCGGTCGCGTCGACAGCGCGGGGTCTTCCATCAGCCCGGCCCACAGACGCCGGTTGGCTTCGATTTCGGCGCCCAGGCCCTTGGTCTGCACGAAGCGGTTGCGGTATTGCGCACGGCCGTCGCGCAGCGCCAGCATGTGGATCATGCCGTCGCCGTCGAACGGGTGGTAGCGCCCGATCGACCGGTAGACCGGGTTCTGGGTGTTGCGCAGGTAGACACCGTCGATGTCGGTGGGGATGGAGCCGGACAACACCGTCAGGTCGGTGGCGTCGACCTCCTCGAGCAGGGGTGTCCATGCGCCTTGCAGGTAAGGGTGGTCACCGGCCTCGATGTCGCTGTGCAGGGTGCGTATGTGCGTGACGGTGGTCAAGGTGTTGCTCCTGGATCAGGTTTGTGCGGACGGGGGCGGCGCCATGGCGACGTCCCAGGGTTTGACGGCGTCGCCGCAATGGCTGCAGGCCACCTGCGGCGTGAAGGGCTGGCCGCAGGTCTTGTGCACCGGCCGGATCGAGCTGGGCTGGTGCAGGTATTCACGGGCGGCCCAGGTGGAAAAACACACCAGGTAGCCGAACAGGTCGCGGCTCGCGGGCGTGAGGCGGTAGACGGTGCGCCGGGCGTCGTGGGTGTCGGGCTGCGCAAGCAGCAGGCCGGCTTCGACCATGCCGCTGAGCCGGCGTGCAAGCACGCTGCTGGCGATGCCCAGTACATGCACCAGCTGGTCGAAGTAGTGGCAACCCAGCACCACGGCGGTCACGATCATCAGCGACCAGCGGTCCACGCGCAGGCCCAGGCCCATGCTGGCCGCGCCCTGGCTGGCCAAGCGCGCCGCCCGACCGACCCGGGTCGATTGCTCCAGCAACCGCGCATTGGGCTTGAGCGTGAGCTGCAGGTCGTTGATGCCGACCTTGTCGCCGCAGGCTGCGCAGGTCAGCGTCGGCACGAAGCGATGGCCGCAGGTCTTGTGGAACAAGGTGTCGGGCAGTTGCGAGCGCCGGCTGCCCCAGCGCCGCTCCCACAACCAGACCATCAACACATGCGGGTAGAGCTTCATGCCCGCAGCCGTCAGGTGGTAGGCCATGCGACGCGGCCTTTCCTGGTAGACACGCTGGCGCATCAGGCCCAGCGCGACCAGCGTCTTGAGCCGGTTGGCCAGCGTGGGCCGTGGAATGCCGAGCCGGTTCTGCCAGTCGTCGAAGCGGTTGACGCCGGTGAACGCGCCCATCATCACCGCCATGGTCCAGCGTTCGCCGAGCACCATCAGGCCGTGGTTCAGCGTGCTGCTGGCCAGCGCATCGCGCGTCAGGTCCAGGTCCGGCGCGTAGGACAGGGTCGCGGAAGGCGCCACGGCGGTCGAACGGCGGATCAGGCGTCGCGCGCGACGACGAAACTCGCCACCGTGGCGCAGGAGCCACCGATGTTGAGTGTCTGGATGCGCCGTGCGCCGTCGATCTGGGTGTCGCCGGCCTGCCCGCTGACCTGGCGCGCGGCGTCGAACAGCATGCGTGCGCCGGTTGCGCCCACCGGATGGCCGCAACCGATCAGGCCGCCGCTCATGTTGATCGGGCAACTGCCGCCGCGCTCGATCCGGCCGTCCTCGATCGCCTGCCAGCTCTGGCCCGGCGGCGTCAAGCCCAGATGGTCGATCGCCATGTATTCGGTGGTCGTGAAGCAGTCGTGCGTCTCGACGCCGTCCATCGCGTCGATGCCCGACACGCCGGCGCGGCGCCAGGCATCTTCGATGGTCTGGCGCACGTGCGGGAACACATAGGGCGCGTCGGCGCTGCGCGCGAGCTTGTCCTTCAGGCGCAGTCCGGCGTTGCGGTGGCCCCATCCGGCGATGCGGGGCAAGCTGTCCAGCGTCGTGCCGCTGCGCTGCGCGTGGGCATGTGCGAACGCGGCGCTGGCCAGCACGACGGCGCAGGCGCCGTCGGTGATCTGGCCGCAGTCCTGGCGCCGCGATCCCGGCTCGATGACGGGGTTGGCCTGGTCGTCGTCGGTGAAACTCGCGGCGTCGAACTGCCACTTGCGGGTCTGGGCCAGCGGGTTGCGCCTGGCATTGCCGTAGTTCAGCTCGGCGATGCGGTTGAGGTACTTGCGATCGAGTCCATAACGCTTGTCGTATTCGCCGGCCAGCAGGCCGAACGCGGCCGGCCACATGAAGGTGCAATCGATGTCCTCGTGGCCTTGCCAGGCCGCGGCGTTCTGGTTCGCCGACGCCTGGTCACCCGGCAGGTTCTTGAATTCCTCGACACCGAGCACCAGCACGCAGTCGTAGCGACCGGCTTCGATCTCGGCCATGGCGGTGAGGATGGCCAGCGACGACGAGGCACAGGCTCCTTCGTGGCGCATCGCCGGCACACCCCACAGTTCGGGCACGACCTGCGCGACCATGGCGCCCAGGTGGGCCTGCTGGCGTTGCAGTTCGCCAAAGGCGTTGCCCACGTGGATGCTCTGGACTTGTCCTGCGTCGAGCCCGCTCGCTTGCAGCGCGCCGAGCGTGGCCTCGCGCGTCATGTCGGAGATGTCCTGGCCGTTGCGCGACCAGGCTTTCGCGAAGTCGGTCTGGTAGCCGCCGAGAATGTAGGTGCTGGTCGCCATGGTGTCGTGTCCTTGTCTACGTGGGGAATCCTGCCGCGTCCGAGCGGATCTCGCCGGCGTCGGCCCAGCAGGCGTGCGTGCCGCTGCTGATCGGGTGTGGCAGCAGGATGCGCGCCACCGGTCCGGCGGCGATGTTGCTTGCATCGAGCACGATGCATTCCGAGCTGTGGGTGTTCATGTCGGTCACGAAGCTCACGACGTATCCGTCATCTTCGCTTCGCGCGTCGGTGGCCGGCGCCATCGGCGATTCGCTGCCGAAGCGGCCCTCGCCGAACAGGAAGGTCTGCGTGTCGCCGCTGGCATGGTCGAAGCGGGTGATGCCGTCGAACAGGAAGGAGCCGGGATGCGCCACCATGTTGTACGAGTACCGGTAGGGCCGGCCCCAATGGCGGGCGTTGATCATGCCGAATTCCAGTGGCAACTCCGACAGGCGCTGTTCCCGCGTCTTGCCAGTGCGCAGGTTGAAGCGCCATTCGTACACCGTGGGTCCGTACCGTTCGGGTCCGAGCGTGGTGCCGGTGTTGTCGAAGCCGCCCTCGCCGTTGCCGCGCGTGGGCAGGGGTGTCTTCTGGTGAAAGCCGTGCAGCACGATCTCGTCGCCTTCCTCCCAGGCGTTGAGCCAGTGCAGCACATAGGTGGGACTGGCCTCGAACCAGCGCACCTCGCCGGGCTTGCCGCGGCGCGGCACGATGCCGAAACGCGAGGGCAGCTCCGGGCGGTAGACGACCTTGTGCTTGCCCAGGTCCAGCAGCTCGGGATCCCAGAACAGCGGGAAGTCGTTGACGATGGCGTAGTGTTCGGTGAACGCCATGTCGTGCGGCAGCCGGGGCCCGGGCAACGCGACCGGGACGTAGTGCACCAGCGTGTCATGCCGATCGACCACGCCGAAATGCATGTACGGCGCCTGCTTGGAGTAGTTGAAGAACAGCAGCTCGCCCGTGCGCGGATCGACCTTGGGGTGGGCCGAGATGCCGTCCGGCATGACGGCCTCGCCCCATGGCGCCACGCCCTTGAACGCCAGCGTGGCGGCGTCCATGCGGTAGGGCTCGCCGCATTGGTAGAAGGTGGCCAGCGCGCTGCCGGCATGCACGATCACGTCGGTGGCTGCGCTGTCGCGCAGGCCTCCGCGCGCGCCCCAGCCCGGGCGTCTGGCCAGGCGGGGGTTGTCGATCAGGCCGGCGTACAAGGCGCCGCCCGCCGCCTGCTCCTCGGCGAAGGCCTTGGTCGGCACGAAGCGGTTGCGGTATTCGCAGTGACCGTCATGAAAGCGCATCATGTGCAGCATGCCGTCGCCGTCGAACGCGTGGTAGCGCCCCAGCGGCTGGTGCACCGGGTTCTGCGTGTTGCGCAGGTACACGCCGTCGAGCCTGCGCGGTACGGTGCCGATCACGGTCAGCTCGCGTGCGTTGCATTCGACGTAGTTCGGTGCGAACACGCCGCTCATGAACGGATGTCCGTCGGGCACCAGCGTCGAGCGCACCGTGTTGACGACGTCAAGCAACACGCCGTGCCTCCGGCTCGTTCGACCGGGTCACCGGCGGTGCGGCGGTTGCACGTGCCGCCAGCCGTTGGCAGGCCTGGCGGTATTCGGCCTCCAGCCGGTCGACCACGTCGGCCACCGATTCGACCTGCTTGATGGCGCCCACGCCCTGGCCGGCGGCCCAGACGTCTTTCCACTTCTTGGCGCCGAGGTTCTGGTTGCTGTCGTAGTTGCGCGACGGCGCAGACGGCATGTTGTCCGGATCCAGCCCGTTGGCGCGCAGCGAAGGCTTGAGCCAGCTCGCCGGCGTGCCGGTGATGCCGGCGCTGATGATGATGTCTTCGACCGTGCTGTCCACCAGCATCTGCTTGTAGGCATCGGGCGCCATGCTTTCGACGGTCGGAATGAAACGTGTGCCCATGTAGACGAAGTCCGCCCCCGACGCGATCGCACCGGCCACACCCCAGCCATCGCTGATGCCGCCACCGACGACGATCTGGCCGTCGAAGAATTCCCGCACCGCGCTGATGAAGGCGAACGGCGAGATCGAGCCGGTATGGCCGCCCGCACCGCTGGAGACGCAGGCCAGGCCGTCGGCGCCGGCGGCCACCGCCTTGCGCGCCAGCGCGATGCTGGTCACGTCGGCGATCACCTTGCCACCGTAGGCCTGCACGACGGCGATCGCCGGCTTCGGGCTGCCCAGTGCGGTCACGACCACCGGCGGCTGGTAACGCGCGATCAGTTCCAGATCTTCCGGCAAGCGGGTGTTGGACGAGTGCGTGACCAGATTCGCGCACCACGGGCCGATGGTTTGTGCCCCTTGTTCGTCGCGGGCCCGGGCCAGGCCCTCGGTGATCTGCCGCATCCAGGCATCGAGTTCGCTGATCGGCCGTGCGTTGGGGGTCGGGAATGCGCCGATGATGCCGGCCTTGCAGGCGGCCAGCACCAGCGCGGGGCCGGAGATCAGGAACATCGGCGCGGCGAAAACCGGCAGCCGCAATGAAAAGGGAAGGGAATGGGCCATCGTCATGTCTTATTGCGTCGCCTTGAAGCCGGAGATCTTCACGGCTTCCGCCCAACGGGCCGACTCGGCCTGGTAGAAGCTCTGGAACTCCTGCGGTGTGGTGGCCAGCGGCTCGAAGCCGATCGGATACCACTTGTCCTTGATCTCCTGGCTGCGCAAGGCCTTGCCGAATTCGGTGTTCAGCCGGGCGATGACGGCGTCCGGCGTGCCGGCCGGTGCGGCCAGGCCGGCCCAGATGAAGATGTCCATGTCGGGGTAACCCTGCTCGCGGAACGTCGCCAGGTTGGGCATGTGGCTCGAACGGGTGGGCGTGGTGATGGCCAGCACCTTGAGCTTGCCCGATTCCACATGTTGCTTGACCGCCATCATCGGCACGAAGGCGGCGTTCACCGTGCCCGAGAGCAGGGCGGTCACCGCCGGCGGCGTGCCGTTGAACGGCACGTGCAGCATGTCGATGCCCGCGCGCTTGTTCAGGATCACGCCGGCGAAGTGCGACGAGTTGCCCGCCGTGAACGAGGCGAACGACACCTTGCCCGGGTTGGCCTTGGTCCACTTCACGAACTCCGCGACGTTGCTGGCCGGCACGTCGGCATGGACCGCCATCACCATGGCCGCGCCGAGGAAGTTGGACACCGGCTTGAAGTGCTTGTCCGGGTCGTACGGCAGGCTGGAGAAGGTATGCGGGTTGATCGTGAACATGCTGGTGTTGCACAGCAGCAGCGTGTAGCCGTCGGGCGCGGCCTGCATCACGGTCTGTGCGGCGATGATGCCCGAGCCGCCGGGTTTGGCGTCGACCAGGATGGGCTGGCCGGTGTTGGCCTTGAACACTTCGCCGACCTGGCGCAAGGCGTTGTCCAGGGTGTTGCCGGCCGCGAACGGCACGACGACACGGACCGGCCGGTCGGGGAAGTTGGGTTGTTGTGCGCGTGCGAGCGGCCAGGCGAGGCTGGTGCCGGCGGCTGCCAGTCCGGTGAGCATGGTGCGGCGTCGAATCATGGTGTCTCCTTGTCGTGGGTTGTGGTGGGGCGAACGGATGCGACCAGCGCCAGCAACGCCTGGGCCAGTTCGGCGGGCTGTTCGAGTGGACTCTGGTGTCCGGACGACTCCAGCCAGGTGAGGTGCGCGCCCGGGATCAGCGCGGCGAGATCCTCGGACAGTGCGGGTGGCGTGACCTTGTCCTCGCGACCGCAGACGATGCGGGTCGGAATGGCCAGTTGCGCCAGCATGGCACGGTGGTCGGCGCGCGCGGCGATGGCGCGGATCTGGCGGATCGCGGCCTCGGCACCGACCGCATGCATCATGGCGCGCATGCCCTCGACCAGGTCGCTGCGTGCATGGTGCTGCGGATGCAGGCTGAACGCGATGATGCCGGCCACCGTGCGTTCGAAATTGCGCTCCAGCGCAGCAATGCTTTTGTCGCGGTTCTGCCGGGAGGATTCGGTCTCGACCTGGGCCGAGGTGTCGACCAGGCCCAGCGCCTGCACGCGGGCGCCGTGGCGCGCCAGCAGTTCGATCGCGACGTAGCCCCCCATCGAAAAGCCGGCCACGACCAGCGGCGTGGCCGCCGGCAGGTCGGCGACCCGTGCCCAGGCATCGTCGGCCATGGCGCCGATGCTGGACTGTGTCAGCACATCGGCCACCCGCACGTCGACGTCGTCGCCCAGGTGCGCACGCACCGGGTCCCATATCGCGGCGGTGTTGAACATGCCGGGGATCAGCAGCAGCGCGGGCTTCATGCGGCCGCCTTGTCGCGCTCGCCGTGCAAGGCCTTGGCCTGGCTGCGCAGTTCGGTCTTCAGGATCTTGCCCACCGGGTTGCGCGGCATGGCCGGCAACACCATCAGGAATTCCGGCAGCTTGTAGGCCGCCACGTGTTTCTCCTGGCGCAGGTAGGCGACGATGTCGGCCAGCTCCAGCGTGCGGCCTTCCTGCACGACGATGCAGGCACAGACCTTCTCGCCGAGGATGGCGTCGGGCACGCCGACGATGGCCACCTCGCGGATGCCCGGGCAGGCCTGCAGCAGGCCCTCGACCTCCTCGGCGGAGATGTTCATGCCGCCGCGGATCACCAGGTCCTTGGAGCGGCCCGCGTAACGGTAGAACTGCCTGCGATCGCCGGCAATCTCGAACAGGTCTCCGGTCTTGTAGTAACCCTGCTCGTCGAAGGCGCGCGCGCTGAGTTCGGGCGCGTTGTAGTAGCCGCTGAAGATGGTCGGCCCGGTGAAGCGCAGTTCGCCGACATGGCCGGTCTCGTCGATGTCCTGGCCGGTCTCCAGGTCGACCAGTCGCGTGCGCACCTTGCGCGTGGTCGACACCGACCATTCGAAACCCTTGACGCCGGCGCGCGGGAAAAACGTGGCGCGCTCGCCCGGATCGGGCAGGTCGATGTGGTTGCCGGCCAGCGCCGCACCTTCGTTGGAGCCGAAGTAGTTGATGATCTCCACGTCGAACCGCTCCTTGAAGCCGCGCACCATCCATTCGCTCAGCGGCGCCGAGCCGGAGCCGATGCGCGAGAGCCGCTTGAAGTCGATGCCTTCGAGCAGGGCCGTGTTCTGCAGCAGCATGTTGAGCACGGCCGGCGGCGCGACGGTGTAGTCGATGTGTTCGTCCCGGATCTGCTGCAGGAACACCGGCAACGAGAACGGCTGGTGCTGCACCACGGTGCCGCCGACGACCAGCCAGGCGGCGATGGCGGTGGAGATGCCGGCCATGTTGACCAGCGGGAACGGATTGAGCAGCCGCGCGTGCGGGCCGATCTGGCCCGCGTCGATGATGGACGGCGCCACCACCAGCCATTCGTTGTGGCTGCGCGGCACGCCCTTGGGGCGGGCCTCGGTGCCCGAGGTCCAGCAGATCGTGAACACGTCGTTGGCGGTCACGGCGGCGTCCGCCTCGGCCTGGCGCAGGCGCTCGCGGTCGGCGTCGGTGATGGCATCGGCGGTATGCCGGCCGATGTCGATGCAGTCGGCGCCGACGCCATCGCCCCAGGCCAGGATCACGCGCAGCCCCGCGTGGCGCTCGCGCATGGCGCCGAACATCGCGGCCGCGGCATGACCGGCGTCCGGCTTGCCGATGCGGGGGAAGGTCACGACGGCGGCAGCCTGCGTGTGCGCGAGGATGTGATCGAGCTCGTTCTCGCGGTATTGCACCGGCACCGGTGTGACCACGATGCCCAGTCGTGCGCACGACAGGTAGACGATGTATTGCTCGACGCCGTTGGGCAGTTGCGTCAAGAGCCGCTCGTCGCGGCACACGCCGGCATCGAGCAACAGGCGGCAGAAACGATCAACCGCGTCGGCGAGTTGTGCCCATGTCAGTCGCCGGGGTTCGCCGTGCGCGAAGTCTGCGCGGTTGGCGGCATCGACGACGGCCTCGGCGTCGGGACGCTGGTTCACGTGCTGCTCGAACAGGTTCCACAGCGTGGTGGTGCCCCACCAGCCGCGCCGGGTGTATTCGTCGATCTTGGCTTGCGGTATCAGGATCATGGTCTATTTCCAGCGATCGAGGGTGTGCTGGCTGATGAAGCTGCCGTGGAAGCCGTGCGGAATGCGACGCGGCATCAGGATGCGCGCCACCGGGCCCTGCGCCAGACGTGCATCCTTGCAGTCGAACACCTGGATTTCCGATCGTTTGTCCACCGGGTTCCACACCGGCATCACCAGGTAACCGTCGTCTTCGCTGGTGCTGTTGTCGCGTGGCGCAAAGCCGGGTTCGTTGTAGAAATACTGCGGGCCGGCGCTGAAGGCGACGTAGCCGCCGGTGCCCAGGTCGTACTTGACCAGGCCGGGGAAACGCGGCTCCTCGCGCCCGCCCTGCGGGAACACGATGTTGTACGAATAGCGGTTCTTGCGTCCCTGGTAGGCGCTGTTGATGACCGGGAACTCGCTGTTGAGCACGTCGTCGATGATGCGTTCCGTCGTGGTCCCGGTGCGCAGGTCGAAACGCCATTCGTAGAGCAGGAAGTCGCGCTGGCGCTGGTTGATGGTGCGCTCCAGGCGCCGGCTGTCGAT
>CAXBDR010000174.1:0-9624 GCA_963974265.1 uncultured Rhodoferax sp.
CGCAGGAACGCCTGCCACTGGACCTGTTTGGCTGCGTCCTCACCGAACTGGCGCGTCAGCGCCACCGGGGCTTGTGTGGGCAGCGCTGTGCCGCGGCGGGCGAAGGTGGCGCGAATCGCGCGGGCCAGCGTCGCGCCGTCGAGGTCTGTTCGCCGGGCGATGGTGGCGATGTCGAAGAAATCCTTCATGCGGCTGTTGGCGAGACCCAGGATCGTCATCGCGTGGTATTTCTCGGCGATCACGGTGTAGACCGGATAGACCTTCAGTGTGGGTGCAGCCAGGTCGTCCAGCAGGACCGGGAACACGACGGCCTGCGGATCCGGTGTGACGGCGTCACCAAAACCGACATCGATCTGCAGCGCGCAGCGGACGTTGCTGATGTGTCCGTTCAGTCGCACGCGGAGCCCGCCATAACGGATGTCGTCGCGGATCGCGTCGGCGCGAACCGACAGCGGATCGAAGGTGATGCCGTCCATCATGTCAATGTCGGCGATATGGCGGAACGTGGCAATCATGGTCTCGGTGTCGTCGGCGCCGAATCCCAGCAAGTCGGCATCGCGCGTGGGACGGTGGGGCTGGTCGTACCAGAGTGAGAAGAGCAGCGCGCCCTTGAGCAGGAAGCGGTCGGCGTGCGATGAGGCCGCAACGCGGCACAGCAGCCGCTCCAGCGCGAAGCGGTTCAACAGCAGGCTGTAGTCATCGCCGCGTTGCCTGGCCAGGTTCAGCAGCCGGGCGAGCACCGAGGCGCCGAGGTTTGCCGTCATGCGACCACGGTTTCGAGGTAGGGTTGCATGACCTTCTCGACGCGGTTGATCCTGGCGAAGTGCGTGACCTGGTTCATGTCGAGCTTGCGTTGTCGCCAGGCATCCTTGAGCGCTTCGAGGGCCACCTCGAGGCCGATCTTGTGACGGAACTTGAAGCAGTCGGTGATCGTCTTGGCCACGCTGTAAACGCGGATGTCCGAGCCATCTTCGACGATGGTTTCTATGCCTTCGCCATAGGCCTCGCCACGCAGGCGCGCGACGCGCAGCTTCGGATGGCCGAGCGCGGGCGTCTGCGTCGCTTCGGGAAGCGCGATCCAGACCTCGAAAGGGAGCTGGGTGCCGATCTCGTGGAATTGCAGGGCAGACAGCAGGCAGACGACGGCCTTGGGGACACGTCGGCAGACCTCGATCAGGTTCTGATGCTCGCTCACCTGGCTGTCTGGCAGGCTGTAGAGGCCGCGCGTGACGCGCCGCAGCTTGCCGCGATGTTCGAGCTTGACGAGCAGTTGCGGCGACCAGCCCTGCGCGCGCACATCGGCCGCACTCAGCAGCCGCTGGCGTCCGGCGAGTTCGAGGATGCGATCGGATTGCGTGAGTGTCACGCCAGGGAGTTTAATATTCGCACTACTTGTTAGCAAGTCATGCAATGGAGACTGGTGCAGCCAATTCGCATTGAGTGATGAGGAAGGCGTGGCATTGCGCGACATTGGCCGCTGCGGCAGTCCTGCACCGAACCGACGCAGAGGCCAGCGTCTTGCCAAGCAAGCGGCGGACAAGAAAAAACCCGCCATCTTTCGACAGCGGGTTTTCATGTTTTGGCTCCTCGACCTGGGCTCGAACCAGGGACCTACGGATTAACAGTCCGGCGCTCTACCGACTGAGCTATCGAGGAACAAGCCCAAGAGTATAACAACACTTTTGGGCGATTTTTCTCAGGTTCAGTCAAAAACCGGGGTGTCGACGCCCAGAACCTTGTGCAGTTTCGGGCTGGTGGTCGTGTACTGCAGGTGGATCTTCTTTTCCGGGAACACGAACGGGGCCGCGGCGAAGGCGGCGAGGGCGCATTCGTGGAAACCGCTGAGGATCAGCTTCTTCTTGCCCGGGTAGACGTTGATGTCGCCCACGGCGAAGATGCCTGGCACGCTGGTGCTGAACTTCTCGGTGTCGACCTTGAGCTGCTTGCGCTCGATGTCCAGGCCCCACTCGGCGATCGGGCCGAGCTTGGGGCTCAGGCCGAAGAACACCAGCAGCATGTCCAGCGGCACGACGCGGGTCACGGCGTCGCCGCCGGTGACCTTCACGCCGGTCATGCGGCCGTCTTTTTCCTCGACGCCGGTGACCTGGCCGACGATGAACTGCATCTCGTAGGCATCGCACAACTCGCGCATCTTGGCCACGCTGGCCGGCGCGGCCTTGAAGCCGTCGCGGCGGTGGATCAGGATGACGCTCTCGGCCTTGTTCGGGCCTTCGGCGACGAAGTTCAGCACCCAGTCCAGTGCCGAGTCGCCCCCGCCGACGATGACCAGGTTCTTGCCCGCGAAGTCGGCCGGGTTCTTGACCCGGTAGAACAGCTGGGAGTCCTGGTACTTGTCCAGGCCCTCGACCTTGAGCAGCCGCGGCTGGAACGCACCCACGCCGGCGGCAATGAAGATGGTCTTGGTCAGGAAGCTCGTGCCCTTGGAGGTCTGCACGAAGAAACGCCCGTCGTCCTGCTTTTCGACCACGGTGACCTCCTGGCCGAAGTGGAACACCGCGCCGAACGGCTCGATCTGCTTGAGCAGCGAATCGGTGAGTTCCTGGCCGGTGCACACCGGCACGGCGGGAATGTCGTAGATCGGCTTGTCGGGATACAGCTCCACGCACTGGCCGCCGGGATAGGCGAGCGAGTCGATGACATGCGCCTTGATCTCCAGCAGGCCGAGCTCGAACACCTGGAACAGGCCCACCGGGCCGGCGCCGACGATGACGGCATCGGTCTCGATCGCGCCCTCCGTGTTGCGAGCGGGAGGTCCTTCGTGGGCGAGGGCCGTATTGATCACTTCTTGGTTCAGATGAGGTTCCATGTTGACGATTTCTTCTTCATTGTGCAGCGGCCCGTCGAGGGCCGCTTGTGGTGCGCAACGAACAAGACGCGTGGGGCTTCAGCGCTCGAGCAGGCTGAGCTTGTCGGTCTTGTCCTTCCAGTCGTCCGCGTCGGGCAGCGGATCCTTGCGTTTGGTGATGCTTTTCCAGGTCGGCAACTTGGCCAGTTCGGCGTTGAGCGCCGTCATGTGCTGCTGGTCCGCGGGCACGTCTTCCTCGGCATAGATGGCATTGACCGGGCATTCGGGAATACACACGGCACAGTCGATGCACTCGTCCGGATCGATGGTGAGGAAGTTCGGGCCTTCGCGGAAACAGTCGACAGGGCATACATCGACGCAGTCGGTGTACTTGCACTTGATGCAGGCTTCGGTGACGGTATGGGTCATTTTTCTGGATAAGTGTCGAGCAGGTCGGAACCCATGATTTTATGGGCATTCACCGACCATCCCGCGCGGGTGGGCTTGCCAGTGCCGCGCTTGTTTGCCGTGGGTCAATGCAGCAGTGCAGCTCCGGCGGTCTTGTGGCTGGCCACGTCGACCAGTACCAGGGCCCCGAGCGCGCGCGAAACACCGTACGGCAACACCGCAATCGGCGCCTGCAGTGCCAGTTCCACCTCGCCGATGGTGTTGGTGCCGAGCTGCTCCGCGCCATGGCGTTCGAGCGTATGCACGTCGAGCTGGTGGCCGATGCGTGTCACCCTCGCCTTGACCCAGCGATGCCCATGCACCGCCCAATACGTGCGCCCGACCTGCAGCGGCTCGTCGTCGAGCCAGGCCACGGTGGCCACCACCTCGCGCCGGCTGGCGAACAGCGCGGTCCGGTCGTCATGCGCCAGCAGCCAGTCGCCCCGCGAGACGTCGAGCTGGCGATCCAGCACCAGGCCGGCACTGCGTCCGGCGGCCACCTGGTCGACCGGGCGCCGCGCATGGTCGAGCACGCGGGTCACGGTCGCGACCTGGCCCCCGGGCATCACGGCGACGCGTTGGCCGGCCGCAAGCTGGCCGGTGGCGACGCGGCCCCAGAACACGCGTTGTCCGTTGCCCGCTGATGCGGCAGCGCCGTCGTCGTCGGCCAGTTTCTCCACCCATTGCACCGGAAGCGCCGGCGCGATCGCGGTTTCGGTCGAGGTGGCCGGAAGTTGTTCCAGCAACTCCAGCAGGCCGGGCCCGCGGTAGCCGCACCAGCCTGCATCGGCTCGGGCCACGTTGTTGCCGTGCAGCGCCGAGATCGGCACGATGCCCACCAGCGGGATGTCGGCCGCGCGTGCGAACGACTCCAGCGCTTGGCGGATGTTGGCGAACGCCAGCGGCGCATCGGCAACCGCATCGAGCTTGTTGACGGCGAACACGATGGAGGGTACGCGCAGCAGCCGGGCCAGCAGGCTGTGGCGCCGCGTCTGGGGCAGCAGGCGGTGCGCCTCCTGCGATGGCGCGGCGTCGCCATGCCATGGCAGCTTGGTGGCGTCGACCAGCACCACCGCCGCGTCGGCACTGCTGGCGGCCGTGACCATGTTGCGGGTGTATTGCTCATGGCCCGGCGCGTCGCCGATGATGAACTTGCGCCGCGCGGTCGAGAAGTAGCGATACGCCACGTCGATCGTGATGCCTTGTTCGCGTTCGGCCGACAGCCCGTCGGTGAACTGCGCCAGGTCGACCGCGCCGCTGCGCGAGACGCTGGCCAGCTGGTCCTGCAGCACGCTGCGGCTGTCCAGCAGCAGGCGGCCGATCAGCGTGCTCTTGCCATCGTCGACCGAACCGCAGGTGATGAAACGCAGCGCGGGGCGCGTGTCTTCGGGTGCCGCGGTCGCGGCTTCGGCTTGTCGGGGCTCGGCGGCCGCATCCTGCGCCTGTTGCGGCGCGTCCAGTAGTTCCATCAGCAGGTCCATCAGAAGTACCCCTCTTTCTTGCGGTTTTCCATCGACGCATCCGAGGTCCGGTCGTCCATGCGGGTCGCACCCCGTTCCGAGATGTCGGTGCCGAGCGTCTCGATGACGACTTCGGCGGCGCTGGCGGCCAGGCTGGCCACCGGGCAGGTGCAGGTGATGTCACCCACGGTGCGGAAACGCACGTCGCGTTGCTCCACCGTCTCGCCGTCACGCGCCGGTGTCAGCGCGGTGACCGGTACCAGCATGCCCTTGCGCTCGACCACGTCGCGCCGGTGGCTGTAATACAGCGCCGGCAGGGCCACGTGTTCGCGCTCGATGTATTGCCACACGTCGAGTTCGGTCCAGTTCGAGATCGGGAACACGCGGAAATGCTCGCCCGGCTTGAGCCGGGTATTGAACTGCGTCCACAACTCGGGGCGCTGGTCCTTGGGTTGCCACTGGCCGAACTGGTCGCGGTGCGAGAAGATGCGCTCCTTGGCACGGGCCTTTTCCTCGTCGCGCCGTGCGCCGCCGATCAGCGCGTCGAAGCCGAATTCCTCGATCGCCTCGAGCAGCGTGACCGACTGGTGCACATTGCGCGACTCGCCCGGATGCGACAGGCGCACCGTGCCGCGCGCCATCGAGTCCTCGACGCTGCGCACGATCAGCTTGGCCCGCAGCTCGGCGGCACGCTGGTCGCGGAAATCGGTCACCTCGGGGAAGTTGTGGCCGGTGTCGATCATCAGCAGCGGATACGGGATGCGACCGACGCCGAAGGCCTTCTCGGCGCACTTGAGCAGCACCAGCGAATCCTTGCCGCCCGAGAACAACAGGGTCGGGCGTTCGAATGCCGCCGCCACCTCGCGCAGGATGAAGATGGTTTCCTCTTCCAGTGCGTCCAGGTGCTGGTTGCTCAGCTGGGCCAGCAGGGCTGGTTCGGTACGTGCGTTCATGCGTGCGATTCCTCTTGTTGTTCGGTGTCCCGGGCCACGTGCAGCCCGCATTCCTTGGCGTTCTCGTCTTCCCACCACCAGCGGCCGGCGCGGAAGTCCTCGCCCAGGCTGATGGCGCGGGTACACGGCGCGCAGCCGATGCTGGGGAAGAACTGGTCGTGCAGCGGGTTGTAGGCCACGCCGTGCGCGCCGATGTAGTGCCACACGTCGCCCCAGGTCCATTCGGCCAGCGGGTTGAGCTTGACGCGGGCCGCATCCGAGCTGTCGCGCAGCGGCACCTCGGCGCGCGCGCCGGACTGTTCGCGGCGCAGGCCGGTGATCCAGGCGCTCTTGCCGTCGAGCGCCCGCGCCAGCGGCTCCATCTTGCGAATGCCGCAGCACTGCTTGCGCAGCGCGATGCTCTTGTACATGGCTTCCTGGCCTTCGCGCGCGACGAACTGCACCACTGCTTCGGCCTGCGGCTCGTAGACCGTCACCGGCACACGCGCGTTGCGCTTGAGGGTCTCGAGCAGCGCCAGCGTCTCGGGGTGCAACATGCCGGTCTGCAGCACGAAGATGCCGACATCGAGCGCGAGCGTGTCGATCAGGTGGCTGATGACCATGTCCTCGGCGCCCAGGCTCGAGGCCTGCACGACGCGTGGCGAGTCCGCACCCGGCACGCGGGCGTGTTCGAGCGCCAGGGCCAGCAGGGCCTCGCGGCTGCGCTGCAGCTTGGCCATGAAGTCGGCGCTGGCGCGCGCGTGGGTGTCGATGGCCGAGGGCATCACGCGCTGCGCCGGAAGTGGGGCGCGTTCGTGCGCTCGTCGCCCTGGTAGAAGGCGCTGAAACGCGCGAACTGGCGCTGCGCCACGGCCACGTCCTGGTCGGCGCGCAGTACCGCGCTGTCGAAGCCGCTGCGGTGCATCTGCACCAGCTGGTCGACCAGCACGTCGCCGATGGCGCGCAGTTCGCCGGTGAAGCCCAGGCGCCGGCGCAAGGTCACGGCCTGGCTGAACGCGCGGCCGTCGCTGAACTTCGGAAAGTTCAGCTCGATGCGGGTCACGCCGGCGAGGTCCAGGCCCTGCAGGTCGGCGTCGTTGGGCAGTTGCAGCACGCCGGTGGCGGGCAGGTCGCTGCCGTGTTCCTGTTGTGTGATGAGTTGCATGGTGTGGATCGGGGATAAAGTTGGGGTCCGGCAGCGGTGTTCAGGCCGCCTGCTTGTGCACAACATGGCGCGCGGCATTCGCGGCGAGCTTGAACGGCTCGATACCCACGCGGCGCAGCGTCGTGATGAAGGTCTCGTGGCGCCCGCCGGCGTCGGTCTCGACCCATTGCCGTTGTTCGCGGTAGACCGCGATCAAGGCCTCGATCACGTCCGGCACCTCGGTGGCCGAAAACGACGGGCCGACGACCTTGCCGGGCGTGGCCGGGCCGGACAGGCTGGATCCGTCCGCGCCGCCCAGCGTCACCTGGTACCACTCCTTGCCGTCCTTGTCCACGCCCAGGATGCCGATGTGGCCGCTGTGGTGGTGGCCGCAGGAGTTGATGCAGCCGCTGATGTGCAGGTCGATCTCGCCGATGTCGTGCAACTCGTCCAGGTCCTGGTAACGCTCGGTCACCGCCTCGGCGATCGGCAAGGAACGGGCATTGGCCAGCGAGCAGAAATCGCCGCCGGGGCAGGCGATCATGTCGGTCAGCAGGCCGATGTTGGCCTTGGCCAGGCCGGCGGCGCGCGCGGCCTGCCACAGTTCGGGCAGTTGCTCGAAGCGCACCCAGGGCAGCAGCAGGTTCTGCTCGTGCGTCACGCGCAGCTCGCCGGCCGAGAATTGGTCGGCCAGGTCGGCGGCCTGTTCCATCTGCTCGGCGGTGGCGTCGCCCGGTGCGTAGCCCAGGCGCTTGAACGACAGGTTCACGGCGCGCAGGTCCGGGTTCTTGTGCGGCAACACGTTCTGGTTCAGCCAGCGCGCGAACTCGGGGTTGTCGGAGGCGAAACGCGCCACGTGTGCCGTGCGCGTCTCGGCGTCGGTGCGGTTGGCGTCGATCGTCGGCGCGACGAAGGCAGCGGCGACCCGGTCGAATTCCTCCTGCGTGATGGTGTGCGGCGCGCCGTCGTGCTCGACGATCTGCCGGTATTCGGCCTCGACCTGGTCGATGTAGCGCTGGCCTTCGGCCTTGACCAGGATCTTGATGCGGGCCTTCCAGCTGTTGTCACGTCGGCCATAGCGGTTGTAGACGCGGATCACGGCCTCGAGGTAGTTCATCAGCTGGTTCCACGGCAGGAACTCGCGCACCACGGTGCCGATGATGGGTGTGCGACCCATGCCGCCGCCCACCAGCACCTTGAAGCCGAGTTCGCCCGCGTCGTTGCGCAGCAGCTGCAGGCCCACGTCGTACCAGCCGGTCGCGACGCGGTCTTCGCGCGCACCGTTGACCGAGATCTTGAACTTGCGCGGCAGGAAAGCGAACTCCGGATGCAGCGTGCTCCACTGGCGCAGGATCTCGCAGAATGGCCGCGGATCGGCGATCTCGTCGTCGGCAATGCCGGCCAGCGCGTCGCTGGTGATGTTGCGGATGGTGTTGCCGCTGGTCTGGATGCCGTGCAGCTGCACCTCGGCCAGCAGGTCCATCACGTCGGCGCTGCGGGCCAGCGGGATCCAGTTGAACTGCACGTTGGTGCGCGTGGTGAAGTGGCCGTAGCCGTATTTCAGCTTCGAGCCGATCATGCGGCCGTCGTGCAGCGGGATCTGGCCGAGCTGGTCCTGCGTGTGTTGGGCACGGGCCAGCAGTTCCGCGTCGGGCTGGTCGTATTCGCGCGCGACGCGGGCCAGCGTGCGCAGCTGCAGGCTCGACAACTCGCCATACGGCACGGCAACGCGCAGCATCGGCGCATACCGCTGCACATACCAGCCGTTCTGCAGCCGCAGCGGCTTGAATTCGTCCTCGCCCAGCGTGCCGGCCAGGTTGCGCTCGAGCTGGTCGCGGTATTGCGCGGCGCGGTTGCGGATGAACTGGCGGTCGAAGTCGGTGTACTGGTACATGGTCGTTCTCGTTATGGGTGTGGTTGCAGGTGTGTCTGTGGTCGGATCGTCAGAAGGCGATCAGCTTGAGCCCGGCCCAGGCCATCAGGACCGACAAGAGCGAACGCACCAGGCGCTCGGGCGTGTGTTGCATCAGGTGGGCGCCGATCCAGATGCCGGGCAAGGAGCCGGCCAGCAGCTTGGCCAGCAGCGCCCAGTCGACCGAACCCATGGACGCATGTCCCAGGCCGGCAACCAGCGTCAGCGGCACGGCATAGGCGATGTCGGCGGCGACGATGCGCGGCAGTGGCAGATGCGGATAGAGCAGCAGCAACACGGTCACGCCGATCGCACCGGCGCCGACCGAGGTCAGGGTCACCAGCGTGCCGATGGCGGCGCCGAACAGCAGCGGCAGGCTCCAGTGGCGGGGCCGGGCGGCGGCACGGCGGTCGATCTGGGCGGTCGCGGGGGAGCGCAACGGGCCGCGGAAGGCCTTGTACAAAGTGGCCGCAGCGGTCAGCAGCAGCGCAAATCCCAGGCCGCTGGTGATCCAGGCCTGCACCTGGTCACCCGCCGGGCCGGTTCGGCGCAACACCCACAAGGTCAGCAGCGCCGCCGGAATGCTGCCGGCCGACAACTGCAGCACGACCCGCCAGTCGATCAGCCGGGCGCGCGCCAGCCGCACGGTGCCGCCGAACTTGGTGACGGCCGCGAACAGCAGGTCGGTTCCGACCGCCAGCACCGGCTTGACGCCGAAAAAGAAGATCAGGATGGGCGTCATCAACGAGCCGCCGCCCACGCCGGTCAGTCCGACCACGAGGCCGACCAGGAATCCGGCAAGAATGAACACCACGTCATGCATGAGGAGCGACTCTAGGTGTCAATCTATATATTGCAAACTACATTTATGTGATGTTGTTATATCGAATGATGAATATGAGAGAGTCAGGCCCGCCATTCGG